>NZ_JBFUMP010000006.1:0-307074 GCF_054049315.1 Cellulomonas sp. P5_E12 | reverse complement strand
TCGAGGAAAACCGTGATGGCACCAACCGTGCGATCACGCGCGCGCATCGGGATGGCGTACGCGGTGCTCGGCGCGAGGTCGCGCAGCAGTTCGCGGGCGCGGCCGGACAGCTCCCTGCTGATCGACTCGGTCGCATTGTGGATGACGATCGGCTCGCCCGTGCGCATCGTGCGGAACAGGTACGCGTCCGGCAAGAGCGCGTCGATGCGCAGGGCCGCGTACGCGTTCAGGGTGTCGCGCATCAGTACGAGGCCAACGCCCGACTCATGGCGCGGTACCGCGCAGCCTCCGGCGACCGCGTGGCGATGGGTCAGCTGATCGCCGAGGCACCGGATGCGCGCCACGCCCTGGCCGGTCCCGGGTCCTGATCGAGCGCGAGAGCCGCGGACCGCAGCGTCTGCGCACCTGGGCCGGAGAGCTCCAGCAGCCGCACGAGCGCCGCACGGAGCTCGTCGACGGAGGCTACGTTCGGGTCCAGGGCTTCGCCCACGCCGGCGCGCTCGACTGCCGCGGCGCCGGCGAACTGGTCGGTGGAGAACGGCAGGACGAGMATCGGGGTGGCGGTGGCGACCGACTCGGTGACCGAGTTGTTGCCGCCGTGCGTGACCGCCGCGGACGCCTCCCGGAGCAGGCGCACCTGCGGGAGGAACTCCCGGACCAGCCAGCCGGGCGGCACCTCCCCCAGCTCCGCCACCGGGGTGGCCCCCCTCGCGACCGCGGCCCGCACCCCGGCCGCCCGCAGGGCCGCCACCACACGGGCCAGCACGTCCCCGCGCACAGACAGGAAGCTGCCGAAGCTGACGTACACGAACGGTTCCCCGGTGCTCAGCCAGGTGTCGACCTCGCGATCGGCCGGCTCCGCGCGCAGCGAAGCGCCCAGGTATCGGTGCGGCGGCAGCGCGGGTTCGCGCTCCGGCAGCGCAAGCTCGCCTGGGTAGTTGTAGAGGACCAGGGGCCCGTGCAGGGCGAAGGCGTCGTCCACACTCGGCAGGCCGAGGGCGAGCTGCGCGGCGGCCCTGTTCCACTCGGCCGTGAAGCCCGCGGCGACCCGACGACACAGCAYCTCGAGCCCAGCCATCTCGACGGGGTCAGGGCGGAAGGCGCGCGGCCACACGGGTGGACAGCCGTAGACCTCGTCGCCGACGGGCAGGGCCGTCGGGTGACCGAGTACGACGTCGGCGTGCGGGACGTCCGCGGCCCACAGCGCCAGGCGAGCGCTGTAGGCGAGGTGGTCGACGAGGATGGCGTCGGGGCGCACGGCCTCGATCAGCTGGAGGGTGGCGCGGGCCTTCTCGACCGGCTGCCACATGAGGTCGACCAGCCGCTCGGTCGCCTGATAGGTGAGCGTCGGCACCATCCCGCGACGGGTGGCGTCGAAGAAGCCACGGAGCGAGTCGGCCTCCGCGTCGGGCTGCTTGTCGGCCCTGATCACCCCGGGGTTGGATCCGCGCCCGAGCTGCAGAGGGGCGCGCTCGTAGCCGAACGACTCGACGATCTGTGCGGTGGCCGGGCCGGACGCCACGACGACCCGCTCCCCCGCGTCCTGCCAGGCAACGCCGAGGGCGGCCAGAGGCAGCAGGTGGGAGGCGTAGTCGGGGCTGATGACGAGCAGGGTCATCCCGGGACGACCAGCGAGGACCGGGCGGCCCGCTCGTCGGAGGCAACACCGGCGTAGACGTCCCCGAGCATCTGGGCCATGCGCTGGATGGTGAAGCTCTTCTCGACGATCCCGTGCGACCGGTCGGCCCGTCGGGCGTCGGTCTCCTCGACAGACGCCGCGAGCGCGGCGCCGATCGCCGTGGCCAGGCGTCCGGGGTGCCAGGTGGCGGTCAGGACGCCGGTGTCGCCGTCGTCGACGTAGGTGGCCGGGCCGCCGCCGTCGGGAGCCACCACGAGCAGACCTGACGCCATGGCCTCGAGCAGCGCGATCCCGAACTCCTCCTTCAGGCTCGCGCACACGTAGATGCCGCGCGGTGCGCTCAGACCGGGTAGCCCGGTGCGCGCGGCCGCGACCCAGCGGGCCACCACGTCGTTCGGTCGGTGCCCGGGGAGCAGCAGCCCGGCCGTGGTTCGCGCAGCGGCCGGCACGATGGCGTCGATCAGCTCCAGCTGCTCACGCTCGTCGGCAGACGGGTCGTCGAGGTCACCACCGATGACGAGCAAGTTCGCCCTGTGGCGCAGGTCACCGGCGGCCCAGGCCTGCACGAGTGTGGCCATGCCCTTGACGCGGTGCAGCCGCCCGACGCTCACGATCAGCGGCAGCGTCCGGCGCTCGATCGGCAAGGCCTCGACCAGGGCGCGCAGCTCGGCCACCGCCTCGGACGGTGCCGCACCGGCTGCGTGAGCCTGCGCCTCGGCCACCGCACGGTCGACGACCACGAGGTCGACTCCCTCGGGCACGATGGTGTGCCGCTCGGGGTGCGCAGTGATGTCGATGCCGACGAGCTCGCGCATGTCGCGCTCCAGTGCCGGCCGCGGGAACAGCACCGTGTGCGACGCGTTGGCCGCGAGCCGCTGCACGAGGCGGGCTCGGAACCAGAAGTGCTCCACCTCGTCGACCGCCCCGAAGTTCTGCCTGGTCAGCCGGCCCGCGAGGTCCAGTGACTGGATGACGCCGTGCGGGTCCGGCGCGACGGTGAACACCACGGGGACGTCGAGCTCACGCGCGACATCGGCCGCGGCCAGGCTGCCGACGTCGGCCATGCGCAGGTGGACCAGGTCGACACCACCCGCGGCGCGCAAGATGCGGCGGATACCTCGACGGGCCGGCACGCGCAGGGACCAGGCCGTCGCGGTGGCCGACGGGTCCCGCGGCAGCGGTACTCGTCCATAGAGGTGCCCGACCTCTGCGAAGGTGCCCAGGTCGGCCGTAGCCTGCGCCGCCGTCCCGCGGGACATGGTGAGCACGCGCGTCGCGGCCGGCCCGCCGGGGCCCGGCGCCACGAGCGCGTCGCCGAGCCGTACCAGCAGGGTGGCGATCCCACCGTTGTCGCCGGCGCCGGCGGCGCTGAGCCGCGCATCGATGTCGGCGTGCAGGAACAGCTGAGCGACGGTGAGTCCGTCGCGCCCGAGCTCCTGTCGCCGCGGCGCCCCGGCGTCGATGTCGACGAGCGACAGCCGGGCGACCTCCGCGAGGTGGTCGTCTCCCGACGCCAGGTCATCGAGCAGGCCCATGACGGCATGATCGCCGGGGCGCTGCCCGAGCGCGGCAACGGCGGCCGACCGCACTCCCCGCTCCTCGCTCGAGCTGGCCGCGATGGCGAGCAGGGGCCGCACCGCGATGGCGTGCCGGACCAGCCCGAGCGTCTCGACGACTCGGGCCCGGGCGGCGGGCTCGGCCGCGCCGAGCAGAGCGGTCTCGAGACCGACCGCGACGTGCTCGGCCGCGCCCGCAGACCACTGCTCGAGGGTCCGCTGCGCGAGCATGCCTCCGAACCCCCCGGCTGCCGTCATGCCGATCAGCCGCGCGATCGCATCGGGGCGCGGCAGCACCGAGCCGAGCACCCACGCGGCGTGCTCCCGGACGAAGAGCCGTTCGTCCGAGAGCAGCCGGACCAGTACCCGGGACGCTTCGTCGTCGGCAATCGTGCCGAGCGCGTGCACCGCCGCGATCGCTGACAGCTGATCCGTGTCGTCCAGGGCCGCGGTCAGCACGCGGATCGTGCGGACTCCGGGGTCCCTGCTGCTCTCGAACGCGAGCTCGTCGGCGAGCCGCATGGCGTCGACGATTCGGCCGGCCGCGCGCAGCGCGTCGAGAGAGGTCTGGATGCCCACGGTGGTCCACCCCTCCTCGTGACGAGAGCGACACGTTGGTCGCGGTGCTGCCGATGCTAAGTCGGCGGGCGGCGACCGGCCCGTCGAGATCAGGAAGCGGCGCTCCACCCGGGTGAGCGGCCCGGGACTCGAGTGTGGGCTGGCACCCGGAGCCTGCGGTAGTTCACCGCATCCGTGTGCGGCGTTACGGCGGGAGGCGCCGCGGGCGAGCTCGCCGGTTCGTCACCGCCGGGCGGCGGCGCCCATGCGGCTGCCGCGTTGACACCCAGGTCCAGCGGGATGGACGTCAGCCGACCACCGGTGTCCGGCCCCACGACCGCGACCAACACATCTGCTCCACTGCCCAGCCCCTCATCGCTGCCCACCCCCAAACGGTGGCAACTGAGGCGGCGCCGGACGCACACGGGCCGTGCGCCCATGCTCAGCACGTGCACGCTCCGCCACCGCGCGGGCACCCTCACGGCGGCGTTGCTCCAGGAGCTGCCCCAGCTCGACATACACAGTGTCCTCGAGCACCCCGCCCCGCAGCATCTGCTCCGCGATCGTCGGGACCTTCTCCTGCCCGGGGGGCACCACCGCCCCCAGATCCGCGAGCGCCTGGTCCAGACGCCGCGTGAGGAACCCGTCCGACTTCTTCAACCCGAGCAGGTCGTCAACCATGTGCCCCACCACCTCTGCCGTCCCGATCGACTGCACCGGACCCGGCCGCCCGCACGCCAGCACGCAAAGCGCCGCGACCGTCCGGGCCGGAACCGCAGGATTGAACACGTCCCGCCGCGACCACCGCGGCGCCGTTCCATCTATCTGCCCGTCCCCCGGCGGTCGCACATCACCCAACCCGGTCGTCACCGCGAATTTCGCCAACGACCCCCCATTGACGAGCTCAACCGTGAACACCCCCGACCGCAGCACGTGCTCCCCACCAAACGGCAGACTTGCCTCCTGCCCCCACCCGTGCCGGTCAAGCAGCACCGTCCCGTGCCGCTGCGCAGCCACGACCCGCACCGCACCGTCGTGGCGTCCTTCGAGCCACACCGCGGACCGCGACAAAGTCCGCGGTGCCCCCGGCGCAACACCAGCACCGACCACGACTGGGACGACAACGGCCCCCGCGGCGTCCACGGGCGCACTCGTCGCGTCACCCGACGGTGCGCTGCCCAAGACCACCCACACACCCGGGCTCAGGTCCGCGATCACAGACCCGCCGGGCTCATCAAGAACAGCGCTCATTCCCCACGTTCTACCTGGTCACACCCCACACGCGTAACCCTCCCGCCACGAGAGCACCCTCCCGTGCGAATCGGCCCGCGGAAACCTTGGGAGTTCTGAGTCGGTGCTCAGTGGGAAGCGAGTGCGGTGATGCGCTCGCGGAGTGCGGACCCGGCCTCGGTTGGCATACCGAACGGCATCTCGCGGACGCGGGCAGGCCTCATCGGTTGAGCAGAGTCGACACCTCGGAGTGTGTTGCGGTCAACGAGAGCGCCAGGTCAACGTCCGCGATCCGCGTATGTCTCCCGGAAATGGTGGCGATGTGCGCCTGGGGTTGTGCTGAGCCTTCGCTGGAAGCTCCGGTTCATGGACTCGGGTGTTCCGAAACCGCACGCCTTGGCGATCTGTTCGATAGTCCGGTTGGTGGTCTCGAGGAGCCGACATGCGGACTCAAGCCTGACGGCTTCGACGTGAGAGGCCGCGGTGGCACCCACCTCTGTCTTGAAGACACGGGTGAACTGCCGTTCGGAGAGGTTCACGTGACGGGCAAGCGCGGGGACCGAGAGGTCGTCGGCCAGGTGGTCGCGTATCCATGCCAGGAGGTCACGAATCGGCTCCGTGTCGGCGGTCTGACCGGCCAGCAGGGCGGAGAACTGCGCCTGCCCACCGGAGCGTTGCAGGTAGACGACCAGCTGGCGCGCAACTGTGGCGGCGGCTTGGTGGCCGTGGTCGTCGGCCACCAGAGCCAGCGCCAGGTCGATGCCGGCGGTGACGCCCGCGGAGGTCCATACGTTGCCATCGTGCACGTAGATGGCGTCGCCATCCACGGTGACGTCCGCATAGGTGTCGCTGAGGAGTCCGCACTCCGCCCAATGCGTCGTGGCACGGCGACCCGCGAGCAGGCCCGCCGCGGCCAGCACGAAGGCGCCGGAGCAGACCGAGGCGACTCGACGGGCGTCGGTGGCGAGCCGTCGGACCTCACCGAGCAGCTCGGTGTCGGTGACGACGGTGCCCATGTCGGCGCCGCCGGCGACGACGAGGGTGTCGATCGGACCGACCACGTCGCCGGCCGGGTTGGACGCGAACTCCAACCCGCAGCTCGGACGGACCGGGCCGCCTCGGGTGGTCACGACCTGCGTCAGGTACCGGGCGTCGGGCAGGAACCGGGACGCGGTCGAGAACACTTCGAGCGGACCTGTGACGTCCAGTATCTGGGCTCCGTCGAAGGTCACGATCACGACGCCTCGTTCGACGACCGGGGCGAGCGTCAGCTCGCGCGAGTCCGGGCTTGTCGACCGGGTCATCGGGACTCCATCTGGCGACCGTACGCCGCGGACGCGGTGGCCGAAATCGTCAACAACGTGTCCTGGTGGCCGGGCAGCTCCCGCCCCACGCTGGAGGGAAGGCCACTGATCGTTCCGGCCCTTTCCCTGACCCACCCACCACCGAATCACACGTCGGAAGAAGGCACTCATGACCACCATCGCCACTCCTCCCGCTCCCGACGCTGCGCCGTCCACGATGCGTACGAGCCAAGAGCCCGTCAGCGCTCGCGCGTCCAGGGGGCACATCGGTTGGATCGTGGCTGGCTCGTTCGCCAGCGGCCTCCTCGCGGCTGCACTCCTCGTGGCTGTCCCGTTCATCCCACCGACCGAGGCTGGGCTCACCGGCGCGGTCCTGTGCGGGCTGGCTCTGGGCTGGGCGATGTTGTCCGTCCTCTCCGCACGGTTCACCGACCAGCCGCAGAGGTGGGCGGGTGCACCTGCCTTGGTGATGGGGCTGAGCGGCCTCCTCCTCGTGTCTTTCGGCTCCTCGGCCCTCGAGATCCTCAGCTGGGTGTGGCCTCCCGTCATGCTGGCGTTGGCCATCTGGATGCTCGTCTGCGCCCGTCGACACCTGCACAGCCCGAGCCGACTATGGCTGGTCTTCCCCGTGCTCGCCGCCCTGGCGCTCGCCTCGCTCGGCGGCGGGTACCAGACCGTGCGCGTGGCCCTAGATGCGAGCGCCAACGCCATGCCTGGTCAGCTATTCGATGTCGGCGGACACAGCCTGCACCTGAACTGCACCGGCTCGGGCAGCCCCACAGTTGTCCTCGAGCCAGGTGCCGGCATGGTCTCCGCGCAGCTTGGCCTGATCACACCCACCGTCGCGCGCGAGACCCGAGTCTGCGTCTACGACCGGGCGGGGCGCGGGTGGAGCGAACCCGCTGAGACCCGCCAGGACGCGACGCAGATCGCGACCGACCTGCACACCCTGCTGGAGCGTGCTCACGTCCCCGGACCGTATGTGCTGGCCGGCCACTCCTTCGGTGGCCTCTACGTCCTGACCTTCGCCGCGCGCTACCCCGACGAGGTCGCCGGCATGGTGCTGGTGGACTCCACGGCCCCGGCATTGGAAGCGGACGCGACCGCGACCGCGACCGACGACGGGGGTTCCGACTCAACGGACCGTGTCGCCACGTTGGTCTCGGCCTCGGCCCGTCTCGGCGTCACCCGCCTGATCGACCAGCCGACCCCAAGTGCCGTGCGCAGCACGATCGAGGAGTACGGCCAGGGCGGCTCCTCCACCCGGGAGGCGGGATGGCTGCGCGACTTCGCCGGCAAGCCATTGGTCGTCCTGACCGCTGGCATCGGGCATGACGCCGACGAGTCCGCCGCGCAGGATGCTCTAGCCACTCTGTCCACCGCTAGCGTCCACCGCGTCATTCAGGGCGTCGACCACCTCGGGATGATCGCGGACGAGGACGGTGCAGCCGCGACCACCCGAGCGGTCCTCGACGTCGTCGGCTCGATCCAGACCGCGGTGCCGCTGATCGACTAGCCCCGAGGTCGCTCCAGCGGCAGCAGGACACTCGACGCGGGAACGTCCTCGGTCGGCCGTCCGAGGACGGTCCTGTCCGCCCGCGTACGTCGCGAGATGTTTCCCGAGATGTTTCCCGCCGGGCCAAAAAGAGAAGGTCAGGGGCTTGCTAGGATGACCCTAGAAGCCCCTGACCTGCGCTTTCACTGTCGGGCTGACAGGATTTGAACCTGCGACCCCTTGACCCCCAGTCAAGTGCGCTACCAAGCTGCGCCACAGCCCGAACGGCCCCCGCAGGAGCCTCGGAAACTCTACCCCAGAGTCGGGGCCCTTCCGGTCACCGCTTCCGCTTCTCGCGCACGCGCACGGAGATCGAGATGGGCGTGCCCTCGAAGCCGAAGGTCTCGCGCAGGCGGCGCTCGATGTACCGGCGGTAGCCGGGGTCGAGGAAGCCGGTCGCGAAGATGACGAACCGCGGCGGTCTGGTGGACGCCTGCGTCGCGAAGAGGATGCGCGGCTGCTTGCCGCCGCGCAGCGGGTGCGGGTGGGCCGCGACGAGCTCGCCGAGGAACGCGTTGAGGCGCCCGGTCGAGATGCGGGTGTCCCACGAGTCCAGCGCGCGCTCGAGGGCCGGGACCATGCGGTCGGTGTGCCAGCCGGTCTTCGCGGAGATGTTCACGCGGGGCGCCCACTGCACCTGCACCAGGTCCTGCTCGATCTCGCGCTCGAGGAACGGGCGGCGGTCCTCGTCCATGAGGTCCCACTTGTTGTACGCGATGACCAGCGCGCGACCGGCCTCGATGACCTGGGTGATCACCCGGGTGTCCTGCTCGGTGAGCTTCACGGAGGCGTCGACCAGGACGACGGCCACCTCGGCCTTCTCGATCGCGGCCTGCGTGCGCAGCGAGGCGTAGAAGTCGGCGCCGGACGTCTGGTGCACGCGGCGCCGGATGCCCGCGGTGTCGACGAACACCCACGGCTTGCCCTTGAGGGCCACGAGCTCGTCCACCGGGTCACGCGTGGTCCCGGCGACGGAGTCGACCACGACGCGCTCGGCGCCGAGCACCTTGTTGAGCAGCGACGACTTGCCGACGTTCGGACGTCCGACCAGCGCCACGCGGCGGGGGCCGTCGGGGATCGGGGTGCCGTGCGCGGAGACCTCGGGCAGCGCGTCGATCGCGGCGTCGAGCAGGTCGCCCGTGCCGCGGCCGTGCAGGGCCGAGACCGGGAACGGCTCCCCCAACCCGAGCGACCAGAGGTTGGCGGCGTCGGCCTCGCCCGCCGGTCCGTCGACCTTGTTGGCGCAGAGCACCACGGGCTTGCCCGCCTTGCGCAGCAGGCGGACCACCTGGGTGTCGGTCTCGGTGACGCCGACGGTGGCGTCGACGACGAAGATCACGGCGTCGGCAAGCGAGATGGCGACCTCGGCCTGCTGGGCCACGCGCGCCTCGATGCCGGCGACGTCGACCTCCCAGCCGCCGGTGTCTACCAGCGTGAACCGCTTGCCCGACCAGTCGGCGGGGTAGCTCACGCGGTCACGCGTCACGCCGGGCTTGTCCTCGACGACGGCCTCGCGGCGGCCGAGGATGCGGTTCACCAGGGTCGACTTGCCGACGTTCGGGCGACCTACCACCGCGAGCACGGGGAAGACGACGACCGGCTCCTCGCCGAGCTCGCCGACGTCGCCGGCGTGCAGCAGCGCGAGGTCCTCGTCCTCCAGCTCGTAGTCGGTGAGACCCGCGCGCAGCGCCCGCTCGCGGTCGGCGTCGCCGGTCTCGTCGGGCAGCACCAGGGCGGGATCGGGCTCAGTCATGCCCTCATTGTCCCAGGTGTACCGACCGCAGGGCGACGAGCAGGGCGAGAGTCCCGTCACGGCCGCCAGATGGCCGCGGCCACGTCGCGCTCCCGCTCGCTGAACGGGCCCGGGCCGAGGAGGCCTCGCAGGTCGCTCTCGAAGGCGCCGAGCCGGTCGCCGAACAGGTGCGGGGCCGAGCTGGAGAGCGAGAGGACCGCATCGACGACGTCGTCGGCGGCCCGCTCGACCGCCTGCCCGCGGGGCACGACGAGCCGCTCCGGCCCGCGATAGCCGGCGGCCCGCATGACGTCCTCCTCGCCGCCGCGCGTGCCGGTCGGGAGGGTGCCGCGGCCCGCCCGCCGCACGGGCCCCAAGTACGCCGCGACGAGGTCGTCGATGCGGTCCCACGGCGGTCGCGGGTACGGGAGCTCGTCGTCGCCCTCGACGCCGCGGTGCGTCGTCGCCGACACGTGCACCCACGCGCCGCCCTCGTCCAGCATCCCGCGCACGCGGTCGGCCACCAGCGGTTGGTCCATCCAGTGGAAGGACTGCGCGAACACGACGGTCCGGAACCGGCCGAGGTCGGCCGGCAGCTCCTCCGCGCGCAGCTCGCGCCACTCGACCGGGGCCGATCCCGCCGAGCGCTGCGCCTCGACGAGCATGTCGGCGTCGGGGTCGACACCAACCGCCGACGAGAACAGCGGCGCCAGCAGCAGGGTGAGCGAACCCGGGCCGCACCCGACGTCGAGCAGCCGGCCGGTGCCGTCCAGGCCGAGCGCGCCGCGCAGGGCGTCCGCGAGCTCCGGCGGGTACGGCAGGCGGCCGACCACGTAGTGCGCGGCGGTACCCGCGAACAGCGACGGGTCCCACGCCCACTCGGTCATCGCGGTGAGCGCTCGCGGTTCGGGTCGTCCGTCGGCAGCACCAGACCCGTGCGTGCGACGGCGCCGTCGACCAGCTGCGCGAGGGCGACCCGGATCGCCTCGTTGGCCTGCTCGAGCGCCACGCGGCCTGACGTTCCCGCCGCCCGCTCCAGGACGAGGGGCTCGCCGAACTCGATCGCGAGCCGACGACGAAGTCCGGGGACGTGACCGACCGACTCCCCCGTCCGGCGCGTGCCCAGCACGGCGACCGGGACGACCGGCGCGTGGCCGTTGAGCGCCAGCCATGCGATCCCGGCGCGGGCGCTTGCCGCGTCGCCCTTGCCGCGGTTCCCCTCGGGGAACACCCCGACGGCGCCGCCGCGCTTGAGGACGACCAGCGCGCTGTTCAGGGCCGACCGGCCCCCGTCGTGCTCGACGGGGATCTGGCCGGCGGCGCGGAGCACCCAGCCGACCGGCCCCCAGAACATCTCGATCTTGACCAGCATGTTCGAGGGCCGGGGCGCGACCCCGAGCAGGACCGGGCCGTCGATGATGCCGGTGTGGTTCGCGGCGAACAGGACGGGTCCGTGCGTCGGCACGTGCTCGGCACCGACGACGCCGGTGTTCCAGACCACCCGCGCCAGGAACCGCCCGATCCAGCGCGACCAGCGCGGACCGGACGCGGACGGACCGGCGGTCGTGCTCACGCGCGGGAGCCCACGACCGACTCGACGACGTCGAGCACGGCCTGCACGGTCTGGTCGAAGTCGAGGTGGGACGAGTCCACGGTGACGACGCCGTCGGCGGCAACCTGGAACTGCACGACCGTCGAGTCGTCGGCGTCGCGCCGCAGCACCTGGTCGCGCGTGGCGTCGACAGCGTCGGCGTCGTCGGAACCGTGCAGCTCCAGCGCACGCCGGGCCAGGCGCGCCTCCTCGCTCGCGGTCAGGAGCACGCGCACGTCGGCGTCGGGCGCGACCACGGTCGTGATGTCCCGTCCCTCGGCGACGATCCCGGCGCCCGAGCGCGCCCGGTCGATGGCTCCGCGCTGCAACCGGCCGAGCTCGGCGCGCACCCCGAGGTTCGTCGCCACCGCGCTGACCGCGGCCGAGATCGACGTCTCGCGAATCGCCTCGCCGACGTCGATGCCGCCGACGTGCACGGTCGGGTTCGCCGGGTCCGTCCCCATGACGAGCGGGAGCGTCCTGACCTGCGCCGCGACGGCGTCGATGTCCGTCAGTGGGACGCCCTGCTGCACGCACCACCAGGTCGCCGCGCGGTACATCGCCCCGGTGTCCAGGTACGCGAGACCGAGGGCGCCGGCCACGCCGCGCGAGACGCTCGACTTGCCGGACCCCGAGGGGCCGTCGATCGCGATGACGAGGGCCGTGCTCAACTCACCAGTCTCCATCCGCGGGCTGTCAGCTCCGCCTCGAGGTGCTCAACGCTGCCGGGCAGCACCGAGATCTGTGCCATGCCGACCGGGCGGCCGGCGGCGTGCTCGAGGAGCAGGTCCTCGAGGTTGACGCCCACCTCACCCACCTCGGTGAGCAGCCGCGCCAGCTCGCCCGGGGCATCGGGGACGAGCACCGTGACCACGGCGTACGTGCGCTGGGCGCCACCGTGCTTGCCGGGGATGCGCGCGACGCCGGCGTTCCCGTCGGCGATCGCCTGCGCCAGGGTGGCCAAGGCGCCGAGCTCGACGGTCTCCGGACCGTCCGCAGCGGCCGCCTGCCCGAGCGCGGTGATCACGCCGTCCAGGTCGGTGCGCAGGTCCACCAGGACGGCGCGCACCGCCGCGGCGTTCGCGGCCAGGATCGAGGTCCAGAGCGCGGGATCCGACGCCGCCAGCCGCGTGACGTCCCGCAGGCCCTGACCCGCCAGGCCCAGGGCGGCCTCGTCGGCGCCCCGCAGGCGCGCGGCGACGAGGCTCGCGGCGACCTGCGGCACGTGGGAGACGGCGGCGACCGCGGCGTCGTGCGCGTCGGCGTCCATGGTCACGGGCACCGCGCCGAGGTCGACGGCGAGCGACCGCACGGCGAGGACTGCGGCGGGGCTCGACGCGCCCGAGTCGGTGATGACCCAGGGGCGACCGAGGAACAGGTCGGGCACGGCGGCCGACGGACCCGACCGCTCGCGACCGGCCATCGGGTGCGAACCGACGTACCTCGACAGGTCGGCGCCCGCGGCCTTGAGCTCGGCGAGCACGTAGCCCTTCACGCTGGCGACGTCCGTGACGACCGCGTCGGGGTAGGCCTCGAGCTCGGCGCGCACCACGTCCGCGGTGACGTCCGGCGGGGCGGCGACGACGACGAGGCCCGGCGGGGCATCGTCGGGACGCGCCGGCCGACCCGCACCGACGTCGCGCGCGAGCGCGAGAGCGGTCCGGGAGGGGTCGTGCAGGACGACGTCGACACCGTGGGTGGTGAGTGCGAGGCCCACCGACGTGCCCAGCAGGCCGGTGCCGACGATGCGCACCGGCCCTCTCGTCGACAGCGTCACATGCCCACCCGTGTCATCAGGGAGCCCACCTCGGTCTTCGACAGCACGCGCGTGCGACCCGGCTTGAGGTCACCCAGGCGGATCGGGCCGATCTGCGTGCGGACCAGCTGCGTGACCGGGAAGCCGACCTCGTCGAAGATCCGTCGCACGATGCGGTTGCGGCCCTCGTGCAGCTCGATCTCCACGAGGCTGGCCTGCGGCGTCGTCTGCACGATCTGGAACTTGTCGATCTTGGCCAGGCCGTCCTCGAGCTCGACGCCCTTGATCAGCCGCGTGCCCAGCGACGGCGTCACGCGGCCGTCGAGCTGCACCAGGTAGACCTTGGTGACGCCGTGCGACGGGTGCGAGAGCCGGTTGGCCAGGTCGCCGTCGTTGGTCAGCAGGATCAGGCCCTCGGTCTCGGCGTCGAGCCGGCCGACGTGGAACAGCCGCTCCTCGCGGTCGGCCACGAACTGCCCGATCGACGGCCGACCCTCGGGGTCGTGCATGGTGGAGACGACGCCCTTGGGCTTGTTGAGCGCGATCGTGATGATCGACGAGTCCAGCTGCACGCGCATGCCGTCGACGTGGATCACCGCAGTCAGCGGGTCGACGCGCACACCGAGCTCGGTGACCTTGTTCCCGTCGACGGTGACGCGGCCGGCGGAGATGAGGTCCTCGCACGCGCGGCGGGAGCCGAGTCCCGCCGCCGCGAGCACCTTCTGCAGGCGCGTGCCGTCGGGGTCGTGGACGTCGATGGTCACCTCGGGCGTGCGGCTCGGCTTCGACGGCCGGCTCGACGCACCGTCGCTGCGCGGCCGGCCGGTGCCGCCGCTGCGGGGATAGCCACCACCGGTCTTCGGGCGCGAGGCACCGCTGCGCGACGAACCGCTCGGACCGCCGCGCGAGGCGCCGCCGGTCGACCCGCGCGAGCCCGCGGAGCTGCCGCCGCGCGGCGCACCGGCGCTGCTCGACCCGCCCCGGTACCCGCCGCTGTCACGAGAGTCGCCACCGCCGGATCCGCCTCGGTACCCGCCGCTGTCGCGGGACCCGCCGCCGCTCGGGGCGCCCCGGTACCCGCCGCTGTCACGCGAGTCACCGCCGCGGTACCCGCCGCTGTCGCGCGAGTCACCACCGCGGTACCCACCGCTGTCACGCGAGTCGCCACCGCGGTACCCGCCGCTGTCGCGGGAGCCGCCGCCGGTCGAACCACCGCRGTAGCCACCCGTGCTGCCGCCGCGCGAGTCGCGCGAACCGGCGGAGCTGCCGCCGCTGCTGCGGTACCCGTCGCCGCCGCCCRTGCTGCCGCGGTAGCCCTCGCCGCCGCCGGCGCCGCGGTACCCGCCGCCRCTACCGGACCCGCCGGTGCTGCCGCCGCGGTAGCCGCCCGCGCTCCCGCCGCGGCTYGCGCCGGACCCGCTGCTGCCGCGGGGCGCACCGGATCGGGGCGCACCCGATCCGCCGCGCGAACCCGACTGTCCGCCGGACGATCCGGTGCCGCCTGTTCGTCGTTCCTGCGGGCTCATCTGATGTCTCCGATCGCCTGGTCGACACCCTCGAAGGAGTCGATGTCAGGCAGGTAGGGCGCGAGCGGAGGCATCTCGTCCAGGCTGGACAGCCCCATCCGCTCCAAGAAGTATCCCGTGGTCTGGTACAGGACCGCACCGCTGGAGGGATCGGTCCCCACCTCGGCGACCAGACCGCGCGTGGTGAGGGTGCGCACGACGCCGTCGACGTTGACGCCGCGGACCGCCGAGACCTGACCGCGGGTCACCGGCTGCCGGTACGCGATCACGGCGAGCGTCTCGAGCGCGGCCTGGGTCAGCCGAGCCGTCTGGCCCTCGAGCACGAAGCGTCCGACGACGTCGGCGTAGACCGGCGCCGAGTAGATCCGCCAGCCCTCCCCCGCGCGCCGCACCTCGAAGCCGCGCGGCCGACCGCCGAGGTCGCCGCGGTACTCGGCGGCGAGCTCGTCGAGGAGCGCCTCGACGCGAGCCGTGGGTAGCGCGAGGACCGTCGCCAGCCGGACGGCCGGGATCGGCTCGTCGGCGACCATGAGCACCGCCTCGAGCGCGGCCAGCGCGCCGCCGGGCAGGTCGTCGACGTCGAACGCGAGCTCGTCGGCCGCGGCGGACTCGACCGCGACAGCCTCCTCGACGGGCGACTCGTCGGGAACGGTCTGCTCGGTCATGCGTCCTCCTCGGGTGCCCCGTCACGGGCGAGCTCGGCATCGAGCGTGGTGTCCAGCGTGTCGAAGTCGTCGCTCACCTCGACCGCGCCGTCCTCGGCGCCCGTCCACCGCACGGTGAGCTCGCCGAGGGGTGTGACCTGGTCGAACGCGACAGCACCCTCCCGGAACAGCTCGAGCAGCGCGAGGAATCGGGCCACGACGACGATGGTCGCGTCGGCATCCGCGGTGAGCGCGCGGAACGACATCGAGCCCACGTGGCGCAGGCGGTCGACCAGCACCGCGGCCTGCTCCCTGACGCTCACCGCCGGGGCGTGCAGGTGGCTGATGTCGACACCGGGAGGCGCGGCCCGGGGCATGGACGCCTTGGCGGCCAGCATCGCCAGCTGCTCGGGCCCGATCTGCCAGACCAGCTCGGGCAGCAGCGCCGCCAGGTGGGGCTCGAGCGTCACGAGCCGCGGGAACCGGCGGCCTTCGGTGGCGAACCGCTCGGCCAGGTCCGCCGCGACCAGCTTGTAGGCGCGGTACTGCAGCAGCCGGGCGAACAGCAGGTCGCGAGCCTCCAGCAGCTCGAGGTCCTCCGCGTCCTCGACGTCGGCCGACGGCAGCAGCCGGGCGGCCTTCATGTCGAGCAGCGTGGCGGCGATGACCAGGAACTCGCTCGCCTGGCCGAGGTCCCACTCCTTCTCCGCGGCGCGGATGTGCGCGATGAACTCGTCGGTGACCTGCGCCAGCGCGACCTCGGTGATGTCGAGCTTGTGCTTGGCGATCAGCCCGAGAAGGAGGTCGAACGGGCCGCTGAAGTTGGTGAGGTGGACCTCGAAGCCCTGCGTCCCCACAGGGGCGGCCGAAGGAGCCGTCGCGACGGGCTGCTCAGGGACCGCGCGCTGGTCAGGCGGCGTCGCCACGGGCGACGAGCTCACGGGCCAGCTGGCGGTAGGCCGCCGCACCGGCGTGCGTCGGGGCGTAGGTGGTGATGGGCTCGGCCGCCACCGTCGCGTCGGGGAACTTCACCGTGCGGCTGATGACCGTGTGCAGCAGCGTGTCGCCGAACGCCTCGTTCACGCGAGCGACGACCTCGCGCGCGTGCAGCGTGCGGGGGTCGTACATCGTCGCCAGGATGCCGTCGACCTCGAGGCGCGGGTTGAGCCGGTCCCGCACCTTCTCGATGGTCTCCACCAGCAGCGCGACGCCCCGCAGCGCGAAGAACTCGCACTCCAGCGGGATGAGGACGCCGTGCGCGGCGGTGAGAGCGTTGACCGTGAGCAGCCCCAGGGACGGCTGGCAGTCGATCATCACGACGTCGTAGTCGTCCAGGATCGGGCGCAGCGTCCGCGAGAGCACCGACTCCCGGGCAACCTCCCCCACCAGCTGGACCTCGGCCGCGGAGAGGTCGATGTTCGCCGGCAGCAGGTCGAGGCCCGGGGTCGCCGTCTGCTGGATGAGCGAGCGGATGTCCGCGTCGCGCTCCATGAGCAGGTTGTAGACCGTGCGGTCCAGCTCGTGCGGGCTGATGCCCAGGCCCACCGACGCGGCACCCTGCGGGTCGAAGTCGACGATGAGCACCTTGCGGCCGTACTCGGCGAGCGCGGCGGCCAGGTTGATGGTCGTCGTCGTCTTGCCGACGCCGCCCTTCTGGTTGCACAGCGCGATGACGCGGGCGGGGCCGTGGGCGGCGAGCGGCGGGGGCTCGGGGAAGACGGGCATCGGCCGCCCGACGGCGTCGAGCTGCGGGTCGGTCGTCTGCTGGCTCACCACGCGGGACAACCTACCGGAGCACGCGGCCCGATGACCGCGCGACAGACCGAGCTCGGCGTGACGCTCATCGCGCCCGCGGGTGCGCGGCGGCGTAGACCTCGCGCAGCGTGTCCGGGGTGACCATCGTGTAGATCTGCGTCGTCGTCACCGACGCGTGCCCCAGCAGCTCCTGCACCACCCGCACGTCCGCGCCGCCGGCCAGCAGGTGGGTGGCGAACGAGTGCCGCAGCGTGTGCGGCGAGATGTGCTCGGCGCCCACGAGCCCGGCCCGCTCCGCGGCGACCCGGAGCACCGCCCACGCGCTCTGCCGGCTGAGCCGGGCCCCGCGCGTGTTCAGGAAGATGCCGGGCGACCCGCCCTTGCTCCCGACGGCCAGCGCCGGTCGCCCGCGCACCAGGTAGGCCTCCACGGCCTCCAGGGCGAAGGACCCGAGCGGCACGACGCGCTCCTTGCTGCCCTTGCCGAACAGCCGGACGGCGGCCCGGCCCGGGGTGCGGTCCAGGTCGTCCACGTCCAGCCCGACCGCCTCCGAGATGCGCGCCCCGGTGCCGTACACGAGCTCGAGCAGCGCCCGGTCGCGCAGCGGGACGCTGCCCTCGCCCAGGCCGGCCGCGTCCAGCAGCCGCTCGACGTCGTCGACGGAGATCGCCTTCGGCAGCCGCTTCGGCTGGGCGGGGGGCTTGACCGTGCTGGCCGGGTCGAGGCTCGTCAGCCCGTCGAGCAGCAGGAACCTGTGCCAGCCCCGGACCGCGACGACGATCCGCGCCGCCGACGACGCCGACAGCGCGCTGCGTCCGTCGGAACCCGTGCGCACCGCGAGCAGGAATCCCTCGACGTCCTGCTCGTCGACGTCGCCGGGCGTCGTGCGCCCGAGCCCGTGCAGGAAGGCCGTGTACCGCGCGAGGTCACGGCGGTAGGCCAGCAGCGTGTTGACGGACAGTCCGCGCTCGACGGTCAGGTGCGCGAGGTAGACCTCCAGCGCCTCGTCGATCGGCGTCGCGCTCATCAGAAGGGCAGGAACACGTCCACCGCGATCGCGACGGACAGCAGCGTGAGGTACGTGATCGACGCGTGGAAGACGCTCATCGCCTTGAGCTTGCCCGCCTCCGGGTGCTCCGCCCGCCGCAGCAGACCGATGCACGACCAGAGGAACCAGAGCCCGAGGGCCAGGGCGACGACCCCGTAGACCCAGGTCATGCCCTGCACGGGGACCAGCAGGAGCGAGCACGCGATCATGGCGACCGTGTACGCGATCATCTCCCGCGCGACCTTGGTGTCCTTGGCGACCACCGGCAGCATCGGGACGCCTGCGGCGGCGTAGTCGCGCCGGAACTTCATCGACAGCGGCCAGTAGTGCGGCGGCGTCCAGAAGAAGATCACGCCGAACAGGAGAGCCGCGGTCCACGACACCCCGCCCGTGACGGCCGACCAGCCGATGAGGACCGGCATGCAGCCGGCCGCGCCGCCCCACACGATGTTCTGCGGCGTGCGGCGCTTGAGGATCATGGTGTAGCCGACGACGTAGATGAGGATCGCGATCGCGGTCAGCCACGCGGACGCCGGGTTCACCATGACGGCGAGCCAGGCCAACGACGCGACGCCCAGCGCGAGCCCGAAGATCAGTGCCGCCCGCGGGGAGATCTCGCCCGTGACGATCGGCCGCCGCTTGGTGCGGTTCATGATCTTGTCGATGTCACGGTCGAGGTAGCAGTTCAGGACGTTGGCCGAGCCGGCCGCGGCCGCCCCGCCGACGAGCGTCGCGACGACCAGCCCGAGGCTCGGGAAACCACCCTCGGCCAGGATCATCGTCGGCAGCGTGGTGACGAGCAGCAGCTCGATGACGCGCGGCTTGGTCAGCGCGATGTACGGACCGACCTTGCTGCGGACGCGGGACAGCGGGCCGCCGGGGGCGGGCGGGGCGGTGGCAGCAGCGGCTGTCGGGGTCGACGCGGAGGACGCTCCGGCGTCTTCGACTGACAGGGGGCTGCTGAGGCGCACGCGCTGCGTTTCCGTTCGTGTTCCGAGAGGGGGAAGGTCGCGCAGCCATGCTACGGCCTGCACCTGCGCCAGGGCGCGACACGGGCCTCGGATCGCCGCAGGGACGGTGTGAGTTCAGTCGCTCGGCGCTCCCGTGGTCACGCCCGGCGGTGGTGCCCAGGTGCGCTATAAGGTCGGAACGCACGGTCCGACGACCGCCGAGACGGCGTGACGTCCCACCTGCCCGGCATCCCGCTGTGGGTGCTCGATCTCGTCCGACACGACACCCGGCCGGCGGCGCGGGTGGAAATGAGGTGCGGTGAACGCGAAGGCTCCCCTGGCCACGACGGTCGGTTGGACCGACCTCGACCTGCGGGCGGTGGACACCGTGCGTGTCCTGGCCGCCGACGCGGTCGAGAAGGTCGGCAACGGCCACCCCGGGACGGCGATCAGCCTGGCCCCGGCCGCCTACCTGCTCTACCAGAACGTGCTCAGGCACGACCCGGCGGACCCGCACTGGCTCGGCCGGGACCGGTTCGTCCTCTCGGCGGGCCACTCCAGCCTGACGCAGTACATCCAGCTTTACCTCGCCGGCTTCGGCCTCGAGCTCGAGGACCTGGAGGGGCTGCGCACCTGGGGCTCCAAGACCCCCGGGCACCCGGAGTACAAGCACACGACCGGCGTCGAGATCACCACCGGCCCGCTGGGCCAGGGGCTCGCGTCGGCGGTCGGCTTCGCGATGGCGTCGCGTCGTGAGCGCGGGCTCCTGGACCCCGAGGCCGCCCCGGGCACCAGCCCGTTCGACCACTTCGTCTACGTCATCGCGTCCGACGGCGACCTGCAGGAGGGTGTGACCTCCGAGGCGTCCTCGATCGCCGGCACCCAGGAGCTGGGCAACCTCATCGTGCTGTGGGACGACAACCACATCTCGATCGAGGGCGACACCGAGATCGCCTTCACCGAGGACGTCGTCGCGCGCTACGAGGCGTACGGCTGGCACGTCCAGTTCGTCGACTGGACCGGCGGGCCGGACGGGTACCGCGAGGACGTCGACGCCCTGCACGCCGCGATCGAGGCCGCCAAGGCCGTCACCGACCGCCCGTCGTTCATCGGCCTGCGCACCCTCATCGCGTGGCCGACGCCGACGAAGACCAACGACCACTCGTCACACGGGTCCAAGCTCGGCGGCGACGCGATCAAGGGCCTCAAGGAGCTGCTGGGCTTCGACCCCGAGAAGACGTTCGAGGTCGACCCCGAGGTCATCGCGCACACCCGCGGACTGTCGGAGCGCACCGCACCGGTGAAGGCCGAGTGGCAGGCCGCGTTCGACGCCTGGCGCGCCGCCAACGCCGACAACGCGGCGCTGCTCGACCGGCTCGTCGCCGGTGACCTGCCGGACGGCTGGACCGAGGCGCTCCCCGTGTTCCCCGCGGGCAAGGCCGTCGCCACCCGCGCGGCGTCCGGCGAGGTGCTCAGCGCGCTCGCGCCGGTCCTGCCTGAGCTGTGGGGCGGCTCGGCCGACCTCGCCGGCTCCAACAACACCACGATGAAGGGCGAGCCGTCCTTCATCCCCGCCAAGCGCTCCACGCACGAGTTCGCGGGCGACGAGTTCGGTCGCACGCTGCACTTCGGCATCCGCGAGCACGCGATGGGCGCGATCCTGTCGGGCATCCGGCTGCACGGCCTGACCCGGCCGTACGGCGGGACGTTCTTCACGTTCAGCGACTACATGCGCGGCTCGGTCCGGCTCGCCTCGCTCATGGGGGTGCCCGCGGTCTACGTGTGGACGCACGACTCCATCGGCCTCGGCGAGGACGGACCGACGCACCAGCCGATCGAGCACCTGGCCGCCGTCCGCGCGATCCCCGGTCTCACCGTGGTCCGCCCGGCCGACGCCAACGAGACGGCGGCGGCGTGGGCCGCGACCATCGAGCACACGAGCGGGCCGGTCGCACTCGTCCTCACGCGCCAGAACGTGCCGACGTTCCCGCGCGGCGAGGACGGCTTCGCGACGACCGAGGGCGTGGCCCGTGGCGCCTACGTCCTGCTCGAGGCGAGCAGCGGGACGCCGGACGTCATCCTCATCGGCACGGGGTCCGAGGTGCAGCTCGCCGTCGCCGCGCGGGAGACGCTCGAGGCCGCCGGTGTGGCCACCCGCGTGGTGTCCGCGCCGTCGCTCGAGTGGTTCGCCGAGCAGGACGAGGACTACCGGCAGTCGGTGCTGCCCTCGTCGGTGAAGGCCCGCGTCTCGGTCGAAGCCGGCATCGCGCTGTCCTGGCACAAGCTCGTCGGCGATGCCGGCCGCTCGGTGTCGATCGAGCACTACGGCGCGTCCGCGGACGACAAGACGCTCTTCCGCGAGTTCGGTTTCACGCCCGAGGCGGTCGTCGCCGCGGCGCACGAGTCGATCGCGGCAGCGCGCGGGGGTGCCGGACCGGCGACCACCGCGGGCCTCCCGAACAACGCTGGTCTGACCGGCGACCAGCAGGTCTGAGTCTGAACGGTCACGCCGCCCCGGCACGGCCGGGGCGGCGTGCGGGAGAAGGGGATCGACCATGGCACCGAGCAGCACCCCCCTGGCACGGCTGGCGGACGCCGGCGTCGCGATCTGGCTGGACGACCTCTCGCGCGAGCGGCTGCGCACGGGGAACCTCGCCCAGCTGGTCGCCGACAAGGGCGTCGTCGGCGTGACCACCAACCCGTCGATCTTCGCGAGCGCGCTCGCGAAGGGCGACGCCTACGACGAGCAGCTCCGGGAGCTGGCCGCGGACGGCGCCGACGTCGACGCCGCGGTGTTCCGGATCACGACGGACGACGTGCGGCAGGCGGCGGACGTGCTCCGCCCCGTCTACGACGCCACCGACGGGGTGGACGGACGGGTGTCCATCGAGGTGGACCCGAGGCTCGCGAAGGACACCGAGGCCACGATCGCCTCCGCCAAGTCGCTCTGGTCGACGGTGGACCGGCCGAACGTCTTCATCAAGATCCCGGCCACCCGCGAGGGTCTCCCGGCCATCACGGCCGTGCTCGCCGAGGGCATCAGCGTCAACGTCACGCTGATCTTCTCGCTCGAGCGCTACGGCGCGGTCCTGGACGCGTTCGAGAGCGGTCTGGAGAAGGCGAAGGCCAACGGGCACGACCTGGCGCCCATCGCCTCGGTCGCCTCCTTCTTCGTCTCGCGCGTCGACACGGCGATCGACCCGCTGCTCGACAAGATCGGCACCCCCGAGGCGGCGGCGCTGCGCGGCAAGGCGGCCATCGCCAACGCCCGCCTCGCGTACGGGCTCTACCAGGAGGTCGTCGCCGACGAGCGCTGGGCTTCCCTCGCCGCCGCCGGAGCACACCCGCAGCGGCCCCTCTGGGCATCCACGGGCGTCAAGGACAAGGCGTACCCGGACACGCTCTACGTCGACGAGCTCGTCGTGGCCGGCGTGGTCAACACCATGCCGGAGAAGACGCTGGACGCGGTCGCCGACCACGGAGGCGACGCCCACGACACGGTCACGGGGACCCGAGCCGAGGCCGAGGCCGTCATCGCGGGTCTGCGCGACCTCGGGATCGACATCGACGAGGTCACCGAGCAGCTGGAGGTCGAGGGCGTGGACAAGTTCACCGCGAGCTGGGGTGAGCTCCTGACCACCGTCTCCGACGGCCTCGCCGACGCCGCCAAGCAGGTCACGTCCGGGGACGCCAGGTGAGTCCGAACAAGGTCGGCCCCGGCCAGAACCCGCTCCGGGACCCCCGCGACCGCCGCCTCCCCCGGATCGCCGGCCCCTGCGGCCTCGTGATCTTCGGGGTCACGGGCGACCTCGCGCGCAAGAAGCTGATGCCCGCGGTGTACGACCTCACCAACCGCGGCCTGCTCCCGCCGGGCTTCGCGCTCACCGGCTTCGCCCGGCGCGACTGGGCGACGCAGGACTTCGCGGAGATCGTGCACGACTCGGTCAAGGAGCACGCCCGGACGCCGTTCCGGGAGGCCACGTGGCGCCAGCTGTCGGAGGGCATCCGGTTCGTCCAGGGCACCTTCGACGACGACGACGCGTTCGACCGGCTGCGCGACACCGTCGAGGAGCTCGACGTGTCCCGGGGCACGGGGGGCAACCACGCGTTCTACCTGTCGATCCCGCCGAGCTCGTTCCCGGTCGTGTGCAAGCAGCTGGCCCGGTCCGGGCTCTCCCAGCCCGCGGAAGGGACGTGGCGCCGCGTCGTCATCGAGAAGCCGTTCGGCCACGACCTCGCCAGCGCGCGTGAGCTCAACGACATCGTGTCGGACGTCTTCCGCCCCGACGACATCTTCCGGATCGACCACTACCTGGGCAAGGAGACGGTGCAGAACCTGCTGGCCCTGCGCTTCGCCAACCAGCTGTACGAGCCCATCTGGAACGCCAACTACGTCGACCACGTGCAGATCACGATGGCCGAGGACATCGGCATCGGCGGCCGCGCGGGCTATTACGACGGCATCGGCGCGGCCCGGGACGTCATCCAGAACCACCTCCTGCAGCTGCTCGCCCTCACGGCGATGGAGGAGCCGGCCTCGTTCGAGGCGCAGAGCCTCACCGCGGAGAAGATCAAGGTCCTCTCGGCCGTCAAGCTCCCCCGCGACCTCGGCAAGCACACGGCCCGCGGGCAGTACGCCGCGGGCTGGCAGGGCGGCGAGAAGGTCGTCGGCTACCTCGAGGAGGAGGGCTTCGACCCGAACTCCACCACCGAGACGTTCGCCGCCATCCGGGTCGACATCGACAACCGCCGCTGGGCCGGGGTGCCGTTCTACCTGCGGACCGGCAAGCGGCTCGGGCGCCGCGTCACCGAGATCGCGGTCGTCTTCAAGCGCGCGCCTCACCTGCCGTTCGAGTCGACCGCCACGGAGGAGCTGGGCAAGAACGCCCTGGTCATCCGCGTGCAGCCGGACGAGGGCGTGACCCTGCGGTTCGGCGCCAAGGTGCCCGGCACGGCCATGGAGGTCCGCGACGTCACGATGGACTTCGGCTACGGCCACGCCTTCACCGAGTCCTCTCCCGAGGCCTACGAGCGCCTCATCCTCGACGTCCTCCTGGGCGACCCGCCGCTGTTCCCGCGGCACGAGGAGGTCGAGCTGTCCTGGAAGGTGCTCGACCCGGTCACGTCGTACTGGGCCGGCAAGGGCAAGCCGGAGGAGTACCGATCGGGCACGTGGGGCCCGGAGTCGGCGGACAAGATGATGGCCCGCGACGGGCGCGTCTGGAGGCGGCCATGATCATCGAGATGCCCGACACCACCACCCGCGACATCAACAAGCGCCTGCTCAAGGAACGCGACGAGGGCGGCGCGATCGCCCTCGGCCGCGTGCTGACCCTGATCATCCCCGTGGGTGACCGGGACCCCGACGAGGCGATCGACGCCGCGAACGACGCCAGCCGCGAGCACCCGTGCCGCGTCATCGTCATCGCGAACGACACCAAGGAGCGGACGTCCACGCTGGACGCCCAGATCCGGCTCGGCGGCGACGCTGGCGCGAGCGAGGTGCTGGTGCTGCGCCCGTCCGGGCAGCTCGAGCGGCACCTGGACACGCTCGTCATCCCGTTGCTGCTCCCCGACACACCGATCGTCACCTGGTGGCCCTACGAGATCCCCGAGAACGTCGCCGAGGCGCAGCTCGGGCGCATGGCGACCCGCCGCATCACCGACTCGACCCAGGTCGCCCGCCCGAACGCGGCGCTGCGCAAGCTCGCCGCGTCCCACGTCGACGGCAACACGGACCTCGCGTGGACCCGCGCGACCCTCTGGCGCGGGCTCATCGCCGCGACGCTCGACCAGCCGCCGTACGAGCCGGTGCACAAGGCCGTCGTCGTCGGCGAGAGCACCCACCCGTCGGTCGACCTCATGGCCGCGTGGCTGGCCTACGCGCTGAAGGTCCCCGTCGAGATCGAGCGGATCAAGGACGCGCCCGCGATCACGCAGGTGCGGCTGGAGCGCGCGTCTGGTGACATCGTGCTCGACCGCCCGGACGGCAAGACGGCCGCCCTGCGGCAGCCCGACCAGCCCGAGCACCGGATCGCCCTGCCCATCCGCCAGCTGCGCGAGTGCCTGGCCGAGGAGCTGCGGCGGCTCGACGCCGACGAGGTCTACGGCGAGGTGCTGCAGAAGGGCCTCGCGAGGATCGACGCATGACCCGCGACGTCGTCGTCCACCCGGACTCCCGGGTGCTCGCCGAGTCCGTGGCCGCCCGGCTGCTCACGCACCTGGTCGACGTGCAGTCGCACCGCTCCCCCGTGCACGTGGTGCTCACCGGCGGCACGGTCGGCATCGCGTCACTGAAGGCCGTCGCGGCCAGCCCGGTGCGGGACGCCGTCGACTGGTCGGGAGTGCACCTGTGGTGGGGCGACGAGCGGTTCCTGCCCGACGGAGATCCCGAGCGCAACGAGACGCAGGCGCGGGACGCCCTCATCGACGCGCTCGGCGACGCCCTGCCGCTCGAGAACGTGCACCCGGTCCCCGCCCGGTCCGACGACGTCCCGACGCCCGAGGCGTCGGCCGACGCCTACGCCCAGACGTTCGCGGAGGCCGGTTCGCCGGCCTTCGACGTGCTACTGCTCGGCATGGGGCCCGACGGGCACGTCGCGTCGCTGTTCCCGGGCCACGAGGCGCTGACGGTCACCGGTCGGCCCACGGTCGGCGTCCACGGCTCCCCCAAGCCGCCGCCGGAGCGCGTCTCGCTGACCTACGACGCCATCCACGCCGCGCGCGAGGTCTGGGTGGTCGCGTCCGGTGCGGAGAAGGCCGCCGCCGTCGCCTCGGCGCTGCGCGGTGCCCCCGTGACGACGACACCCGCCTCGGGCGCCCTGGGCACCGAGCGGACTCTCTGGCTGGTGGACATCGCCGCCACCGAGGGCCTGGGCACCCCCGCCGCGCTCTCCACCACGCCGTCGGCGTTCCCGGCCCCGGTCGAGACGGAGGCCGACCTCTGGACCCGGGTCGACCACTACTTCGGCGCGCTCGTGCCCGAGGACGTCGCGCTGAGGGACACCCGGCACGCGGCCGCGTCCGGCGGCCTGCCCGACATCGCCGTCGCCCCCAACCAGGGCAAGCTCCTGCACCTCTTGGCGCAGGCCACGGGCGCCCGGCGGATCCTCGAGGTGGGGACGCTCGGCGGGTACAGCACGCTGTGGCTAGCCCGCGCCCTGCCCGCCGACGGCCACCTGACGACGCTCGAGCTCGAGCCCGAGCACGCCCGCGTGGCGACGGAGTCCCTGACCCGTGCCGGCGTCGACGGGCTCGTCGAGGTGCTCGTGGGTCGGGCGGCCGACACCCTCGACGGGCTGATCGCCGACGGGACCGAGCCGTTCGACCTGGTGTTCATCGACGCCGACAAGGAGTCGATCCCGCACTACCTCGAGCAGACGCTGTCGCTCACGCACCCGGGGTCGGTGGTGATCGTCGACAACGTGGTCCGCGGCGGTGCCGTGGTCGACGCCGACCACCCGGACGAGCGCGTCCAGGGCGTGCGCGCGATGGTCGAGCTGCTCAGGAGCCACCCGCGCTACGACGGCACGGTGATCCAGACGGTGGGCACCAAGGGGTACGACGGCTTCGCCCTGCTCCGCGTGCTCGACTGAGACCCGACACGTCGAAGGGGCCCCCGAATCTCGGGGGCCCCTTCGTCGTGTGTTCTGGGTCAGCCGCCGCGCTTGGCGCGCAGGGCCGCGAGTGCCTCGTCGAGGATCGCGGCGCCGTCCTCGTCGGACCGCCGCTCCTTCACGTAGGCGAGGTGCGTCTTGTACGGCTCGTTCTTCGACGGCGACGGAGGGTTCTCCTGGTCCTGCCCGGCGGGGAACCCGCAGCGGGGACAGTCCCAGGTCACCGGGGCGTCGAGCGCCGCTTCCTCGGCGAAGCTGGGGCGCGTCTCGTGGCCGTTGGCGCACCAGTACGACACCCAGATCCGCGGAGCGGTGTCCCCGCGCTCGGCCTCGCCCATCGGGCCGGCGCCGACTCGCGACCCCCTGATCGCACTCCCGCTCGCCATCGTCTACCGCCTCAGACCGTGCGCTCGAGGAGACCGAGCAGGATGATGATCGCCGTCCACAGGAGCGCGGTGCCGATCGTGATGCGGTTCAGGTTCCGCTCCGCCACGCCCGAGCTTCCGGCGCTGCTCGTGATGCCGCCGCCGAACATGTCCGACAGGCCGCCACCCTTGCCCTTGTGCAGCAGGACGAGCGGGATGAGCAGGAGGCTGGTCAGCACCAGCAGCACAGAGAGCGCGATACGAAGGCCAGTCACGTCGGTGTCAGTTCCTTACTGGGCGGGCACGTCGACGGCGGCTGAGCCGGCGACGCTGCGGTGGACCGCGGTACAGGGTAGGCGACGAGTGGGGCGATAAGCCACCACCTCGCCCAGGCGGGTCCCAGGAGTCTCCCGGGACCCACCCGCGACGGACTCAGAGACCGACGGCGTGCGACTGGTAGCGCGCGATCGCGGCGAACTCCTCGGGGTCCAGGCTCGCGCCGCCGACGAGAGCGCCGTCGACGTCGGGCTTGGCCATGATCGAGGCGACGTTCGACGACTTCACGGAACCGCCGTAGAGCACGCGGACGGCGTCGGCCGTGGCGGCGTCGTACAGCTCGCCGATCCGCGTGCGGATGGCCGCGGCCAGCTCCTGCGCGTCCTCGGGCGTGGCCGTCTCGCCGGTGCCGATGGCCCACACGGGCTCGTAGGCGACGACGATGGTGGCGACCTGCTCGGCCGTGAGGCCGGCCAGCGCACCGTCCAGCTGCGCGAGCGTGTGCGGCACGTGCTCGCCGGCCTTGCGGACGTCGAGCACCTCGCCGACGCACAGGATGGGGATCAGGCCGGCGCTGAGCGCGGACTTGACCTTCGCGTTGACCAGCTCGTCGGACTCGTTGTGGTACTCGCGGCGCTCCGAGTGGCCCACCGCGACGTACGTGACGCCGAGCTTGGCCAGGAACGCCGGCGAGATCTCGCCCGTGTACGCCCCGGACGTGTGCGCCGAGACGTCCTGCGCGCCGTAGACCAGCTCGAGCTTGTCGGCGTCCACGAGCGTCTGCACGCTGCGCAGGTCGGTGAACGGCGGCAGCACGGCCACCTCGACCTTGGCGAAGTCGTGCCGGGCGTCCTTGAGCGTCCACGCGAGCTTCTGCACGGTGTGCGTGGCCTGGTGGTGGTCCAGGTTCATCTTCCAGTTGCCCGCCATCAGCGGGGTGCGAGTCGCCACGTTCAGTCCTCCAGAACCGCGATGCCGGGGAGCGTCTTGCCCTCGAGGAACTCGAGGCTCGCGCCACCACCGGTCGAGATGTGTCCGAACCCGGCCTCGTCGAAGCCGAGCGTGCGCACGGCCGCGGCGGAGTCGCCACCGCCGACGATCGTGAAGCCGCCGTTGGCACCCGCGTCGACCAGCGCCTGCGCGACGGCACGCGTGCCGCCCGAGAACGCCTCGAACTCGAACACGCCCGCCGGGCCGTTCCAGACGACGGTCTTGGCGTCGACGATCTTGCTCGCGAAGAGCTTGCTCGACTCGGGGCCGATGTCGAGCCCGATCTTCCCGTCCGGGATCGCGTCCGCGCGCACGACGAGCGCCGGGCTGTCGGCCTTGAACTCGTCGGCGACGACGATGTCGGTCGGCAGCACGATCTCGACGCCGGCCTCCTCGGCCTGCGCCAGGTAGCCCTTGACGGTGTCGATCTGGTCGGCCTCGAGCAGCGAGTTGCCGACCGGGTGGCCCTTCGCCGCGAGGAAGGTGAAGAGCATGCCGCCGCCGATGAGCAGGCGGTCCGCCTTGGTCAGCAGGTTGGCGATGACGCCGAGCTTGTCGGACACCTTCGAGCCGCCGAGGACGACCACGTAGGGCCGCTCGGGGTCGTCGGTCGCCTTGCGCAGCGACGCGACCTCCTTGAGGACGAGCTTGCCGACGGCGTGCGGCAGCACCAGCGCGACGTCGTAGACCGAGGCCTGCTTGCGGTGCACGACGCCGAAGCCGTCGGACACGAAGACATCAGCAAGGCCGGCCAGCTCCCCCGCCAGCTCGGCGCGCTCGGCGTCGACCTTGGACGTCTCGCGCGGGTCGAACCGGATGTTCTCCAGCAGTGCGATCTCGCCGTCCTGCAGCGCCGCCACGGTGGCCTTCGCCGAGTCGCCGACGACGTCCTTCGCGAGCGCGACCGGCTGCCCCAGCAGCTCGGAGAGGCGCGCGGCGACGGGCGCGAGCGAGTACTTGTCCTCGGGGGCACCCTTCGGGCGGCCGAGGTGGGCGGTGACGACGACCCGCGCGCCGGCGGCGAGGAGCGCCTGGAGCGTCGGGAGGGCCGCGCGCACGCGGCCGTCGTCGGTGATGGTCGTGCCGTCGAGCGGCACGTTGAAGTCGGAGCGGACGAGCACGCGCTTGCCGCGCAGGTCGCCGAGGTCCTCGATGGTCTTCATGCGTCTTCTTCCCTTGACTCGAGCAGGGCCGGACACGGCAGCGTCCGCGTGCGCCGGGGCCACAAGGGCCGGGGCGCACGCGGACGCATGACCGTCACTACAGGTGCGACGTGACCGTCAGAGACGCTCGCCGACGTACGTGGTGAGCGCGACGAGGCTGTTCGAGTAGCCCCACTCGTTGTCGTACCAGGCGATGATCTTGACCAGGTCGCCGCTCACCTTGGTGAGCTTCGAGTCGAAGATGCTCTGGTGCGGGTTCGTGACGATGTCGCTCGACACGATCTCGTCGTCGACGTACTCGAGGATGCCCTTGAGCGGGCCGTCGGCAGCGGCCTTGACCGCGGCGTTGACCTCGTCGACGGTGACCTCGCGCGAGGCCGTGAACGTCAGGTCCGTGGCCGAGCCCGTGATGACCGGGACGCGGAGGGCGAAGCCGTCGAGCTTGCCCTTGAGCTCCGGGAGCACGAGCGCGACGGCCTTGGCCGCACCGGTCGACGTCGGGACGATGTTCTGCGCGGCGGCGCGGGCGCGGCGGAGGTCCTTGTGGGGGCCGTCCTGCAGGTTCTGGTCGCCGGTGTAGGCGTGGATCGTGGTCATGAGGCCACGCTCGATGCCGATCGAGTCGTTGAGCGCCTTGGCCACGGGGGCCAGGCAGTTCGTGGTGCACGACGCGTTCGAGATGATGTGCTGCGTCGCGGCGTCGTACGACTCGTGGTTCACGCCGACGACGAACGTCGCGTCCTCGTTCTTCGCCGGGGCGGAGATGATGACCTTCTTGGCGCCGGCCTCGAGGTGGGCCTTCGCCTTGGTGGCGTCCGTGAAGAAGCCGGTCGACTCGATGACGATGTCCGCGCCCAGCTCCTTCCAGGGGAGGCTGGCGGGATCGCGCTCGGCGAGGGCACGGATCTTCTTGCCGTCGACGATGATGTTCTCGTCGTCGAAGTCGACGCTGAGCGGGAAACGACCGAGCACCGTGTCGTACTTCAGCAGGTGCGCGAGCGTCTTGTTGTCCGTGAGGTCGTTCACGCCGACGATCTCGATGTCGGCACCGGACGCGATGATCGCCCGGTAGAAGTTACGCCCGATACGGCCGAAGCCGTTGATACCGACGCGGATGGTCACTTGCCCTCCTCGGCAGCGCCGACGGGGGGCCGGCGCACACATTTTGGTGATGGGGTCACGCACGCCGCTGTGCGCTCCGGACGCCTACGGCACGGGCTGTCTCACATGCCCAACACGTGACCGTCGTGTGACGTTCGGATGACATGACCCTATACCAGTGACCGGGCTCACGCGGTGACGAAGGTCCCTCGTGAGACGGCCGCGGGGGCACCGCGGGCCAGGTCAGAGGTCGAGCAGGTCCGGGCTGAGCCCGGCCTCGGTGTCCGGGATCCCCAGCTCCGCCGCGCGCTTGTCCGCGGTCGCCAGCAGGCGGCGGATGCGGCCTGCCACGGCGTCCTTGGTGAGCGTGGGCACGGCGAGCTTGCCCAGCTCCTCCAGCGACGCCTCCTTGTGCGCGAGCCGCAGCTCCCCGGCCTCGCGCAGGTGCTCCGGCAGCTCGTCGCCCAGGATCTCGAAGGCCCGCTCGACGCGGGCACCCGCGGCGACGGCGGCGCGCGCCGAGCGGCGCAGGTTCGCGTCGTCGAAGTTGGCGAGCCGGTTGGCCGTGCCGCGGACCTCGCGCCGCACGCGGCGCTCCTCCCAGACCAGCACGGTCTCGTGCGCGCCGAGCCGCGTCAGCATGGCGCTGATCGCGTCCCCGTCGCGGATGACCACGCGGTCGATGCCCCGGACCTCGCGCGCCTTGGCGGCGATGCCCAACCGGCGCGCGGCCCCGACGAGCGCGAGCGCCGCCTCCGGGCCGGGGCACGTGACCTCGAGCGCCGACGACCGGCCGGGCTCGGTGAGCGAGCCGTGCGCGAGGAACGCTCCGCGCCAGGCCGCCTCAGCCTCCGCGACGCCCGCCGACACGACCTGCGGCGGCAGCCCACGGACCGGGCGCCCCCGGTTGTCGAGCAGCCCCGTCTGGCGGGCGAGCGACTCGCCGTCCTTGACGACGCGGACCACGTACCGGCTGCCGCGGCGCAGACCACCGCCCGACACGACGATGATCTCGCTCTCGTGCCCGTACACCTCGGCGATCGCCTGTCGCAGACGCCGGGCCGCGATGCCCGTGTCCAGCTCCGCCTCGATGACGATCCGACCCGAGATGATGTGCAAGCCCCCGGCGAACCTCAGGGTGGCCGAGACCTCGGCCTTCCGTGAGGACGTCTTGTCCACCTTCAGACGGGCGAGCTCGTCCTTCACCTGTGCCGTCAACGCCATGGCTGCATCCTGCCATTGCAGGACACGTGCCCGGGACCGCTCCCGTCACCTACCTCGGTGGGTTCTCGCGGGTCCCGACGTCCCCGAGGAAGCCGTCCAGCACGTCCGAGTAGGCCCCGGCGAGCCGCAGCGGGTCGTGCCGCGGGGTCCCGTCACCCCGGCCGACCTGCCGCAGCAGGAGACGTGCTCCCAGGTCCGCGCAGCGTGCGGCGAGCGCGGTGACGTCCTCCACGGCCGACGGGTCCGCGACCACGGCATCCACCCGGAGCTCGGGCGCGTGCACCCGGAGCACCTCCAGGTACTGGTCGGCGCTCATGCCCGCCGTCTCCCCCGATTCACCCGAGGAGAGGTTGAGGGTCAGGATCGTGCGCGCCCCCGTTCGGCCCAGCGCGTCGCGCAGCCCCGGCACCAGCAGGTGCGGGAGGACCGACGTGTACCAGGAGCCCGGCCCGAGGATGACCCAGTCGGCGGCCTCGATGGCCTCCACGGCCTCGGGGCACGCGGGCGGGTCCGCCGGTTCGAGGCGCACCTGCGTGATGGTCCCGCTCGTGACGGCGACGGCACTCTGCCCGACCACGAGGCTCGTGGCGCCCCCGGGCTCGACGACGTCGGCCTCGATGAGCAGCGGCACGGAGGTCATCGGCAGCACCCGACCGCGGGCGCCCAGCAGCTTGCCCACCCAGTCGAGTCCTTCGACGGTGTCGCCCAGCAGCTCCCACAGCGCGACGATGAGCAGGTTCCCCACCGCGTGGTTGTCCAGGTCCCCGGACGAGCGGAACCGGTGCTGCAGCAGGTCGCGCCAGGTCCGGCCCCAGTCCGAGTCGTCGCAGAGCGCGGCGAGGGCCATCCGGAGGTCGCCGGGCGGCAGGACGCCGAGCTCGTCGCGCAGGCGGCCCGAGGACCCGCCGTCGTCGGCGACCGTGACGACGGCGGTGATGCGGTCGGTCATCAGCCGCAGGGCCGACAGTGACGCCGACAGGCCGTGCCCACCACCCAGAGCGACGACGGCCGGCGCGGCCGCCCTCATTCCTTGCCGAGGTCGCGGGCCGACACCGCGACGAGGTGACCCCGCTCCCGCAGCTTCGTCGCGATGGCCTCGCTGACGGCCACCGAGCGGTGCTTGCCGCCCGTGCACCCGACCGCGATGGTCACGTACCGCTTCTCCTCGTTGAGGTACCCCGCCAGCACCGGCTCGAGGGCGTCGACGTACCGGTCGATGAAGGTCACGGCGCCGGGCAGGCCCAGCACGTAGTCGCGCACGGGCGCGTCGCGTCCTGTGAGGTGCCGCAGCTCGGTGATCCAGTACGGGTTGGCCAGGAACCGCATGTCGACCACGTGGTCGGCGTCCAGGGGGATCCCGTACTTGAACCCGAAGGAGACGACCGAGATCCGCAGCACGTCGTCGGCGGCGCTGGCGACCACGGCCCGGACCTCGCGGGCCAGGTCGTGCACGTTGAGCTCGGAGGTGTCGATCAGGGTGTCGGCCCGCTCGCGCAGGTCGGAGAGGATCGCGCGCTCCTCGGCGATGCCGTCGAGGATCCGCCCCTGACCCTGCAGCGGGTGCGGCCGCCGGACCTGCTCGAACCGCCGCACCAGCACCTCGTCCGAGGCGTCGAGGAACAGGATCCGGTACTCGATCCCCGACGCGCGCAGCCCCTGCAGCACGGGCGACAGGTCCCGGAAGAACTCGCGGCCGCGCACGTCGATGACGGCGGCGAGCCTCTGCGCCCCGGCGCCGGCAGGCCCGCTGGTGAGCATCCCGACGAGGTGCGTGAGCATCTGGGCCGGCAGGTTGTCGATGACGTACCAGTCGAGGTCCTCGAGCACCGCGGCGGCCCGCGTGCGGCCCGCGCCGGACATGCCGGTGATGATGAGGACCTGCGGCTGGCTCAGGTGGGGCGCCTCGGTGGCCGCCTCGAGGGCGGGGATCCCGGCGGGCACCGTGATCGGCGAAGGCTCGTCGCTCATGCGTCCAGCATGCCAGCCGGCTCGGTCGCGGGGGCCGCCGCCACACCCGGCGCGGCCAGCGCGGCGACCACCGCCGCCGCCGTCCGGTCCCCCATGCCCTGTACGGACGCGATCTCCTCGACCGACGCCGCACGCAGCCGCTTCACGGACCCGAAGTGCCGGAGCAGGGCCGCCTGGCGGGCAGGCCCGAGGCCGGGCACGCCGTCCAGCACCGACGTCGTCATGCCCTTGCTCCGACGCTTGCGGTGCGCGGTGATCGCGAACCGGTGCGCCTCGTCGCGCAGTCGCTGGAGCAGGTAGAGGCCCTCGGAGCTGCGCTGGAGGATCACCGGGTACTCCTCGCCCGGCAGCCACACCTCCTCGAGCCGCTTGGCCAGCCCGACCAGGGCGACGTCGTCGATCCCGAGCTCCGCCATGGCCGCAGCGGCCGCCGCCACCTGCGGCGGTCCGCCGTCCACGACGACGAGGTTCGGCGGGTAGGCGAAGCGCACCGGCTTGCCGGTGACCTCGTCGATCGGCCCCGAGCGCAGCGGCTGGTCGTCGTCGTCCTCGCCGATGCCCAGCTCGACGTCCCGCGCGTCCGCCCGGTCGGCCAGGTACCGCCGGAACCGCCGGGTGATGACCTCGTGCATGGCCGCCGTGTCGTCGCGCGCGCCCTGCCCCTCCGGACCGCGGACGGTGAACAGCCGGTACTCGCTCTTGCGCGCGAGACCGTCCTCGAAGACGACCATCGACGCCGACTGGTACGTGCCCTGGTTGTGCGAGACGTCGTAGCACTCGATGCGCAGCGGGGCGGACGCCAGGTCCAGCGCCTCCTGGATCTCCTGCAGCGCCTGGCTGCGGGTGGTCAGGTCGCCCGCGCGCCGGGTGCGGTGGAGCACGAGCGCGTGCTCGGCGTTGCGGTGCACGGTCTCCGCCAGCTCGCGCTTGTCGCCCCGCTGCGGCACGCGCACCGAGACCTTGCTGCCGCGCAGGCCTGTCAGCCAGGCCTGCACCTGGTCGACGTCGGGCGGGAGCACGGGGACCAGCACCTCGCGCGGCACCGCCGACGAGCCCGGGTCCCCGTCGCCGGACGCCTCGTTGCCGTAGATCTGCTGCAAGAGGTGCTCGACGAGCTCGGCGTCGGTCACGTCCTCGACCTTCTCGACCACCCACCCGCGCTGGCCGCGGATGCGTCCGTCGCGCACGTGGAACACCTGGACCGCCGCCTCCAGCTCGTCGCCGGAGAGCGCGAAGATGTCCGCGTCCGTGCCGTCGGCCAGCACCACCGCGTTCTTCTCGGTGGCCCGCTCGAGGGTCGCGATGTCGTCGCGCAGGCGTGCCGCGCGCTCGAACTCCAGCTCCGCCGACGCCTCCTTCATGCGCGCCGTCAGCCGCCGCGTGAACTTCGCCGTGTCGCCCGCCATGAAGTCGCAGAAGTCCTGGGCGAGCTGGTGGTGGTCGTCGGGCGAGATGCGGCCGACACAGGGCGCCGAGCACTTGTCGATGTACCCGAGCAGGCAGGGCCGGCCCTGCTGGTGCGCCCGCTTGAACACGCCCGCCGAGCACGTGCGGACCGGGAACACGCGCAGCAGCAGGTCGACGGTCTCGCGGATGGCCCACGCGTGCGCGTAGGGGCCGAAGTACCGGGTGCCCTTGCGCTTGGCGCCGCGCATGACCTGGATGCGCGGGAACTCGTCGGCCATCGTCACGGCGAGGTACGGGTACGACTTGTCGTCCCGGTACTTCACGTTGAAGCGCGGGTCGAACTCCTTGATCCAGGAGTACTCGAGCGCGAGCGCCTCGACCTCGGTGCCCACGACCGTCCACTGCACCGAGGCAGCCGTGGTGACCATCTGCCGGGTGCGCTGGTGCAGGCCCGAGAGGTCCTGGAAGTAGCTGGACAGGCGCGAGCGCAGGCTCTTGGCCTTGCCGACGTAGATGACGCGGCCGTGCTCGTCGCGGAAGCGGTAGACGCCCGGCGAGTCCGGGATCTCCCCCGGCGCGGGGCGGTACGTGGCGGGATCAGCCATGCGTTCGAGCGTAGTTCGCGAGACCGTCGCTGCAGACCGCCCACGGCGTTGCCGACGCCGTTACCGTGGACCGATGGGCCCCCTCCACACGTACTCCGTCGACGTCACCTGGACCGGCGCCGGCGCCACCGGTACGTCGAGCTACACCTCGTACAGCCGCGACCACGAGGTGCGCATCGGCTCGAAGCCCCCGCTCCTCGGGTCGTCGGACCCGTCGTTCCGCGGAGACCCGTCGCGGTACAACCCCGAGGAGCTGCTGGTCAGCGCGCTGGCCCAGTGCCACATGCTCTGGTTCCTGCACCTCGCATCGGCCGCCGGCGTCGTGGTCGTCGGGTACGAGGACAAGGCCGTCGGCACCATGCGCATCGAGGCCGCGGGCCACGGTCAGTTCCGTGAGGTCGTCCTGCGGCCGCGGGTCACCGTCGCCCCCGGCGCGCACCTGCCCACGGGCGGCGCGGTGACGGACGCCGTGCTCGGCGGAATCCATCACCAGGCGCACGAGCACTGCTTCATCTCCCGGTCGGTCAACTTCCCCGTCCGGCACGAGCCCGTCCCGGTCCGGATGGCCGTCGCGGGCTGACGTCCCCTCGGCGGGGCCGACCAGCCCCGCGCCGGTCACGCCGGGATGCGCTGCTTGACGGCGCGGCGCTTCTTCACCGGCTGCGCGACCGGTTCGAGCACCTCGGCCAGGAACCGGCCGGTGTGGCTCGCCTCGACCGAGGCGATGTGCTCCGGGGTTCCCTCGGCGATGACCAGGCCACCGCCGCTGCCGCCCTCGGGACCCATGTCGATCACCCAGTCGGCGTTCTTGATGACGTCGAGGTTGTGCTCGATCACGATGACGGAGTTGCCCTTGTCGACCAGCGACTGGAGCACCCCGAGCAGCTTGCGGATGTCCTCGAAGTGCAGGCCGGTGGTCGGCTCGTCGAGCACGTAGATCGTGCGACCGGTCGAGCGCCGCTGGAGCTCCGCGGCGAGCTTGACGCGCTGGGCCTCGCCGCCGGAGAGCGTTGGGGCCGGCTGGCCGAGCCGGACGTAGCCGAGGCCGACGTCGACCAGGGTGCGCAGGTGCCGCGAGATTGCGGGCACGGCGGCGAAGAACTCCGCGGCCTCCTCGATGGGCATGTTGAGCACGTCGGCGACCGTCTTGCCCTTGAAGTGCACCTCGAGCGTCTCGCGGTTGTAGCGCGCGCCGTGGCAGACCTCGCACGGCACGTAGACGTCGGGCAGGAAGTTCATCTCGATCTTCAGCGTGCCGTCGCCCGAGCACGCCTCGCAGCGGCCGCCCTTGACGTTGAAGGAGAACCGGCCCGGCGTGTAGCCGCGCACCTTGGCCTCGGTGGTCTCCGCGAACAAGCGGCGGACGTGGTCCCAGACGCCGGTGTACGTAGCGGGGTTGGAGCGCGGCGTGCGCCCGATGGGCCCCTGGTCCACGTGCACGACCTTGTCCAGGTGCTCCAGGCCGGTCACGCGCTTGTGCCGACCGGCGACCTGGCGGGCGCCGTTGAGCTCGTTGGCCAGCACCGTGTAGAGGATCGCGTTGACCAGGGTCGACTTGCCCGAGCCCGAGACGCCCGTGACGGCGGTCAGGACGCCCAGCGGGAACGAGACGTCGATGCCCTGCAGGTTGTGCTCGCGCGCCCCGACGACGGTCAGCTGCCGCAGCGTGTCGGTGGGCCGCCGCTCGTTCGGCATCGGGATGGTCCGCCGGCCCGACAGGTACGCCCCTGTCACCGACTCGGTCGACGTGAGCAGGCCCGCGAGGTCGCCCGAGTGGACCACCCGACCGCCGTGCTCGCCGGCGCCCGGGCCGATGTCGACGATCCAGTCCGCCGTGCGGATGGTGTCCTCGTCGTGCTCGACGACGATGAGCGTGTTGCCCAGGTCCCGCAGGCGCGTCAACGTGTCGATCAGGCGGCGGTTGTCCCGCTGGTGCAGCCCGATGGACGGCTCGTCCAGCACGTAGAGCACGCCGACCAGGCCGGAGCCGATCTGCGTCGCCAGGCGGATGCGCTGCGCCTCGCCTCCCGACAGCGTGGCCGCCGGGCGGGTCAGCGACAGGTAGTCCAGGCCCACATCGAGCAGGAAGCCGAGGCGCGCCTGGATCTCCTTGAGCACCTGCGCGGCGATCGCCCGCTCGCGCTCGCCGAGCTCCAGCCCGTCGAGGAACTCGCGCGCCTCCCGGATGGGCAAGGTGCAGACCTCGGCGATGGACCGACCCCCGACCTTCACGGCGAGGACCTCGGGCTTGAGCCGCGCACCCTCGCACACGGGGCACGGGACCTCGCGCATGAAGGCCTCGTACTTCTCCTTGCTCCAGTCCGAGTCGGTCTCGTTGTGCCGGCGCTCGAGGAACGTGATGACGCCCTCGAACCCGGTCGAGTACTGGCGCTCGCGACCCCACCGGTTCTTGTAGCGGACCTTCACCTCGTGGTTCTGGCCGTGCAGCACGGCGTCCTTGGCGCGCTGCGGCAGCGCCCGCCACGGCACGGACGTCGAGAAGCCCATGTCCGCGGCGAGCGCGCTGAGCACCCGGGCGAAGTACTCGCTGGAGATCTGCGACCACGGGGCGACCGCACCGTCGTCGAGCGACAGGTCCTCGTCCGGGACGACCAGGTCGGGGTCCACCTCGAGGCGCGAGCCGATACCCGTGCACTCGGGACACGCGCCGTACGGCGCGTTGAACGAGAACGTCCGCGGCTCGATCTCGTCCAGCGTGAGCACGTGGTCGTTCGGGCAGGCGCGGTGCTCGGAGAACCGACGCTCGCGGTTCAGGTCGTCGATGTCGGCGTCGACCAGCTCGACGACCAGGAGACCGCCGGCCAGGCCGAGCGCTGTCTCGACGGAGTCCGTGAGCCGGCGTTGGACACCCTCGCGGGCGACCAGGCGGTCGATGACGACCTCGATGTCGTGCTTGAGCTTCTTCTCGAGCGCGGGGGGCTCGGTGAGCTGCACCACCTCGCCGTCCACGCGGGCGCGGGCGAAGCCCTTGGCCTGCAGCTCCTTGAAGAGGTCGGCGTACTCGCCCTTGCGGCCGCGGACCACGGGCGCGAGGACCTGGTACCGGGTGCCCTCGGGGAGCTCGAGCAGCCGGTCGACGATCTGCTGCGGCGTCTGGGCGGTCACGCGCTCGCCGCAGATCGGGCAGTACTGCGTGCCGGCGCGCGCATAGAGCAGCCGCAGGTAGTCGTAGACCTCGGTGATGGTGCCGACCGTCGAGCGCGGGTTGCGGTTGGTCGACTTCTGGTCGATCGACACCGCCGGCGACAGGCCCTCGATGAAGTCGACGTCGGGCTTGTCCATCTGCCCGAGGAACTGGCGCGCGTACGCGGACAGCGACTCGACGTAGCGCCGCTGGCCCTCCGCGAAGATCGTGTCGAACGCCAGCGACGACTTCCCCGAACCGGACAGACCGGTGAACACGATGAGCTTGTCGCGCGGGAGATCGACGTCGACGTTCCGAAGGTTGTGCTCGCGGGCGCCCTGCACCACCAGTCGTTCGTTCACGGCGGGGAGTCTACGTGGCGCCACCGACAATCGCACATCTGTTCGACGTGAGCGAACGCACACGGGTCCGACGTGCCGCTCCCCCGCCGCCGGTCCATGCTTCGCACGTGGACAGTCCCGACGCCGCCGTCGACCCCCCGCTGGTACCGATCGAGGACTACGCCGTGCTCGGCGACGGGAGGACGGCCGCACTCGTCTCCCGCCGCGGCTCGATCGACTGGATGTGCCTGCCCACGTTCGACTCCGCCGCCTGCTTCGCGCGCCTGCTCGGCTCCTCGGACGACGGGCGCTGGCTGCTCACCGTGCGGGACGCGAGCGCGGTGACGCGGCGCTACCTGGACGACTCCTTCGTCCTGGAGACGACGTACGAGACCGCCCACGGGACCGCGGTTGCCCAGGAGACGATGCCACTCAACGACGGCCGTGCCGACCTCGTGCGGCGACTCGTCTGCACCCGGGGCAGCGTCGAGGTGGAGCACGAGTGGGTCGTCCGGTTCGGGTACGGCGCGGTCGAGCCGTGGGTGCGACGCATGACGGACGACGCGGGGAACGAGGCCATCCGGGCGATCGCCGGCCCGGACTCCCTGCTGCTGCGCGGCGACCGGCTGCCCACACCCCACGACCACCGGCACGCGGACCGGTTCACCCTGCAGCAGGGCGAGTCCGTCGAGCTCGCGCTGACCTGGACGCGGTCGTGGGACCCGGTGCCACCGCGGCTGACCATCGAAGACCGGATCGACCGCACCCGGATCAGCTGGGGCCTCTGGGCGCGCAGCTGCGCGTACACGGGCTCCTACCGCGAGGCCGTCGTCCGGTCGCTCCTCGTGCTGCGCATGCTCACGGACTCCGAGACCGGCGGCATCGTCGCCGCGGCGACGACGTCGCTGCCCGAGGACTTCGGCGGCGAGCGCAACTGGGACTACCGCTACTGCTGGCTGCGCGACGCCGCCATGACGCTCGAGGCGCTGCTCGAGCACGGCTACCGCGACGAGGCGACGGAGTGGCGCGACTGGCTGCTGCGGGCGGTCGCGGGCAACCCCGCCGACCTGCAGATCATGTACCGCGTCGACGGGGGGCGGGACCTGCCCGAGCGCGAGCTGGAGCACCTCGCGGGGTACGCCGGGTCGCGCCCGGTCCGCATCGGCAACGCCGCCGTCGAGCAGGTGCAGAACGACGTGCTCGGCGAGGTGATGTGCGCCCTCGAGATGGCGCGCGAGGCGGGCCTCGCCGAGACCGACGACACCTGGTCCCTCCAGCGGCACCTCGTGGACCACCTGCTCACCCGCTGGCGCGAGCCGGACCGGGGCATCTGGGAGGTCCGCGGCGACCCGCAGCACTTCACGCACTCCAAGGTCATGGCCTGGGCGGCGGTCGATCGCGCCGTCCGCGCCGCCGAGAGGCACGGGCTCGACGCTCCCGTGGACAGGTGGCGCACCGAGCGGGACGCCATCCACGCGGACGTCCTGACCCACGCGTGGAACGCGGAGCGGGGCACGTTCGTGCAGGCGTACGGCGCGGAGCACACCGACGCGGCGCTGCTGCAGATGGCGCAGGTCGGGTTCCTGCCGGCGGACGACCCGCGGATCGTGTCCACCCTCGCCGTGATCCGTGCCGAGCTCGAGGTCGCGCCCGGGCTGCTCCGCCGCTACCGCACGGAGCGCACCGACGACGGCGTGCCCGGCGACGAGCACGCGTTCCTCGCCTGCTCGTTCTGGCTCGCCGACGCCCTCGCCCGCGCGGACGACGTCGACGGCTCGACGGACGTGCTCGACATCCTCGTGGGCCTGGCCAACGACGTCGGGCTGCTGGCCGAGCAGTACGACCCGGCGGGCCGCCGGATGGCGGGGAACCTCCCGCAGGCCCTGTCGCACCTGGCGCTCGTCCGCGCGGTGCACAGCCACGACCTCGCACTGGAGAGAGCAGGACGATGAGCGACGACACGCAGGTGCTCGACGAGCTCGTGATCCGCCGGGCGTCCGTCGGGCCGATGGACAACAACGCCTACCTGCTGACGTGCCGTCGCGACGGCTCGCAGCTCCTCATCGACGCCGCCGACGACCCCGACCGCCTGCTCGCCCTCGTCGCCGAGGGCACCGGCCGCCTCGACCTGGTCGTCACCACGCACCGGCACGCGGACCATCACCGCGCGCTCGCCTCCGTCGTCGCGGTCACCGGCGCGCCCGCGGCCGCAGGCGCTGACGACGCCGAGGCGATCACGAAGGCGACGGACATCCCGATCACCCGGCGGCTCCACCACGGCGACACGCTGACGCTCGGGCAGGTGTCGCTCGAGGTCATCGCGCTGCGCGGACACACGCCGGGATCGGTCGCGCTGGCCTACACGGAGCCCGACGGCCGCGTGAACCTGTTCACGGGCGACTCGCTGTTCCCCGGCGGCGTCGGTGCCACGAAGAGCCCCGAGGCGTTCACCCAGCTGTACGACGACGTCGTCACCCGGCTGTTCGACCGCTTCGCCGACGACACGCCCGTCTACCCGGGCCACGGCCGCGGCACGACGCTCGGCGCCGAACGTCCGCACCTCGCGGAGTGGCGCGACCGCGGCTGGTGAGGCTCACGCCTCGAGGACCGACTCGCGCACCACGCGGCGCAACACCTTGCCCACCTGCGACCGGGGCAGGTCGTCGAGCACGACGAGCCGGCGCGGCAGCGCGTACCGCGCCAGGTGCTTCTCGCCCCAGGCGCGGACCGCGTCGAGCTCGATCCCCGGCGTCCCCGGCTCGAGCACCACGGCGGCGACCACGGTCTCGCCCAGGTCGCCCCCGGGCACCCCGACGACGGCGATGTCGGCGACCCCCGGCATCGTGCGCAACCAGTCCTCGACCTGCGACGGGTACACCTTGAAGCCGCCGCTGACGATGACCTCCTTGATGCGGTCGACGAGGACGACCCACCCTGTCTCGTCGACGGTGACGATGTCGCCCGTGCGCAGCCAGCCGTCGTCGAGCAGCTGCTCCGCGGTCTCGTCGGGACGCTTCCAGTACCCGGCGAACACCTGCGGGCCCTGGATCAGCAGCTCGCCGCGCTCCCCCGGCTCGACGTCGCGCGTGACGTCCGTCGGGTCGACCACCCGGATGCTCGTGCTCGGGAACGGCAGGCCGAGGGTGCCGGGGCGCCGGGCGCCGGTGAGCGGGTTGCCGAGCGCGACGGGCGAGGTCTCGGTCATGCCGTAGCCCTCGATGACGAGGCCACCGGTGACCTCCTCCCACGCCTGCGCCGTGGACGCCGGCAGGGCCATGGCACCGGAGATCGCGTACCGGAACGACGTGAGGTTCGCGCCGGTCGCGCGAGCGGCGGCCGCGAGGCGGTCGAGCATCGGCGGGACGGCGGGCAGGAACGTCCCGGGGACGCGCTTCTGGGTGTCGAGCACGCGCGCCGGGTCGAACGACGGGAACGCGACGAGCGTCGCGGCGACCCGCATCGCGTAGCTCAGGCAGAGCGTGAGCCCGAAGGCGTGGAAGAACGGAAGCACCCCGTAGACGACCTCCGTGGCGGGCGTGGCGCCGGTCCACGCCTGACCCTGGACGGCGTTCGCGACGAGGTTCCGGTGCGTGAGCATCGCGCCCTTCGGCGTCCCCGTGGTGCCGCCGGTGTACTGCAGGAGGGCGACCTCGGACGCCGTGGGCGCCGCGTGGGCGGGGTCGAGCGGGGTCGCGCGGGCGACGAGCCTGTGCCACATCGGGAACGCCGGCGGAACCTTGCCGCACATGGCCCGGCGCGCCTTGCGGGCGCTGGGCAACGGCAGGCGCAGAGCCAGGCGCTTCCCGCGGGACAGGTCGGCCGACAGGTCCATCGCCACCACCGCCTTGAGCGCGGTCCGGGGCAGCGACTCCAGCACGCGCGGCACGGCCTTCTCCCACACGAGCGCGACGACGGCGCCGGAGTCGGCCAGCTGGTGAGCGAGCTCCCCGGTCGAGTACGTGGGGTTGTGCTCCACGACGACCGCCCCGATCCGGAGCGCGGCATAGAACGCGACCACGTGGCTGGTGCAGTTCGGCATGACCAGCGCGACTCGGTCACCGGGGCGGACGCCGAGGTCGAGCAGCACCTGCGCCCCGCGGGCGACGGAGTCGGCGAGGTCGCGGTACGTGGTCGCCGCGCCGAGGAAGTCCACCGCGGCCCGGTCGGGCCACCGCTGCGCCGCACGGTCGAGCGCTGCGGTGAGCGGCTCGTCGGGGATGGCCACCTCCCGCGGGGCGCCGGTGGACGCGGCGGACGGTCGGCCTGATCCCACGGTGGTCATCTCCCGATCGTAACCTACGGTTGCGTAAGTTACTTGTGAGTAGGTTGTGGGTCGCGCATGCGTGACCAGCGCGTCACCGTGAGGCCGTCGGGCTCCACCTCGATGTCGCCGCGCACGAAGGACGCCCGCTCGAGCACACGCTCGCTCCGGGTGTTCTCGAGCATCGTCAGCGCCTGCACGCGGTCCGCACCGTGCGCGAACGCCCACGCACAGAGGGCCTCCACGGCAAGGKTCGCGAGCCCGAGCCCGCGCCCCTCGGGCAGGAACGCGTAGTAGAGGTACGTGCCGTCGATGCGGTGCACGAACCCGACCGTGCCGACCGCCACGCCATCTCGCTCGACGACGAAGCGCCCGCCGCGCCCCTCCACCCGGTTCGCCAGGCTGCGCGCCACCCGCGCGCGAGCCTCGTCCACGCCGATGTCCGCCGGGTAGTAGGTCCACTGCGGCACGTCGGAAACCCGGGAGAGCGTGTAGTCGAGCTCCCAGTCGTCCTCCCGCACGGCGCGCAGGTGCGCGGTGCCGAGGTCCAGCGCGTCCGGCAGCTCCACGTCAGGCCTCCGGCGGTCCCAGCACGGACGTGGCGACCGTGGCGTGCGCGGACTCGTCGTCGGACGGGTGGAACAGCCCGGCGAGCACGTCGCGGTACAGCCGCCCGAGCTCGCTGCCGCTGAAGTACGAGCCCCCGCCCGAGACGCGGATCGAGTTGTCGACGACCACGCGGGCGGACTCGGTGGCCCGGACCTTGAGCCCGACCAGCTGGGCGAACCACCGGCTGCCGTGGTCCACCTGCTCGTCGACGTCCCGCGCCAGCGCGAACACCTGCAGCTCGGCGCCGTCCTGCGCGAGCACGGCGTCGGCGATCCGCCAGCGGATATCGGGGTCCTGGGCGTAGGCGCGGCCGTCGTACTTCATCGACGTCCGGCGCCGCGCGGCCGCGACGCCGAGCTCGATCGCCCGCCGCCCGATCCCGGTGTAGACCGCGCCGAGCAGGATCTCGAAGACCGCGAAGAGGGCGAAGACGAACGAGTCCGCGCTCGGGCCGGGCGGCAGCGAGCGGTAGACCCGGTCGGCACGAGCGAGCGCGCCGTCGAGCACCGTGGTGGCGGACTGCGTCGCCCGCATGCCGAGGGTGTCCCAGTCGTCGCGGGCCTCGACGCCGCCGTCCTCGCGGGAGACGACGCCGTGCACGAGCCGTGGGTCGTCCCGGTCCGAGTCGTCGAGGCCGAAGGTGGCCAGCCGCGTCCACACCGGCGACAGCGACGTGAAGATCTTCGTGCCTGTGTACCGGTACGCGCCGTCGGGCTGACGCTCCGCCCGCGTCCGGGAGCCGAACATGACGAGGTCGTTGCCGGCCTCGGAGTTGCCGAACGCGAAGATCTCCCCCGCCGCGGCGTCGCGCAGGACGAACTCGACGGAGTCGTCCCCGCGGCCGACCAGCAGCGCCGCCAACCCGGTGACGACGAGGTGCATGTTGATCGCCAACGCCGTCGCGGGCGCCGCCGCCGCGAGGCGGACCTGCTCGCGCGCGACCTCCTCCAGGGTGAGGCCGGCGCCCCCGAGCGACTCGGGCACGAACGCCGTGAGGTACCCCGTGGCGACCAGCTCCGCGAGGTCGTCGTGCGGGAACGTGTTCTCGCGGTCGTGGACAGGCGCTCGCTCATGGATCCGCTCGAGCAGGTCGTCGGTGAGCAGCGTGCGCAACGTGCGGGCCATGTCAGCACTCTGCCACCGGCTCGGGCAGGATGGCGCCATGCCCACCTATGCCGTCCGCTACACCTACGACGAGCGCGACGACGTCCGCGACGTGTTCCGGGCCGAGCACCGCGCGTACCTGTCCGGGCTGGCCGAGCAGGGCACGCTCCTGGTCTCCGGACCGTTCTCCGACGGTGCCCCCGGCGCGCTGCTGGTGTTCCGGGCCGACGACCAGGCGGTCGTCGACGCGATCCTGGCGGCCGACCCGTTCGCGCGCGAGGGCCTGGTGGCCGACGCCGACGTGCGCGCGTGGGAGCTGGTGCTCGGCCCCTGGAGCGCCTGACCGGTCAGTCGGTGATGCGCTCGGCCGCGGCCGAGYGTTCGTCGAGCCGGACCTTGAGGATGCTGGCCAGCGCCGTCACGGCGAGGATCGCGACGATCGTGCAGAGGGACAGCCAGATAGGGATCTCGGGCGCCCACTGGACGGGCTCGCCGCCGTTGATGAACGGGACCTCGTTCTCGTGCAGCGCGTGCGCCACGAGCTTCACGCCGATGAACCCGAGCAGCACCGCGAGCCCGATGTTCAGGTAGACCAGGCGCTTGAGCAGATCGCCCAGCAGGAAGTAGAGCTGGCGCAGGCCCATGAGGGCGAACAGGTTCGCCATGAGCACGAGATACGGCTCGCTGGTCAGGCCGAAGATGGCCGGGATCGAGTCGAACGCGAACAGCAGGTCGGTGGCGCCCAGCGCGACGAGCACCACGAACATCGGCGTCATGAGCCGGCGGCCGCCCTCGACGACCGTGAGCTTCACGCCGTGGTACTCCGGGGTCGCCGGGAAGACCCGCTGCACGATCCGGAGCAGGAGCGGCGGGTGGAACTCGTCGTCGTCGCCGGCCGCCCCCTCGCGCCCGACCTTCCAGGCGGTCCAGACGAGGAACGCGCCGAACAGGTAGAACACCCAGCTGAACGCGTCGATGACAGCGGCGCCGGCCCAGATGAAGATCCCGCGGAACACCAGCGCCAGGATGATGCCGATGAGCAGCGCCGTCTGCTGGTACGCCCGCGGCACGGCGAACTTGCCCATGATCAGCAGGAAGACGAACAGGTTGTCCACCGACAGCGAGTACTCGGTCAGCCAGCCGGCGTAGAACTGGCCCGCGTACTCCCCGCCCCAGCGCATCCACACCCAGCCGCCGAACAGCACGGCGAGCCCGATGTAGATGGCCAGGTAGCGCAGGCACTCGGCGGTCGTCGGGACGTGCGGCCGACGACCGACGACGGCGACGTCGATGACGAGCAGCGCGCCGGCCAGACCGAGCGAAGCGATCCAGACGAGGGAGTCGACGTGCAAGGGGTGTTCCTCAGTTCTCGGTCTTCGACGCGATGCTCGCGTCACTGCGGGTCTTCAGGAGGCTCAGGACGGTGGCCACGACGAGGGTGCCGAGGATGACCACGAGCGACAGCCAGATGGGGATCTCGGGAGCCCACTCGACGGGCTCGCCGTTGTTGATGAAGGGCAGCTCGTTGACGTGCAGAGCGTGCAGCACGAGCTTGATGCCGATGAAACCGAGGATGACCGCGAGGCCCTGCGACAGGTAGATGAGCCGCTCGAGCAGGCCCCCGATGAGGAAGTACAGCTGGCGCAGGCCGAGCAGCGCGAACGCGTTCGCCGTGAAGACGATGTACGGCTCCTCCGTCAGGCCGTAGATGGCCGGGATCGAGTCGAGCGCGAACAGGACGTCGGTGGACCCGATCGCGACCATGACGACGAGCATCGGCGTGAAGAACCGCTTGCCGTCGAGCCGCACCGTGAGGCGGTCGCCGTGGTACTCCTCCACCGTCGGGACGAAGCGCTTGAACAGCCGGACGGGGATGCCGTCGCGCTCCTCCCGCGGGTCCGGGTGCTCGGCGTCGTGGTGCTCACGGACCAGCTTGATCGCGGTGTACACGAGGAAGCCGCCGAAGATGTAGAACACCCACGAGAACTGCTCGATGGCGGCGGCGCCGGCCAGGATGAACACCGTCCGCAGGATCAGCGCGATCACCACGCCGACCAGCAGCACCTTCTGCTGGTACTCCCGGGGCACCGCGAACTTCGTCATGATGATGAGGAAGACGAACAGGTTGTCCACCGAGAGGCTCTTCTCGGTGATGTACCCGGCGAAGTACTCGGTGCCAGGTCCCCAGCCCCAGGCCATGCCCACGATGACGCCGAAGACCAGGGCGATCGCGATGTAGAAGATCGACCACCGCGCGGACTCGGAGAAGGTCGGCGCGTGGGGGGTGCGCACGTGCGCGTAGAAGTCGAAGACGATGAGGCCGACGACGAAGACCGCCGTTACCGCCCAGACCCAGCCGGCCACGTCCATGCAGAAACCTCCGGTACGAGAGTTGCGTCGGTACCGAAGGTCTCCCCCGCCCGCACCGGAGTGTCGCGGACCGATCCAGCCGGGCCCCGCGCGAGCGGGTCCGTGATGACGACGGGATCGTGTGTGGGGTACTCCCCTTCAACGTCGGCAAGCATAGGGCACGCCGGCCTCGGCGACGCTGTCTCGCGGCGCGGAACAGTCACATCTGCGTCACGCGGGCTCCACATCGCATCCGGGGCGCGCCTCTCACTGCAGGCAGAACTCGTTGCCCTCCGGGTCGTTCATGACGATCCAGAACGAGCCCGGACCCTCCTCGCCCTCGAACACCCGCACCTGCGTCGCGCCGAGCTCCACGAGCTCCGCCGACCGCTGGCGGCATCGGGCGGGCCGGTCGGCGCGCTCGAGGCCGGCGCCGACGCTCACGTCGAGGTGCACGCGGTTCTTCGCGGTCTTGCCCTCGGGCACCTTCTGGAACAGCAGCCGGGGCCCGACGCCGTCGGGATCGATCACCGCGTACGCCGAGTTCCGCTCGTCCGGCGGAACGCCCAGGGTGTCGAGGAACGCGTCCCAGCTCGCGTGTCCGTCCGGCGGTGGCTGCTCGACGTAGCCGAGCACCTCACCCCAGAACCGACCGAGCGTCGCCGGGTCCGCCGCGTCGCACGTCACCTGGACCGGGACCGCCATGATCGCTCGCTCTCCTCAGGCCGTCGCGGCCTGCATCTGCCGGAGCTCCTTCTTCATTCCGGAGATCTCGTCACGCAGCCGCGCGGCCAGCTCGAACTGGAGCTCCGCGGCGGCCGCGTGCATCTGGTCCGACAGCTGCTGGATGAGGTCCGCCAGCTCGCCCGCCGCCGCGCCCGTGAGCCGCGTCCGCTCGTCGCGCGGAGCACCCTTCTTCGAGCCGAAGCCCGGCACCGGCGCCTTGCCGCGGCTGGTCTGCCGTCCGCCGCCCCCGAGCAGCTCCGCCGTGTCCGCGTCCTCGCGGGCCAGCAGGTCCGTGATGTCGCCGATCTTCTTGCGCAGCGGCGTCGGGTCGATGCCGTTCTCGAGGTTGTAGGCGACCTGGCGCTCCCGCCGGCGGCTGGTCTCCTCGATGGCCTGCGCCATGCCGTCGGTGATCCGGTCGGCGTACATGTGCACCTCGCCGGACACGTTGCGCGCGGCGCGCCCGATGGTCTGGATCAGGGACCTCCCCGACCGCAGGAAGCCCTCCTTGTCGGCGTCGAGGATGGCCACGAGCGACACCTCGGGCAGGTCGAGGCCCTCGCGCAGCAGGTTGATGCCGACCAGCACGTCGTACTCGCCGAGCCGCAGCTCGCGCAGCAGCTCGACGCGCCGCAGGGTGTCCACCTCGGAGTGCAGGTAACGGACCCGGACGCCCTTCTCCAGGAAGTAGTCGGTGAGGTCCTCGGCCATCTTCTTGGTCAGCGTGGTCACGAGGACGCGCTCGTCCTTCTCGACCCGGTCGTGGATCTCCCCCAGCAGGTCGTCGATCTGCCCCGTCGTCGGCTTGACCACGACCTTCGGGTCCACCAGGCCGGTCGGCCGGATGATCTGCTCGACCACGCCGTCCGAGATCGAGAGCTCGTAGTTGCCGGGCGTCGCCGACAGGTAGACGGTCTGGCCGATCCGCTCGACGAACTCCTCCCACCGCAGCGGCCGGTTGTCGGTCGCGCTGGGCAGCCGGAAGCCGTGGTCCACGAGCGCCCGCTTGCGGGACATGTCCCCCTCGAACATCGCGCCGATCTGCGGCACGGTCACGTGCGACTCGTCGATGACCAGCAGGAAGTCCTCGGGGAAGTAGTCGATCAGCGTGTTCGGCGCCGTCCCGGCGCTGCGCCCGTCGATGTGCCGCGAGTAGTTCTCGATGCCCGAGCAGGAGCCGATCTGGCGCATCATCTCGATGTCGTACGTGGTGCGCATGCGCAGCCGCTGGGCCTCGAGCAGCTTGTTCTGCCGCTCGAGCTCGTCCAGCCGCTGCTCCAGCTCGAGCTCGATGCCGTTGATCGCGCGCTCCATGCGCTCCGGGCCCGCGACGTAGTGGGTGGCCGGGAAGATGTGCATCTGCTTTTCCGACCGCACGACGTCGCCGGTCAGCGGGTGCAGGGTCGCGATCGCCTCGATCTCGTCGCCGAAGAACTCGATCCGGATGGCGAGCTCCTCGTACACCGGGATGATCTCGACCGTGTCGCCGCGGACGCGGAACGTCCCGCGCGTGAACGCCATGTCGTTGCGGGTGTACTGCATGGTGACGAACTTGCGGAGCAGCTGGTCGCGGTCCACCTGGTCGCCCACGGACAGCGTGACCATCCGGTCGACGTACTCCTGCGGGGTGCCCAGACCGTAGATGCAGCTCACCGATGCGACCACGATGACGTCGCGCCGCGTGAGCAGCGAGCTGGTCGCGGAGTGCCGCAGCCGCTCGACCTCGTCGTTGATGGACGAGTCCTTCTCGATGTAGGTGTCCGTCTGCGCGATGTACGCCTCGGGCTGGTAGTAGTCGTAGTACGAGACGAAGTACTCGACGGCGTTGTTGGGCAGCAGCTCCCGGAACTCGGTGGCCAGCTGCGCGGCGAGGGTCTTGTTCGGCGCCATCACCAGGGTCGGACGCTGCACCTGCTCGATGAGCCAGGCCGTGGTCGCGGACTTGCCGGTGCCGGTGGCGCCCAGCAGCACGACGTCCTTCTCGCCCGCGTTGATCCGGGCCGACAGCTCCTTGATCGCCTTGGGCTGGTCACCCGACGGCGTGTACTCGGAGATCACCTCGAACGGCGCGACGGTCCGCTGAAGGTCGGTGACTGGACGCATGCCACAACCGTACGTGCCGCCACCGACACGTGCGGGCTACGCCAGGGTGCCCGCGGAGACGCGGACGTCGGCGGTCGTCGACAGCGCCGCCCGCACCACAGCAAGCAGCGCCGTGGCGGCGTCGGAGACGTCGAGCGCGGGTCCGCCGTCCGCCACCTGCGCCGGGGTGCGCGGGACGTGCACGAACCCGCTGCGGACGCCGGTGCGCCCGGCCAGCAGGTGCTGCAGGGCGTAGAACGTGGCGTTGCAGACGTACAGCCCGGCGGTGTTCGACACCTCGACGGGCACCCCCGCGTCGCGCACCGCGGCCGCGCACGCCTTGACCGGGAGCGTCGAGAAGAACGCTGCCGGCGCGCCCGCGATGACCGGGACGTCGATGGGTGCGGACCCGTCGACGTCCGGGATCCGCGCGTCGATCACGTTCACGGCCACCCGCTCGACCCGGACGGCCGACGTCCCGCCCGCCTCCCCGACGCACACGACCAGGTCCGGCTCGACCTCCGCGATCGCGGACCGCAGCTGCTGCCGCGCACTCCGGAAGGACACCGGCAGCTCCCGCACCACGAGCTCGGCGGGACCGGTCCACGACGCGACCACCTCGGTCACGGCGAGCCACGACGCGTTGACGGACTGCCCGTCGAACGGCCCGAACCCCGTCAGCAGGACGCGGGTCACGGCGTCTCGGCCGCGAGCTCGTCGGCCCGCTCGACCGCGAGCCGGTCCCACAGGGCGTCCACCTGCGCGCGCAGGTCGTCGTCGCTGCCCGTGCCGTCCAGCACCACGTCGGCGACAGCCAGGCGCTCGTCGTCGCTCGCCTGCGCGGACACGCGCGCCTCCGCCTCGACCCGGTCCATGCCGCGCAGCCGGACCAGCCGCTCGACCCGCAGGACCGCCGGCGCGTGCACGACCACGAGGACGTGGAAGGCGTCGGCCTGTCCCGTCTCGACCAGCAGGGGGATGTCGTGGACGACGACCGCGCCGTGGTCGGTCACGGCCGACGACGCCTCGCGCTCGGCCGAGAGCCGCCGCACGATCGGGTGCACGATCGCGTCGAGCCGCGCGCGCGCCGCCGGGTCGCTGAACACGATCCTGGCCAGCGCCGCCCGGTCGAGGGACCCGTCGGCCGCGAGCACGCCGGCGCCGAACTCCTCGACGACCGCGTCGAGACCGGCCGACCCGGGGGCCACGGCTTCGCGCGCCAGCACGTCGGAGTCGATCACCACCGCCCCGAGCTCACCCAGCCGCTGCGCCGCGACGGACTTGCCGGCCGCGATCCCGCCTGTCAGACCGATGCGTTGCATCCGTCCATCCTGCCCTGCGCGGGCCTTGGCTGCCGAGCCCGGGGACGCCGAAGGCCGGCCACCGCAAGGGTGACCGGCCTTCGAGCGTCAGGCGTGGATCAGTTGCCCGTGAGCTTCTCGCGCAGAGCGGCGAGCGCCTCGTCGGACGCGAGCGTGCCCGCGGCCTCCTCGGTGGACGACGAGTACGTCGACGGCACCGGGCCGGCGGACGAGCTCGACGTGCTGGAGGACGACGTCGCACCGTCGGCACCGGCCGAGGCAGCCTCGGCGTCGGCCTTGGCGGCGTCGGCGACCTGCTTGCGGTGCGCCTCCCAGCGCTCGTGGGCCTGCGCGTACTGCGCCTCCCACACCTCGCGCTGAGCCTCGAAGCCCTCGAGCCACTCGTTCGTGGCCGGGTCGAAGCCCTCGGGGTACTTGTAGTTGCCGGCGTCGTCGTACTCGGCCGCCATGCCGTACAGCGCGGGGTCGAAGTCCTCGCTGGCCGGGTCGAAGCCCTCGTTCGCCTGCTTGAGCGACAGCGAGATGCGGCGGCGCTCCAGGTCGATGTCGATGACCTTCACGAAGACGTCGTCTCCGACCTGGACGACCTGCTCCGGGATCTCGACGTGGCGCACGGCCAGCTCCGAGATGTGCACGAGGCCCTCGATGCCGTCCTCGACGCGCACGAACGCACCGAACGGGACCAGCTTGGTGACCTTGCCCGGGACGACCTGGCCGATGGCGTGCGTGCGGGCGAATGCCTGCCACGGGTCCTCCTGCGTCGCCTTCAGCGACAGGGAGACACGCTCGCGGTCGAAGTCGACGTCGAGAACCTCGACGGTGACCTCCTGGCCGACCTCGACGACCTCGGACGGGTGGTCGATGTGCTTCCAGGACAGCTCGGAGACGTGCACGAGCCCGTCCACGCCACCCAGGTCCACGAACGCACCGAAGTTGACGATCGAGGACACGACACCGGGGCGGACCTGGCCCTTCTGCAGCGTCTGCAGGAAGGTGGAGCGCACCTCGGACTGCGTCTGCTCGAGCCAGGCACGGCGCGACAGGACCACGTTGTTGCGGTTCTTGTCGAGCTCGATGATCTTGGCCTCGATCTCCTTGCCGACGTACGGCTGGAGGTCGCGGACGCGACGCATCTCCACCAGCGACGCGGGCAGGAAGCCGCGCAGACCGATGTCGAGGATGAGGCCGCCCTTGACGACCTCGATGACGGTGCCGGTGACGACGCCGTCCTCCTCCTTGATCTTCTCGATCGTGCCCCAGGCGCGCTCGTACTGTGCGCGCTTCTTGGACAGGATCAGCCGGCCTTCCTTGTCCTCCTTCTGGAGGACGAGGGCCTCGACTGCGTCGCCGACCTTGACAACCTCACCGGGGTCCACGTCGTGCTTGATGGACAGCTCACGGGAGGGGATGACGCCCTCGGTCTTGTAACCGATGTCGAGAAGGACCTCGTCGCGGTCGACCTTGACGATGGTGCCCTCGACGATGTCGCCATCGTTGAAGTACTTGATGGTGGCGTCGATCGCGGCGAGGAAGTCCTCTGCCGAGCCGATGTCGTTGATCGCGACCTGCGGGGTGGCGGGCTTCGCGGGGGTGGTGATGCTCATGTAGGGATGGGCTCCGATGCGGACAGGGATGTTGTACGGGCTGAACGTTGTGCCGGCGGCACGATGACATGCGTGTGGTGATCGCGATCTGATGTGACGCCCTCGACTCCCCGAAGAGAGCCCCCGCACGAGCAGTGCGAGTGAGGACACGCCGACGCAACAAGGCGCGCGGCACCGCCGTCCACCCTATCCGGGCGACGATGGGCAGGTCAAAGCCGATCAGGCGAGCGCGCGCGCGACCGCCAGCAGCTCGTCGGGCACGTACTTGACCTTGCCCGCCACCTCGCTGAGCGGCACCATCTGGACGGACTCGCCGCGCAGCGCCGTCATGACGTCCGACTGGCCCGCGCTGGCCGCGTCGATCGCGGCCACCCCGAACCGCGATCCCAGGATCCGGTCGACGTGCGTGGGGATGCCGCCACGCTGCACGTGGCCCAGCACGACCAGTCGGGTGTCGAAGCCCGTGCGCTGCTCGATCTCGAGCTTGAGACGCTCCCCGATGGCGCCCGCGACGATGTCGCCGAACTTGCCCATGGGCGTCTGGTAGTCCATGGGCGTGCCCGGCGCGGGGACAGCCCCCTCGGCGACGACGATGATCGAGTAGTTCGCGTGCGCGCGGTGCCGGTACTTGAGGAACCGCTCGATCTTCTCGATGTCGAACGGCGCCTCCGGGGCCAGCACGAGCTCGGCTCCCCCGGCGATGCCCGCCGTCGCGGCGATCCAGCCGGCGTGCCGGCCCATGACCTCGACGATCATCACGCGGTTGTGGCTCTCCGCCGTGGTGTGGATGCGGTCGACGGCCTCGGTCGCGATCGAGACCGCGGTGTCGAAGCCGATGGACTGGTCGGTCCCCCACACGTCGTTGTCGATCGTCTTCGGGATCGCGACGATGCGGACGCCCGCCTCGGCCACCTTGCTCGCGGCGTGCAGGGTGCCGTCGCCGCCGATGCAGATGAGCGCCTCGATGCGCTCGGACTCGAGCGTCGACAGCACGGCGTCGAGGCCCCCGTCGGCGGCGTGGGGGTGGTACCGCGCGGTGCCGAGCAGGGTGCCGCCGACGGCCAGCTGGTTGCGGATGTGCTGGCGGGTGAGCGGGACGCTGAACCCGTCCACCACGCCGCGCCAGCCGTTGCGGAAGCCGATGATCGTGTGGCCGTACTCGCCCTCGCCGCGCTTCACGACGGCGCGGATCGCGGCGTTGAGACCGGGGACGTCTCCGCCGCCCGTGAGCAGACCGACTCGCACGCTGGCACTCCTTGATCGTCGCGGGGCTCGGATGAGCCTGGCCGGAGCGCATCATCGGGCCGCCGTGCCGACAGCGTATCCAGGTGCACCAGCCCCCAGAGGTGACACTGGTCCTATGCACGACGACCCGCTGGCCGAGGCCGGCTACCTCGACGTCCCTGCCGAGGCCGCCGGCGCCGCCGGCCGCGGGTGGTGGGACGCGAACGCCGAGGAGTACCTCGACGAGCACGGCTCGTTCCTGGGCCCCGCCGACTTCTGCTGGTGCCCCGAGGGCGTCCGGGAGAAGGACGCGCGCCTGCTCGGGGACCTGACCGGCGCACGCGTGCTCGAGGTGGGCGCGGGGGCCGCGCAGTGCGCGCGGTGGCTGGTCGGCGAGGGCGTCGACGTCGTCGCGACCGACGTCTCGGCCGGGATGCTCGCCGCCGGGGTGCGGTACGACGCCGAGGTGGGCCGCGCCACTCCCTTGGTGCAGGCCGACGCCCGGGTGCTGCCCTTCGCCGACGCGTCGTTCGACGTCGCGTTCACCGCGTTCGGCGCCCTGCCGTTCGTGCCCGACGCCGACCGCGTCCACGCCGAGGTCGCTCGCGTGCTGCGACCGGGCGGTCGGTGGGTGTTCGCCGTGACCCACCCGGTCCGCTGGGCCTTCCCCGACGACCCGGGCGAGGCCGGTCTGACGGCCACGCGCTCCTACTTCGACCGGACCCCCTACGCCGAGCTCGGCGAGTCGGGCCGCGTGCTGTACGCCGAGTACCACCGGACCCTCGGCGACCACGTCGCCGAGCTGGTGGCCGCCGGGTTCGTGCTCGACAGCCTGGTCGAGCCGGAGTGGCCCGCCGGCCACGACCGGACCTGGGGCGGCTGGGGGCCCGTGCGCGGCGCACGGATCCCCGGCACCGCGATCTTCGTGACGCACCTCGGGCGGCCGACGGGTTAGGTCGGCCGCCCGAGGGCCGGCGTCAGTGCACGACCGCCTTCTCGGAGCCGGCCCCGGTCAGCGACCGGACCTCCATCTCCGCGAACTTCTCCGGGCTCGACGCGTCCTTGCTCAGGTACGTGCCGAGGATCCCGAGGAGGAACGCGAGCGGGATCGAGATGAGCCCCGGGTTCTCCAGCGGGATCAGGTGGAAGTCGATGGACGTGTCCTTGATCATCGACAGGCTCGCGCCGGTCACCGGGTCGACCTTGCCGGACACGACGGGCGAGAACGCGATGAGCACCAGGCAGGAGATGAGCCCGCCGTAGATGCTCCAGAGCGCCCCGGACGTGTTGAACCTCTTCCAGAACAGCGAGTAGAGGATCGTCGGCAGGTTGGCGCTCGCCGCGACGGCGAAGGCCAGCGCCACGAGGAACGCCACGTTCTGGCCGTTGGCGAAGATGCCGCCGATGATCGCGAGGATCCCGATCACCACGACCGTGATCCGCGCGACGCGGACCTCGCCGTCCGGCTTGACCTCGCCGCGCTTGATGACCGAGGCGTAGATGTCGTGCGCGAACGACGCCGCGGCCGTGATGGTGAGGCCGGCGACGACCGCGAGGATCGTCGCGAACGCCACCGCCGAGATGAGACCGAGCAGCACGGTGCCGCCCAGCTCGTACGCGAGCAGCGGGGCCGCCGAGTTCACGCCGCCGGGCGCCGCCTTGATGGCCTCGGGACCGACGAGGGCCGCGGCGCCGTACCCGAGCACCAGCGTGAAGAGATAGAAGATGCCGATGAGCCAGATCGCCCAGACCACCGACCGCCGGGCCTCCTTGGCCGACGGGACCGTGTAGAACCGCATGAGCACGTGCGGCAGGCCGGCGGTCCCCAGCACGAGCGCCAGCGCGAGCGACAGGAAGTTCAGCTGGCTCATCGCGCTGACGCCGTACTGCTTGCCGGGCGCGATCAGTGACTCGCCACCCTCGCCGGCCGTGTCGATGGCGCCCTGCAGCAGGTCCGAGAAGTTGAACCCGAACTGCGCCAGCACCCAGACCGTCATGACGGCCGCGCCGATGATCAGCAGGACCGCCTTGATGATCTGCACCCACGTGGTGCCCTTCATCCCGCCGACGAGGACGTAGAGGATCATCAGCGCACCGACGACGGCGATGACGACTCCCTGACCTGTGGTCCCTTCGACGCCCAGCAGCAGCGCGACGAGACCGCCGGCACCGGCCATCTGCGCCAGCAGGTAGAAGAAGACGACCGTGAGGGTGGCCAGCGCCGCGGCCATGCGGACCGGGCGCTGCTTGAGCCGGAACGAGAGGACGTCGGCCATGGTGAACCGACCGGTGTTGCGCAGCAGCTCCGCCACGAGCAGCAGGGCGACGAGCCACGCCACCAGGAAGCCGATCGAGTAGAGGAACCCGTCGTACCCGTTGATGGCGATGGCGCCGCAGATGCCGAGGAACGAGGCGGCCGACAGGTAGTCCCCGGCGATGGCGGTGCCGTTCTGCGGGCCGGTGAACGAGCGCCCGGCCGCGTAGTAGTCGGCCGCCGTCTTGTTGTTGCGGGAGGCCCGGAACACGACGACCAGCGTGATCGCGACGAACACACCGAAGATCGCGATGTTGACCGCGGGGTTACCGATGTCCTCGGTCTCGGCGGCGTGCAGCAGGGTGGTCAGGGAGGCGCTCATGCGACACCGCCGTCCAGGCTGTCGCCGTCCTCGATGTGCCTGCGGAGGCGCTCCGCCACGGGATCCTGCTTGTTGTTGGCCCACCGCGCGTAGACCATCGTGATGATGAAGGTCGAGACGAACTGCCCCAGCCCGAGGAGCAGCCCGACGGTGATGTTGCCCCAGATCTTGGTCGCCATGAAGTCGTGCGCGTAGTCCGCGAGCAGCACGTACAGGAAGTACCAGGCGAGGAAGAGGGCGGTCATCGGGAACACGAAGCGGCGGAACCTGCGCCGGAGCGCCTGGAACTCGTCGCTGTTCTGTACCCGTTGGTAGTCCGTCTCACGATCTCCGAAGGTGTCGGTCATCAGCGCCTCCCGGGAGGGATGTCAGCGGCTCCGTTGCCGCTTCTGTGCGCCATACTGTGGCGTAGATCACCCCACCGCGCACCCGATTCCGACGACGTGTCGGGCGATACCGCCGTCTTGACGGCGTGTCAGTGCCCTGCGTCGTGCCAGGAGCCTCCCGCGCCGACCGTGACGTCGAGCGCCACATCCAGCGGACCGTCGGTCGCCGCGTCGCCCGCGGCGCCCATCTGCTCGCGCACCAGGGCCTCGACCTCGTCCCGCTCCCCCGGCGCCACCTCGAGCACGAGCTCGTCGTGGACCTGGAGCAGCATCCGCGAGCCGAGCCCCCGGCGACTCAGCTCGCGGTCGACGCCCAGCATGGCGACCTTGATCAGGTCGGCAGCGCTGCCCTGGATCGGCGCGTTGAGGGCCATCCGCTCCGCGACCTCGCGACGCTGGCGGTTGTCGCTGGTGAGGTCCGGCAGGTAGCGACGGCGGCCCAGGATGGTGGCGGTGTAGCCGGTCTGGCGGGCGACGTCGACGACACCGGTGAGGTAGTCGCGCACCCCGCCGAAGCGTGAGAAGTAGTCCTGCATGAGCGCCGCGGCCTCGGACACCTCGACCGAGAGCTGCTGGGACAGCCCGTACGCCGACAGGCCGTAGGCGAGCCCGTAGCTCATCGCCTTGATCTTCGAGCGCATGGCCGGCGTGACCTCGTCCGTCGGGACGCCGAACACCCGCGAACCGACGAAGCTGTGCAGGTCCTCGCCCGAACGGAACGCGTCGATGAGCCCCTCGTCGCCCGAGAGGTGCGCCATGATCCGCATCTCGATCTGCGAGTAGTCGGCCGTCAGGAGCGTCTCGTAGCCGTCGCCGACGACGAACGCCCGCCGGATCTGCCGGCCCGCCTCGGTGCGGATCGGGATGTTCTGCAGGTTCGGGTCCGCCGACGACAGGCGCCCCGTCGCGGCGATCGTCTGCTGGAACGTCGTGTGGATCCGCCCGTCCGCCGCGATCGAGCGCAGCAGCCCCTCGACGGTCTGGCGCAGACGGATGGCATCGCGGTGCGCGAGCAGGTGCTCGAGGAACGGGTGCTGCGTCCGGGCGAACAGGTCCGTCAGCGCCGAGGCGTCGGTGGTGTAGCCCGTCTTGATCTTCTTGGTCTTCGGCATCCCGAGCTGGTCGAACAGCACCTCCTGGAGCTGCTTGGGCGACCCGAGGTTCACCTCCCGCCCGATGACCGCATAGGCCTCGGCGGCGGCGTTCTGCACCTGGCCGTCGAAGGACCGCTCCAGGCCGGACAGGTAGCCGTCGTCGATCGCGATGCCGGTGCGTTCCATGCGGGCCAGCACGTCGACCAGCGGCAGCTCGAGGTTCTCCAGCAGCGAGGTCGCGCCGCGGTCGCCGAGCTCGCCGCCCAGCACGTCGGCCAGGTCCCGCACGGCGGCGGCACGGACGGCCGCGCGGCGACMCTCGTCGGTGCCGTCGAGCTCGAGGTCGAGCGCGCCCTGCGCGCCGTCGCCGGCGTCGTCGGCCCCGAGCTCACGGTGCAGGTAGCCGATCGCGAGGTCGGTCAGGTCGTAGGCACGGCGGTCGGGCTGGCACAGGTAGGCGGCGAGCTCGGTGTCGAACACGACCCCCGCCAGCGGCAGTCCGCGCCCGGTCAGCGCGTGCCAGGCCTCCTTCGCGGCGTGCACCACCTTCGGCGCGGCCGGGTCGGCGAGCCAGGCCGCCAGCGCCGCCTCGTCGGCGGGCTGGATCTCGGCGAGGTCGAACGCCGCCGCCTGACCGTCCGGGTCCGCCAGCGCGATGCCCCACGCGTCGCCGCCCGACGGAGCACCCGAACCGCGCACGTCGACGCCCAGAGGGCGCCCAGCGCGCTCGGCGAGCCAGGCCGCCAGCTCGCCGGAGCCGAGCACCGTGAGGTCCAGCTGGGCCGCCGCGACGGTGCCCGGCCCCTCGCCGCCCTCGTCGGGAAGCATGGCGAAGAGCCGGTCGCGGATCGCGCGGAACTCGAGCTCCTCGAGGATGGCGTGCAGCGCCGTCCGGTCCCACGGGCGCGCGGCCAGGTCCTCGGGCCCGAGCGGGAGCTCCAGGTCCGTCAGGAGGGCGTTGAGCTGGCGATTCAGGCGCACCTGGTCGAGGTTGTCGCGCAGAGACTCCCCCGCCTTGCCCGGCACCTGGTCCGCGGCGGCGAGGATGCCCTCGAGGCCGTCGTACTGCACGATCCACTTGGCGGCGGTCTTCGGGCCGACGCCCGGGATGCCCGGCAGGTTGTCGCTGGTCTCCCCGACGAGCGCCGCGAGGTCGGGGTACCGCTCGGGCGGGACGCCGTACTTGGTCTCGACGGCGGCCGGCGTCATGCGGGCCAGCTCCGAGACGCCCTTGACCGGGTAGAGCACGGTCACGTCGCCGTTCACCAGCTGCAGGGCGTCGCGGTCGCCGGTGCAGATGAGCACCTCCATGCCCTGCGCACGCGCCTGCACCGAGAGCGTGGCGAGGATGTCGTCGGCCTCGAACTGCGGCTTGGACAGGTACGGGATGTGCATGGTCTCCAGCACCTTCTGGATGACCGCGACCTGACCCTTGAACGGCGCCGGGGTGGCGTCCCTGTTGCCCTTGTACGACTCGTACACCTCGGTGCGGAACGTCGTCCGGCCGGCGTCGAACGCGACCGCGACGTGCGTGGGCGCCTCGTCACGGAGCAGGTTGGCGATCATGGAGAAGAACCCGAAGACCGCGTTGGTGGGCTCGCCGGACGACGTCGCGAACTTGTCCACCGGGAGCGCGAAGAACGCCCGGTAGGCCATCGAGTGACCGTCGATCAGGAGGAGTCGGGCAGGCGTTCCGGGAGTGGCCGGCGGAACCGCTGGCAGTGCGTCGCTCACGGGTGCCAACCTATCTGCCATGTCCGACACGACGACCACCGACCAGCCCTACCCGGGCACCCTCATCGAGCGCATGGGCATCGTGGTGACCGAGGCCTCCGCCGAGCGCACCGTCGGCACCATGCCCGTCGCCGGGAACACCCAGCCGTACGGCCTGCTCCACGGCGGCGCGTCCGCGGTGCTGGCCGAGACGCTGGGCTCCGTCGCCGCCATGACGTACGCGGGCGAGGGGCGAGCCGCGGTCGGCATCGAGCTCAACGCCACCCATCACCGGTCAGCGCGCTCCGGCGTGGTCACCGGGACAGCGACAGCGCTGCACCTGGGCACGACCCTGGCCAGCTACCAGGTGGTGGTCGAGGACGAGGACGGTCGGCCCGTCTGCACCGCGCGGCTCACCTGCATGTTGATCGACGCGCGCGGCTGATCCGCGCCCGACGCTCGCGCCACGGGCGCCGGCTCGTCGGCCTGCTGCCGCGCCTCGCGCACCTGTCGCCTCCGGGCGATGAGGTCCTCGAGCCCGCGCGGGCCCGAGCGGCGGACGGAGCCGCCGGCGCCGTGCTCGTGCGCCAGCCGGCGCTGCAGGGCGGAGGTGGTGACGACGCGGTGCGACGCGGCCGGCGCGAACCCCAGCCGGGCGAGGAAGCGCTGCATGCCGCGGGCGCCAGGCAGTGGCGACGAGTACAGCTCGGTGGCATCGGCCGCCTCGGCCACGGTCGCCGCGCCGACGAGCAGCGCGTGCCCGAGCCCCCGCCGGCGGGCCGCGGGGAGCACGTAGACGGCCTCGATGTCGAGGCTCACGACGTCGGTGAACGGTCCCGGTCCGACCACGCGAGCGAGGAGCAGGCCCGCGGGCTCGTCGTCGAGGAGGGCGAGCAGGATGCGTCCGCCGGGGACCGCAAGGAGCGCTCCCAGCTGGTCTCGGAGGCGGTCGGCGTCGTCCGTGCACAGCTGCGAACCGACGGCTGCCTCCCGGCGTGCGGCGAGACAGAGCGCGACCAGGCTCTCCAGGTCGCCCGGCAGGGCTTCGCGGACTTGCACACCGAGACGCACGGCAGCGGTACCTCCAGACGGGACGAGGGGGATCCGGTCGGGGTGGCGTCACCTCTGCCCGCGACGGCGCCGTCCTCGATCATGGACCAGCCGGGACGCCGGTGCCAGTCCTGTGGCGTCCCTCATCCGAACGACCCGCCACCAATTCTGGACGAACGACCAGAAAAGTTCCGACACGCTGGCACCGCAAGGGACGGAAGTCTCGCCTTCACGAAACGAACACGACACAATCCCTGCCTATCGTCCTGCCACCCGGCAGACGTCGGACGGGTCGCTGCAACGACGCGGCGACTCTCGACGTGCCACACCCGAACAGACGGACGGAGGTCCCAGGTGCGAGAGCTCGCCACCCTGGACCGTTCCCCCACCCTGCGCCGAAGCGCGAGCGCCCTGCTCGTCCTGCTCGTCGCGTCGCTCGTCCTGGTGCTCGCGCCCTCCGCGGCGCACGCAGCGACAGGACCGTGCGTCGCCGACGCGGCAACAGGGTGCATCAACGGCACCATCCGCACGGCCGCGGGCCAACCCGCCGTCGGCGTCACGCTGACGGTCGAAGKAGCCGGCGGGACCCTCACCGTCACCACCGACGCCGAGGGCAAGTGGACCGCCCCGGTGACCGCGGCGGGCGACTACACGGTCACGCTGGACCCGGCGACCCTCCCCGCCGGCGAGACCCTGCGGAACCCGACCGGCAACCCGCGCACCGTGACCGTCACGCTCGGCTCGTCCAGCGGTGCGCTGTTCCCCCTCGGGGAGCCGGCGGCCTCGGGCGGCGACGCGGGGCCGAGCCCGACCGCGTCAGCGGGAGCAGGCGAGACCGACGGAGAGACGGGAGCGCCGACCGGCTCGTCCTCCGAGGGCGGGTTCAGCTGGTCGCGACTCGCGCAGCAGACCGTGAGCGGGCTCGTCTTCGGCATCCTGCTCGCGCTCGCCTCCGTCGGCCTGTCGCTGATCTACGGCACGACCGGCCTGAGCAACTTCGCGCACGGTGAGCAGGTCACGCTCGGCGCGATCCTCGCCTACATCGGGGTGCAGACCTTCGGGCTGCCGCTCGTCGTCTCCGGCGTGCTCGCCGTCATCGCGGGCGCCCTCAGCGGCTGGATCCAGGACGCCGGCATCTGGCACCCGCTGCGCCGGCGGCGCGTGGGCACCACCCAGCAGATGATCGTCACCATCGGCCTGTCGATGGCGTTGCAGTACACGTACCAGTTCTTCTTCGGGGCGAGCGCGCTGCGCATCGTGACCGAGAACCCCGACATCGTCACCATCGGCACGGTCCGTATCTCGGTCACGTCGATCTGGTCGGTCATCATCGCCGGCGCGGTGCTCGGCGGGGTCGCGTACTTCCTGCTCGCCACCCGGATCGGGCGCGCCACACGGGCCGTCTCCGACAACCCGGCACTCGCGGCCGCCTCCGGCATCACGGTCGAGCGCGTCATCCGGCTCGTCTGGACGCTCGGCGGCGCGCTCGCGGCCCTCGGCGGCGTGCTCATGGGCCTGTACCTCAACGCGACCAGCTGGAACATGGGCGGCGCCCTGCTGCTCCTCATGTTCTCCGCGGTGACGCTCGGTGGCCTCGGCGCCCCCTTCGGCGCACTCGTCGGCTCGATCGTCATCGGGCTCGTCGTCGAGCTCTCCAACCTCGTGCTCCCCAGCGACATGCGTTACGCCGGGGCGCTCCTCATCCTCATCCTCGTGCTGCTGCTGCGCCCCCAGGGTCTCCTGGGCCGCGCCGAGCGGATCGGTTAAGGAGCAGACATGGACTGGTCCCGCATCCTCACCAACGTCGCCGGCGAGGTCTTCGCGCCGACGACGGCCGCCTACGCGCTCGGCGCCATCGGCCTCAACATCCACTTCGGCCTCACCGGGCTGCTCAACATGGGCCAGGCAGGCTTCATGCTGCTCGGCGCCTACGGGTTCGCCATCGCGACCATCGCCGGCTGGCCCCTGTGGGCGGCCGTGGCCGTGGCCATGGCCGCCGCGGCCGTGTTCGCGCTCATCCTCGGCATCCCCACGCTGAAGCTGCGCGGCGACTACCTCGCCATCGTCACGATCGCCGCGGCGGAGATCGTCCGGCTCGTCGGCCGCTCGACCGCGCTGACGGAGATCACCGGTGCCTCGTCGGGCCTGCGCGGCAACGAGTACAAGCACACGTTCACCGGCGCGTCACCCTTCCCGGACACCGTCTGGTCGCTGGGCCCGTTCTCGTACGCCACCAACGCGTCGAACAGCTGGTGGATCCGCATCGTCGCGTGGGTCGTGGTCGGCCTCGCCTGCCTGCTGGTCTACCTGCTCATCAAGTCGCCGTGGGGCCGCGTGCTCAAGGGCATCCGTGAGGACGAGGACGCCGTCCGGTCCCTGGGCAAGAACGTCTACTCGTACAAGATGCAGTCGCTCATCCTCGGCGGCGTCATCGGCGCGGTGGCGGGCATCATCTACGTGCTGCCACGAGCCGTCCAACCCGACTCCATGGGCCGTCCGATGACGTTCTTCATCTGGACGATCCTGCTGCTCGGCGGTGCCGCGACCGTGTTCGGACCCGTGCTCGGCTCGATCATCTTCTGGGCCGGGCTCATGCTGATCAAGACGGTCATGCGCGACGGCGTCCCGGAGACGATCATGCGGAACGAGCAGATCGAGCAGTTCGGCTGGATCATCGTCGGCGTCACGCTCATGCTGCTGGTGATCTTCCGTCCGCAAGGCATCCTCGGAGACAAGAAGGAGCTGGCGATCAATGTCCGCTGACCTTCCGGCCACCACGGTCGCTCCGGCCGCGAGCCGCCGCGCCGCCGTCGCGGCGGAGCTGGCCGACGTCGCCCGAGTGCCGGGTGCCAAGAAGCCCGACCCGATCGTCGTCGCCGACCACATCACGCGCCACTTCGGGGGCATGACGGCCGTCGACGTCGACCACATCGAGATCCAGCGCGGCGCCATCACGGCCCTCATCGGCCCGAACGGAGCCGGCAAGACCACGCTCTTCAACCTGCTCACCGGCTTCGACAAGCCGAGCACCGGCACCTGGTCGTTCGAGGGGAAGTCGCTGCACGGCGTCTCGGCCGCCCGCGTGGCCCGCTCCGGCATGGTCCGCACCTTCCAGCTGACCAAGGCCCTGAGCCGCATGCTCGTCATCGAGAACATGCGGCTGGGCGCCACCAAGCAGCCCGGCGAGAACCTGGTCACAGCCCTCTTCCCGCCGCTGTGGAGGGCGCGCGAGAAGGAGATCACCGTCCAGGCCGAGGAGCTGCTGGCCCGGTTCAAGCTCGACACCAAGCGGGACGACTTCGCCGGTTCGCTCTCGGGCGGCCAGCGCAAGCTGCTCGAGATGGCGCGGGCGCTCATGAGCAAGCCGACCATGGTGATGCTCGACGAGCCGATGGCCGGCGTGAACCCCGCGCTCACGCAGTCGCTGCTGGGGCACGTCGAGGCGCTGCGCGACGAGGGCACCACGGTGCTGTTCGTCGAGCACGACATGCACATGGTCCGGCACATCTCGGACTGGGTCATCGTCATGGCCGAGGGGCGCATCGTGGCCGAGGGACCCCCCGAGACCGTCATGCAGGACCAGGCCGTGGTCGACGCCTACCTGGGCAAGCACCACGACACGGACCTCGGCGACGACAGCCTGCTCGAGGACGACACCACCGAGCAGCTCGAGGCGGAGGTCCGCGCCGAGGCGATCGCGCGCGGCGAGCAGGAGGAGACGTCATGAGCACGACGGCCACCGACACCACCGACGCCGCGTCCGTCCACCGGGGCGCACCCGCCGGCGAGCCGCTGCTCGACGCGAAGGACCTCTACGCCGGCTACATCCCCGGCGTCGACATCCTCAACGGCTGCAACCTCGTGGTCCACCCGGGCGAGCTGGTCGGCATCATCGGCCCGAACGGCGCCGGCAAGTCGACGCTGCTCAAGGCCCTGTTCGGCCTGGTCACGGTCCGGCAGGGAGCGGTCACGCTGCACGGCGAGGACATCACGCGCCTGCGCTCGGACTCGCTGGTCAAGCGCGGCGTCGGCTTCGTGCCGCAGTCCAACAACGTGTTCCCCTCGCTGAGCATCGAGGAGAACCTCCAGATGGGCATCTTCCAGGCCCCGAAGAAGTACAACGAGCGGTTCGAGTTCATCGTCGACCTGTTCCCCACCCTCGGGGAGCGCCGCAAGCAGCGGGCCGGCTCGCTGTCCGGCGGTGAGCGGCAGATGGTCGCGATGGCGCGGGCGCTGATGATGGACCCGTCCGTCCTGCTGCTGGACGAGCCGTCCGCGGGCCTGTCGCCCGTCCGGCAGGACGAGACGTTCATCCGGACCCGCAAGATCAACAAGGCCGGCGTCTCGATCGTCATCGTCGAGCAGAACGCGCGCCGCGCACTGCAGATCTGCGACCGCGCCTACGTGCTCGACCAGGGCCGCAACGCCTACTCCGGGCCGGGCCGGGAGCTCATGCACGACCCCAAGGTGATCGAGCTGTACCTGGGCACGCTGGCCACGGACGTCGAGGAAGCGAACAAGCCGACGACCCCGCCGCCGGCACCGGAGGCCTGACCCGCCCGAGCCGCGTCAGTCGTCGAGCCCGGTCGCATCCGCGCGGCCGGGCTCGACGTCCGTCCCGGGCGTGGGGCGGACGTCCGTGATGCCCAGCTCGTCGGCGAGGAAGAGGAACGCGCGCCCGTAGGGATGCGGACCGACGTCGGCGCGCACGCGGTCCCAGTCGATCTGCTCGCGCAGCGCCCGGACGATGGCCAGCAGGCGCCCGAAGTCGCACGCGTGCTCCCCGAGCACCCGCAGCTTGGCGGAGACGACGTCGGTGGCGCTGAGCACCGGCATCCGCACCGCCAGCACCTCGAGGACGTCGCTGCGTGCCAGCAGCTCCTCGGTGACCGGCTCCCCCACCATCCGGAAGAGCACGTCGACCAGCTGCCCGTGGTGGAACGCCTTGAACAGCCAGTTCTCCGCGGGGTCCTCGACGTCCAGGCCCGCCGCCGCGATGGCCTCCTTGGCCCGGTCGACGTCCTTCTCGGTCACCGCGAAGTCGGCGTCGTGGCTCGGCTCCGGCGCGCCCCGGGCCCACGCGGCGTAGCCGCCGACGAGCGCGAACGGGATCTCGGCGTTTGTCAGCGCGACCGCGGTGAGCCGCAGCCCGTCCTGCAGGGCTGTGCGGTCGTCCGGGGGGTCGGCGAGGGCACCCTGCTGCGTCATGGCTCCACTGTCTACACGCCGACGCGCGGGCGCGCAGGTCGACCGCGACAATCGTCGGGATGCGCCTGGCGACCTTCAACATCCTGCACGCGAGATCCCTCGTCGACGACGCCGTCGACGTCGACCGGTTCGCCGACGCCGTCCGCGCGCTCGACGCCGACGTGCTCGCGCTGCAGGAGGTGGACCGGGACCAGCCTCGCTCGCACGGGGCGGACCTCACGTCGGTGGCCGCCCGGGCCATGGACGCCCCCGAGCACCGCTTCGCCGCGGTCCTGCACGGCGAGCCGGGCCTCTGGACGGCGGCGACCGGCGAGCTCCAGCCGTCGACCGCCGGGTACGGCATCGCGCTGCTCAGCCGGTACCCCGTGCGCGAGTGGCGCGTGCTCGCCCTCCCGACGCTGCGTGGTCGAACCCCCGTGCGCTGGCCGGGGAACCGCTGGCCCTCCTTGGTCCGCGACGAGCCCCGCGCTGCCCTGGCGGCCGTCCTGGACACCCCTGAGGGCGTCCTGACGGCCGTGGCGACCCACCTCACCGTGATCCCGGGCTGGACCACCCGCCAGCTCCGGCACCTCACGGCGCAGGTCGCCCCGCTCCCCCGCCCCCTGGTGCTGCTGGGCGACCTCAACCTCGACGACGACCGCCCGACCCGCACGACGGGCATGCGCGCGCTCGCGACCGCCTCGACCTACCCCGTCGGCTCCCCCACGCGCCAGCTCGACCACATCCTCGCCGACGGCCGGGTGCGCGCCCTCGGTCCCGGCCGCGCGGTGGACACCGGCCTGTCCGACCACCGCGCCCTCGTCGTCGACGTCTCGCTCGACTGACACGCACCGAGGGCCGGTGCGGATCGCTCCGCACCGGCCCTCGGTGGTGGTTCAGCGTCTGTCGACGCGATCAGCGCAAGGTCACTTGACCGAGCCCTCGACCGCCTTCACCCAGACGTTCTTGTTGTCGTTCCCGTACTTGTAGACGCCGATGAAGGCGCTGGACGGGTCGTTGTCCGCGTTGAACGGACCCACGCCGGCCTGGCCCTTGTACTGGATGTCCTTGCCGTCCTCGATGAGGGCGACGCAGTCCTTGTACGTCGAGCACTCCTCGCCACCGTCGGCACCCGAGACCGCAGCCAGGTTCTTCTGGATGGTCTCGCCGTCCGTGGCCCCGCCCTTCGTCGCGGCGAGCGCGGCGAGGATGGCGGCGTCGTACGACTCGGGACCGTAGGCGAAGTCCTTGAGGTTGGCGTCGACGGTCTTCAGCTTGGCCTGGAAGTCGTCGCTCGGGAACGCACCGGGGATGGTGCCCTGAGCGCCCTCGAGGGTGCCCGGCTGGAAGTCGGCCGAGTAGTCGGCCGTGTTGCCGTCGACCAGGTAGATGGTCGACGGGTCGACGCCGGCGCCGACGAGCGCAGGGATGATCTGCTTCGTCTGCTCGAAGGCCAGGACCACGACGGAGTCGGGGTTGGTGGCCAGCAGGGCCGTGATGTCGGAGTCGAAGCTGCTCGCAGCCGGGTCGAACTCCTGGCCCTTCAGGCCGTAGGTGATCGTGCCGCCAGCTCCCTCGACGGTCTCCTGGACGACGTCGCGCAGCGACGTGCCGTAGTCGTCGTTGAAGACGAGGATGCCGACGTTGGAGTGACCGTCACCCGTGATCAGGTTGCCGAGCGCCGCACCCTGGACCGTGTCCGGCGGGGCGGTGCGGAAGTAGTACGGCGAGTAGCCCGACAGCTTCGTGGCGGTGTTGGCGGGCGAGATCTGGACGACCTTCGCTGCCGTGATGTCGTCCACCACGTTGAGCGTGACCGACGAGGATGCCGCACCGATGATGACCTGGACCTTCTTCGAGAGAAGGTCGGTCACCGACTGCGTGGCGACCTCAGCGTGGTCGGCGTCGGACGAGTCGGCGTCCTCCTGGACGACGTCGTTGCCCAGCACGCCGCCGGCCTCGTTGATCTCCTTGATGGCGAGCCCGACACCGGCGATCTCGGGCGGGCCGAGGTAGGCGAGCGAACCCGTCTGCGGGAGGAGCGTGCCGATGATCAGGGCGTCGGAGGAACCTGCGGCAGTGCCGCCGTCCGTCGCGTCGTCGCCGCTGTCGCCGGAGCCGCCACAGGCGGTCAGAACCAGCGCTGTCGCACCGGCCAGGGCCGCGGCCCGAACTGCGTGAGTCGAACGAATCATTCGTGGTACCCCTCTGTGAGTACTGCGATCCGCAGGATCCCGGTAGGAGTCCTGCAGGTGTGGCGCGAAGGTACTCATTGTTTGTGTCCGCGATGTGAATCAGCGCGTCTCAGCGAGGGTTGTTGCCAAGTTGTGACCGACCAGTAACTACGCCAACCTGGACAGACGACCGATATCGGGACGGTCCGGACACGCCGAAGGCCGGCCCGGATCTCCCTGGCCGGCCTTCGTCATTCACTCGTCAGGACGAACCGCCACCGACCTGCTCGATGACCGCGTCGGCCACCTCGCGCATGGTGAGCCGGCGGTCCATCGAGGTCTTCTGGATCCACCGGAACGACTCCGGCTCCGTCAGCCCCATCTTGGTCATGAGCAGGCCCTTGGCCCGGTCGACGCGCTTGCGGGTCTCGAACCGCTCGGCGAGGTCGGCCACCTCGGACTCGAGCGCGGTGATCTGCGCGTAGCGCGAGATCGCGATCTCGACGGCGGGCAGCAGGTCCGCCGGGCTGAAGGGCTTGATGACGTACGCCATGGCGCCGGCGTCGCGCGCCCGCTCCACGAGCTCCTTCTGCGAGAAGGCCGTCAGCAGGACCACCGGCGCGAGGTGCGCCTTGCCGATGCGCTCCGCCGCGGAGATCCCGTCGAGGATCGGCATCTTCACGTCCATCACGACGACGTCCGGCTTGAGCTCGGTGACCAGCTGCACGGCCTGCTCACCGTCACCTGCCTCGCCGACCACGTCGAAGCCCGCGTCGCGCAGCGTCTCGACGACGTCCATCCGGATCAGCGCCTCGTCCTCCGCGACGACGGCGCGCCGGGCGGGGCGGCTCGGGGCCGGGGTGGGCTCACCCGCCGGCGCGGGAGTGCTCAGGTCGAGGGCGGCGTCGGGGGCCGCCTCGGTCGGGGGGGTCGCGTCGGTGCTCACGTGCACAGAGTAGTGGGAGGCGCCCGTCCCTTCGCAGTGATTGCACCTGTGAGGCGGAGCACGCGGTCCACGCTCGGCTGCTGCGCGGCTATCCTGCTGCACGGCCCCGATAGCCCAACCGGCAGAGGCGTTCGGCTCAAACCCGATCCAGTGTGGGTTCGAATCCCACTCGGGGCACGCATCTGACCTGGTCATACGTGTCGGCGTGTCATATACGTGTCATAAGAGATCGTGCGTCGACCACGACCGCTGGTTGACGTGGCCGATTCCTCGGCCGCACGCGACGTGAGCGCGGCGAGGCACCTGCGCGGGACGATCATCCTTCTGGTCTGGACGGGCGGGCCACCACTAGCGTCTGCGACGTGGCCTACTTGCAGACGCACTTCTTCTCCGAGGTCCTGGGCTTGTCCGTGCAAGCAGACGTCCTGCTCCCGCAGCCCGCGTCCGCGCGGCAGATCGGCCTGAGCGCGCCGCCCACGACCGACCGGCATCCGACGCTGTTCCTGCTGCACGGCCTGTCCGACGATCACTCGATCTGGATGCGTCGCACATCGATCGAGCGGTACGCGTCCGAACACGGGCTGGCGGTCGTCATGCCGGCCGCGGACCGGTCCTTCTACGCCGACATGGTCCACGGCAACCGGTACTGGACCTACGTCAGCGAGGAGCTCCCCGCGCTGATGCGGTCGTTCTTCCCGTTATCTCACCGGCGGGAGGACACGTTCGTCGCCGGCTTGTCGATGGGCGGCTACGGCGCCTTCAAATGGGCGCTGAACAAGCCCGGGACAGTCGCTGCGGCCGCGAGCCTGTCAGGTGCCCTCGACGTCGCCTCCGAGTTCGACACGGACATGGGGCCCGAGCTCCGCACGATCTTCGGCTCGGTCGACGAGCTGCGCGCCGACGGCAACGACCTGCTCGACCTCGTCGCGCGAGCGGACGTGTCCACGACGCCCGCGCTGTACCAGTGGTGCGGCACCGAGGACTTCCTCTACGACCAGAACGTGCGATTCCGCGACGAGGCGCTGGCCCGCGGACTGCCGCTCACGTACAGCGACGGCCCTGGCGAGCACGAGTGGTCCCGCTGGGACGACCAGATCCGGCGCGTGCTCGACTGGCTCCCGATCCCGCGCTAAGACCGGCCCACAGTGCGCCGCCTGGGTTACGTCTGGGGTGCGCCCTGAAGGACCGGGTCGCTCGTGGCTCACGGCGTGGGAGCGCCCCAGCGCACGATCCGGGTACCGGCCCGCCCGGCGCGTGCACCGGGTGGACGTGGCGCCTTCCCTGATGACGCAGGTCAGAAGGTTGGCATCCTTCAGTGCGACCTGCCGTCGACCGATAGGCGGAGAAGGACCACGCACCCGAGAGGCGCACCGTTGACAGGCAACAACCCACCGCCGGACGACCTGCCGCGCTCCCCGAGCGGACGTACCCCGCAGTGGGTTATCGACGAAGCCCGCCGCGGGCATCCCACCACACCCGAACCGTGGCGGGCGGGACCACCGACGCTTCTTCCCGGGCTCCCCGTGAGCCGCCGGGATCTCCGCACGGCGAAGACGTCCGCTCGCGGGGTCCGCAGGTCGACCAACGAAACCCTCCCCCTGTCATACGGACCTGGGCGACGCCAGTTCCGCGGCAGCCCCGCCTACAACGCGATCTTGACCACGTTCGTAGTCGTGGCTTTCGCCGCCGCGGCCGCTGGCAAGTTCGGACTCTTGGGTGGCACCAACGTCCTTGCGGCGGGCACTCCTGCCATCCCTGGCCTGCAACACGCCGCTGCGGGGCTTGGCGCGGACGTCGCCACCCAGCAGCCTGCGCCGACGGTGCCGGACGCAGCCCGCAAGGCGCTGGGGTTCCCCACCGCCGGCCGCGAGGCCGCGACCACACCGCTCGGCGTCCCGCCCCAGGTGACGACCCCGAGCTCGTCGTACACGTTCCTCAGCAAGCAGCCCGACGGCGTCACCCCGGTCTCGTGGGACCCATGCCGACCCATCCACTACGTCACCAGCGCTACCGGCGCCCCTACGGGAGGCGACCAGATGATCGCGGACGCCGTCGCAGCCGTGCACGCCGCGACCGGCCTCGTGTTCGTCAACGACGGCACCACCGACGAGGCACCGAACCCCGCCTCACCGCGGTCGATGTCGCAGCCGGACCGGTACGGCGACCGGTGGTCCCCGGTCCTCATCTCCTGGGACACTCCGGCGACCAACGTGCGCCTGGCCGGCGACATCGCTGGGGTCGGTGGGCCACAGTCAGTGAGCCTTGACGGCACCCTGTTCGTAAGCGTCACCGGCATCGTGTCTCTGGATGCCCCACAGATCGCCGAGCTCGAGCAGTACGAAGGCAACGCGTCCTCCGTCGTCAAGCACGAGCTCGGACATCTCGTCGGCCTCGACCACGTCAACGACCCCACCCAACTGATGAACCCGGTTGGCTCAGTCGACGTGACCACGTTCGCAGCAGGCGACCTGACCGGGCTCGCCGCGCTCGGCGGCGGGGTGTGCGACCCGCGGCTGTGAGCACCATGGCGCTCAGCAGTTCGGGCACCGCCGTCGAGTGTTAACGACGGCGTTGGTTCCTGAGCAGGTAGACCGTCGACGACAGATCCGTTTCCACGCGTCATCGACGCCTGGCGGTCTGGAGTTCGGCGACTGTGCCTGGTCTGATCGTCTTCGCACTTGGCGCCGAGCCCGCCGCCTTCACGCGGCAGGTATTCGGGGTAACCAGGTCGTCAGGGACACCTGTCGAGTAAAGGATCTGCGGACGGTTACTGGTTCGAGTCCAGTCGAGGGAGCCAGTAAAGCCACAGGTCAGGCCCCCTTTCGAGGGGGCCTTCGTGCGTTCGTGCCAGATACATGCCAGATCAGAACGTCGTTCCGTTCCACCACGTGAGCAAGTAGACCCGGCAAGTCGGGGCCGCCGGGCCTCCTCCTTCGCGTCGGAGCGGCGTGCGGTGCCCGCCTCGACAACGCCATGCGAGCACTCGGCCGGGCATCGGCCGCTGTCGCTCGCCATGGCGTTCGGACCGTGCCTGAAGACCAGCGCCGCGCAGTCTCGACGCGGAGGCATGGCACCCGAGAGCATCACAACGAATCAGCACTCTGGTACGCGGAGTGCCCGCAGCGAGATGTTCGCTGGAAGCGAACGATCGCCGTGAGGGAGGTCTGCCGCGCGGCCGCGCGGGCGAGGCCGAAGGGGTCGCGCCTCAGACCCCTCGGATGTCCGTCGCGCCGGCGGCGACGCGGTCGCGCGCGACGGCTGCGAGCCCGGTGAGCATGTCGATCTGCGCCCGAGCTCGCTGCTCCAGCTGGTCGAAGTCGGCCCGGTCGAGATCGAGGGCTCCGCTCCAGGCCGCGAGCGTGTCCCAGATGCCGCGCTTCCCGTTCACGCCGGCACGCAGGACCTCGAGCTCGAGGAGGGCGGACAGCGGTGAGGCGCTGCGAATCCGACCGTTGGGCTTGAGCCTGCCCACCCGCTCGGCCGTCAAGGCGGCGGCCGACTTCCACCTGCCGACGCGCAGGCCCAGACCGTCGGCGAGCTCGAGGAGCAGCGTGCGCTCCTTCTCGAGCTCCGCCGCGAAGTCGGCCATCGGGCCGGCCAAGGGGGTGGAGCGATAGGCACGCGCCATCCGCTCCGCGCGGGCATGAGCACCGGCGGCCCCTGCGATGTGGTCCGAGAGATAGATCCTCAACAGCTGCGGATCGACACCCACGTTCGTCGCGGCCATGTTCTCCTCCTCGATCAGGTGCGTGGTCTTGCTGACCCGGCGGCCCGACCGTCCCGCGGCCCGCCCGACAGGCGGGCCGCGGTCGATGGACGCGTCAGCTGCGTCGGCGCACGCTCCCGGCGACGATCGACACGCCGATGGCGGCGAGGACGATCTGGAACAGCAGCTCGATCCAGTCGATGCCGTCCGTCGTCTCCACGCCGACGAGGCTGGCCAGCCAGGTGCCCAGCAGCGCGGCGACGATGCCGACGATGATCGTCACCAGGATCGAGATGTTCTGCTTGCCGCGCACGACCAGGCGGCCGAGCACGCCGATGATGGCGCCGATGACGATGGCCGAGATGATGCCTGCGGGGGTCATGTGAAGGGTCTCCTCGTGAGGTGGTCTGCCGGGTACGGCGACGAGTGAATCTAGGGCCGATGCGTTCAGCCCGCTCGTTGAAGATCGGTCCACCGTGGTCCGGACAGTGCGGCGTACTCGTAGGAGGCTCGTCGTACTCGGACGAGGCTCGCCGTCGCCGGGCGACCTCCTAGATCCCGCGGCCTGTCGCAGCGCACCCCGACGCCGTGAGACTGCCGCAACCCGTTGCTAGGTAGGCGGCTTCCGCCGCGGGCCTGGGTCCGATGTCTCGGCGTTGCCACCCCAGAACGCCAGTGTCACGATGTCAGCGACCGGGCGACCCACCGGCCGGTCTCCGTGGGGGCGCGAGACCGGGGGCATGACGTGGACGACTCGCTCGACAGTGTCATCGCGGCCTACGCCGATCTTGCCGTCCGGGTGGGGGTCAACCTCCAGCCCGGGCAGCGGCTGGTTATCCGGTGCCAGGTGGAGCACGCCGACGTCGCCCGGGCCATCGCCGGCGCCGCGTACCGCGCCGGCGCGGCGCACGTCTCTATCGAGTACGCCGACCAGCATCTGCAGCGGCTCATCGTCGACCACGCCCCGCTTGAGTGGCAGGGGCGCGGGCTGCAGTACGAGGTGGACCGCATCCGGGCAGCGCGAGAGGACGGGGCGGCGATCATCAACCTCACGGGCAACCCGAATCCCGACGCGATGACAGGCGCCGACTCCGCTCGGGTCTTGGCGGCGATACGGATGGATATCGTCCGAGAGCTGCTTCCGACCATGGCCAACGACCTCGTGCGGTGGGCCGTCGTCGGCGCTCCGAACGAAGGGTGGGCCAGAAGCCTGTTCGGCGAGCCGGACGTCGAACGCTTGTGGCGCGCGGTCGCGGTAGCGGTCCGCCTGGACGAGCCGGATCCGCGCGACGCCTGGCGGGCGCACCTGACGAACCTCGCCGCGCGGCGCGACGCGCTGAACGATCGGCGGTTCGACGCCGTCCGGTTCCGGGGGCCCGGTACGGACCTGGTTGTCGGGTTGTCCCCGGCGTCCCGCTGGACGACCGCGGAGCACATCGGACCCGACGGCCACACGTTTGTCGTGAACCTGCCGACCGAGGAGGTCTACACCGCCCCTGACTGGCGGCGCGCGGACGRCACGGTGCGAACGACGGCTCCGTTCTACCTGAGCCATGTGAACACCCTCGTCGAGGGACTCGAGCTCGACTTCTCCGAGGGTGCGATCGTGGCCGCCCGCGCTGATGTCGGCGAGACTGCCGTGCGGAACGAGCTGGACACCGTCCCGCGAGCTCGCCACCTCGGAGAGGTGGCAATCGCGACACGACCGCGCGGGTGGGGCGCACGGGCCTCACGTTCCGCGACATGCTGTTCGATGAGAACATCGGCTCGCACGTGGCGTGGGGCCATGGCTACCCGACGACCTTCGAGGGTGCCCGCGAACTCGACCCGGCGCAGCGCGTCGAGGCCGGGCTCAACCAGTCGCCGACGCACGTAGACGTCGTCATCGGCGGCCCGGAGGTCGAGATCGACGGTCTGGACGTGAACGGCGGGGCGGTCTCCATCGTCGCCGGGGGCGAGTTCGCGCTGACCTGAGCGAACGTGCTCGAGTTCCAAGCCACGATGCGCGGCCATGGCCTGCAGCCCGATGTAATCGGGACGAGCTACTCGGAAGAGGGCGGCTACATCGCCTCGATGCAGGCACTTCGTCGTCCGAACCCGCCGACGGCTCGGCTCGCTGCGACAACATCTTCATCGCAGGAATACCCCGCATCTCGTTGACGACGGTCGATCAGGACGCTCATCTCACGGGTTCGGTGAGCGCGCGCTTGTTGCTGGAGCGATCAACGGCCGGAGCCGACCGGTGCAGTTCGTCGTGACGCCGCAGCTGGTCGTTCGCGGAACGAGCAGATCGCCGTCAGCCTCCCGCCGACTGGCTGCCGGTCGATAGGTCCCGCGATTCGGGCGGTCGGCGCCCAGCAGGAGCGCCCGGCAGCTCTGGCGCGGCGACGATCGGCCACTCGCGGACCCGCTCGACAAGGGGTCGGGCGTCACGACCTCGCTCCAACGAACGTCAAGGACGCTTGCAGCGACTACCCCACCCCCGCTGTGATGCGCAGGGTATGGGGTCAAACCCGAGCCGAGGCTGGCAGCAGCTCCTGGTCCACCAGGTCGAGGTCGATGCGATCGACAGCATCCTGGATGGCGACGGTCGCGGCTCCTCGGGCCCACGCGGAGAAGCCGGAGTCGTCGACGTAGAGCCTGACGGGTTCGGCGCGGGGGTCGCGGTCGGCGGCGACGGCGGTTCGCACTCGCTCCTCGGCGACGGCGAACAGCCCGATGCCCTCGCCGGCCAGGACGACCGCCGGCTGCAGGGTCAGGTTGGCGGCCATGGCGACGAGCCGCCCGAGCGCCGCCGCGGCCTCGCCGACCACGGTCCTCGCCGCCGGGTCGCCCTCGCCGGCCAGGCGCAGCACCTCGTCGTAGTCGACGGGGCGTTGCAGCGCGGCAGAGACCTGGGCCTCGATCGACCCGGAGGTGAGCATCGCCTCGGCGCACCCGCGGTGCCCGGCGTGGCACACGGGGCCGGAGGACGCGAGCGGGATGTGCACGCCCAGGCCGACGCCCGCCTCCCGGGAGTGCACGACCTCGCCGTTCACCACGAGGGCGTCGCCGATGCCGGCGCCGATGGTGATGACGACGAACCCCGGGATGCCGCGGCCCACCGAACCAGCGTTCGGCCTCGGCGAGTGCGACCAGGTCGTTCTCGAGCGACGCGGGCACGCCGAGCTCGGCCTCGACGAGCCGCGCGAAGGGCACGTCGGTCCAGTCGAGGAACGGAGCGAACTCCACACGCCCGTCGCGCACGGCGCCACCCAGCGACACGCCGACGCCCGCGATGCGGTCGACACCGAGCCCCCGGACAGCCATTGCGATCTCCGCGGCGACGTCTCCGGGGTCGTGGCTGCCCAGCGGGCGCTCCTCGTACGCGAGCAGCGCAGCGCGCACGTCGGTCGCGACCACGTGCAGGGACTCCCCCGTGACCTTGACGCCGGCGAAGTGAGCCAGGCCAGGCCGGACATCGAGCGGTCGGACAGGGCGGCCCACCGAGCCGTCGGGCCGGTCGTCGAGCTCGACCAGGAGCCCCCGGTCGAGGAACGGTTTGGCGAGGCGCGTGAGGCTCGGCGGCGACAGCCCGAGTCTGCTGGTCAGTTCGCTCCCGGAGATCGGCCCGTGGATCAGCACCGCGCGCGCGAGGGCCCTCGCGCTGTCGCTCAGCATGCCGTCTGGCGAAACCGTGTGTGATCTGCGGAATTACGCGTTGCGCGGCGGCGAGCACCGCGCGTCATTGACTGTTGTCGAGCGTCGCCGTGCGGCGAATTCGTGGGGTAACCGTGGGAGCCGTGATCCCCCACTGGCGCACTCGCCGACCTCTCAAGCACGCCTCAAGCCACCTTGACTCGGCCAGGGTGTGGTCCGGCTGACCAGCACAAAAGGGGTCTCCAGCTCGGTGGCGGTGATCGACGTCGACCGACGACCGACGACCCTGATAGCACCTGACCTGTCGTGCCGAAGGGCAGCGCTGGAAGGATGTGCACTGTGCCCCGACCATTGGGAGTCCAACAGTGACCATTCCTATCTCCCCCGAGGCGCTTGATGCCGCTATCGAGGCGGAGTCGTTCACCGGCGTACTCACCATCGATGTTGGTGACAGGCGCACGCTCGAGCGCTGCGAGGGGTTCGCGAACCGCGCCCTCGGCGTCCCCAACACCCCGAGCACCCGTATCTCGGCCGGAAGTGGCAACAAGGGCTTCACCGCGCTCGTGATCACACGGCTCATCGAGGTCGGCAAGCTCGGCCTCGGGGACCTCGTGCGCCCGATCCTGGGCGACGACCTGCGTCTCATCGACGACGCGGTCACGATCGAGCACCTGCTCACCCATACCTCCGGTATCGGCGACTACCTTGACGAGGAAGGCGACGGGGAGATCGACGACTACATCTTCTCCCTGCCGCTGCATGTGCTGGCCGAGACCGAGGCGTTCCTGCCCGCCCTCGACGGCTTCCCGCAGAGGTTCCCTCCCGGCGAGCGGTTCTCCTACTGCAATGGCGGGTACATGGTGCTCGCGCTCGTCGCCGAGCGCGTCAGCGGCCGCACGTTTCATGAGCTGGTGCAGACCGAAGTCTGCGACCGGGCGCGACTCACCGGCTCTGCATTTCTCCGCTCCGATGACCTCCCTGAGGATGCCGCGCTCGGGTACTTGGACGAGGAGGGAAATCGCACCAACGTGCTGCACCTCCCCGTACGGGGCAACGGCGACGGCGGGATGTACCTCACCGCCGACGACCTGCACCGGTTCTGGAACGCACTGCTAGACGGCCGGATCGTGTCGTCCGGCACGCTCGCCGACATGATTCGTCCCCGCTTCGACGTGCCGTCAGAGCACAAGCGGTACGGAATGGGGTTCTGGCTGGGTCGCCGAAACTCGTCGCTGATCCTGGAGGGCTACGACGCCGGCGCGTCATTCCGGTCCACGCACATTCCGGAGACACGCACCACCGTGACCGTGCTCGGCAACAGCTCCGAGGGCGCCTGGCCGCTGATCTACGCCCTTGCGGATGCCATGGACGGAACCGTCCGTGGAAAGTTCGCGGACGAGAGCTGACTCAACCAGCACCACCTGCGGTGCGACTGCGGCGCGGTCGATGGCCGTGGTCTCGGCCAGGTTCAGGGCGTTCGCGGGGCCGGCGGGCGACGGACCGGAAGCTCCGAGGGCCGCGACGGAGGACAGCTCAATCGGCCGTAGTGCTCGCCGGCGCGGTCCCCGTCAGTAGAGAGTTCATCCGCGAGCCGAACGGCCCCACCCATACGGGCCCAAAGACGCGTGCGCGAGGCTAGATGACCACGACGGTCTTGCGCGGCGATGCACACCAACACGCCCATCGGCGACCTGATCAGCGGTGGCGGTCAGCTCGTGCCAGGGGGCATCGCCGCGAACGAAGGCACGCGGTCGCGTTCGATGTGGGCGTAGGCAACCGACTCCGCTACGCGCGGGTTGCCGGAAGCGATCGCCTCGCGCAGCAGAACGTGGTCGTGGAAGGCCTCGTCGACGTCGAGCTGGCTGGTCATGTAGAACAACCAGGTCATCCGCCCGGAGATCGTGCGCATCATCTTGAGCATGAGGGCGTTGTCGGCGGTCGCGACGATCGCCTCGTGGAAGTGTGTGCTCTCCTGCGCGATCCGCAACGGGTCACGCAGCGACACGACGTCCTGCGAGACCTCGAGCGCGGCGTCCAGCAGTGCCAGCGATGCCCCGTCGGCAACCTGCCGTGCGGCGTAGCCGGCCGCGCCCACCTCCAGGCACAGGCGGACGTCGAACAGGTCGTCCACCTCCTTCTCCCCCCACTGCGCCACGACGGCGCCGCGACGGGGGTACGTGTGGACGAACCCGTCGCGCTCCAGGAGCGGGACGGCCTCGCGCAGGGGGACGCGGGACACGTCCAGCTCCTCGGCGATGCGCTGTTCGGGCAGGCGGCTTCCCTGCGGGTAGTGCCCGAGGATGATCCGCTCGCGCACCGTGTCGTAGATGCGCTGCGAGAGCGAGGCCTTCGGCTCGGCGATCTTGGTCATGCGTCGAGTCCTTTCCGACGAGGTCGGGACCGGGCTCGCGACGAACGGGCCCGGTCCCGATCAGCTCACTGACCGTCGATGCCCAGCATGGCGAAGTTCAGCTCGTTGGCACCGATGTTGTGGCTCTCGGCCACGCCGGTGAGCCACGACTGCGCGACCACCCAGTCCTTGTTGTAGGACAGGTTCAGGTAGCAGCCGGTCTTGCCGTAGAGGTCGCCGGCCTGGGTGTACAGGTCGGTGTCACCGTCCACGACGGCCCGGTCGAGCAGGGCGTTGACCTCCTCGGACTGGCAGCCGAAGTAGTTGATCCCGCCGCTGGCGTCCCAGAACACGTGGCCCCACATGTAGGGGTTGCCGCCGTCGGGGCCGTTGTTGCCGTCGATGAAGGCGTCGGGGCCCTGCGTCGGGTCGTTGATCCAGCCGAACACGGTGCTGGTCTCGTAGCCCTGCGCGGTCGCCTTGAGGCCGTCCGTCTGCAGGTTCGCGACGACGATGTTGGCCATCTGCTCGGCGTTCGCATTTCCGTTGGCGTAGCCGATGACTAGGGACTTCGCGTCGTCGGGCAGCGTCGCCGCGTAGTCCGCCAGCGGCTTCGGGTCGTAGCTGATCGCCTGCTTGTCGGCGTCGCCCGGGATCATCCCGCCGGCGTACATGGTGGTGGCCACCGACGACCGCGCGCCGAGCACCTGCTCCACGAGCGACTTCTGGTCGAGCGACTTGAGGAACGCGATGCGGGCCTCGGTGTCCTTGAAGAACGGCAGGCTCGAGTTCACCGTGACCAGCGCGGACTGCAGCGTCGGCAGGAAGTAGTTCTTTACTGCCGCCTTGGAATACTTGTCCAGGCTGGAGGACGGCAGGGCGGCGACGATCGCGTCGACGTCACCGGAGTCGAACGCGAGCTCCAGGGCCGACTCGTCCGTGTAGACCGGCAGCTCGACCGAGGTGAACGGGGAGGACGAGCCCCAGTAGTCCTTGTACTGGGTCAGCGTGTAGCCGACGCCGGTCTCCGCCTTGGTCAGCTCGTACGGGCCGGTGCCCAGGTCGTGCGTGGACAGGTAGGTCTGCGCGTTGTCGTCGCCCGCGTTGGTCGCTAGGCCCGTCGGCGACTCCATCTTGGGACCGAACGGCGAGGCGAGGTAGTCCAGGAACGCCGAGTTGGGCTTGTCCAGGTGGACCACGGCGGTGAGGTCGTCGGGGGTGTCGACGCCGGTCACGCCAGCCACCATGTACGACGCACCGCCCTCCACGGCGATGCGCCGGTCGAACGCGACCTTGACGGCGGCGCTGGTGAACGGGGTGCCGTCGTGGAACGTGACCCCGTCCTGCAGGTGGAACGTGAACGTGGTGTTGTCCGGGCTGGACTCCCAGCTCGTCGCCAGGCGCGGCGCGATCTCGACGGCGTCGCTGTCGTTCTTGTACTGGACCAGACCCTCGTAGGCGTTGAGCACGATGGCCAGGCCGTTGTTGGCGTAGTAGATGTCGGGGTCCGGCGGCTGGCCGATGTCGCCCAGCAGGCCGACGGTCAGGACGCCGTCGGTGGGGGCAGCTGCGGTCTCGCCTCCGCTCGCGGCATCGTCGGAGGACGAGCAGGCGGACAGGGCGAGCGCGGGCACGAGCACGCCGACGACGGCGAGGCCGCGCAGCGATCGGGACGATCTCGTGGACACGGGGGTCTCCTTGGGTTGATCCGAGCGGGGGTACGGGTCAGGTACAGCAGCGGCGGCAGTGCGCCCCTCCGTCGTCGTCACGCGGTGATCCGCGGGTCGGCCGCCGCCTGGAGAAGGTCCACGGCGGTGTTGGAGAGGACGTAGATGGTCCCGAGCACGAGCGTCACGCCCGCGATCGCCGGGAAGTCGGCCACCGGGATACTCGCGGCCAGGTAGTTGCCGATCCCGGGCCAGCTGAACACCTGCTCGACGACGACCACACCGGCGAACATGAAGCCCAGCTGCAGACCGGCCATCGAGACGGCGGGCCCTGCGGCGTTGCGGAACACGTGGTGGCGCAGGACGTGGCCCTCGTCGAGACCCTTCGACCGGGCGGTGCGGATGTGGTCCGCGCGCAGGGTCGACTCGAGGCTCGTGCGCAGGATCCGTCCGATGGCGACCGCGGGGATGATCGCCAGGACGGTCGCGGGCAGGATCAGGTGGCGCAGTGCCTCGGCGAACAAGGGCCCGTTTCCGTGCAGGAGCGCATCGACGACGAGCATCCCCGTGGGTCCTGGTGAGTCGGACGCGCCCTGACCGTTGCCGGGGAGCCAGCCGAGCCGGCCGTAGAAGAGGACGATGCCGACGATGGCCAGCACGAACGGTGGCGCGGCGCCGAGCACCAGCAACCCACCGCGCACCGCCCCTGTGCCCCGCCACTGCAGGGCGCCGGACACCGCGAAGAGCGTGGCCAGGAACAGGGCGATCAGGAACGCGGCCAGGACCAGCTCGATGGTGGCGGGAAGGTAGGTGCCGAGGTCGTGCGTGACGTCGTTGCGGGTGCGCAGCGAGCGCCCGAGGTCACCGGTCACCGCGTGGCCGAGGAAGTGCACGTAACGGACCGGCAGCGGATCGTCGAGGCCGAGCTGTTCGCGCTTCGCGGCCACGGCAGATGGCGACGCGTTGGCACCGAGGTAGGCCCGGGCCGGGTCGGCCGGGCTGATCTGCTGGAGCACGACGAGGACGAACGACAGGACGATCAGCAGCAGGACCGCCGCGCCGGCGCGCTTGAAGGCGAAGGTGCGCACGTCACCACCTCGCCGGGAGCAGCGTGCGGACGGCGTCGCCACCGAGATTGGCGACGAGGGTCAGGAACAGCACCGCGAGCGCGGGCACACCAGGCACCCACCAGTGGCTCAGCATCTGCTGCATCGCGCGGGCGGTGTCGGCGCCCAGCTCGGGTGCGGGTGCCTGCTGGCCAAGGCTAAGGAATGACAACCCCGCCAGCAGCAGGATCACGTTGCCGACGTCGAGGCTGGCCGTGACGACCGCGGTCGGGACGACGCCGGGCAGCAGGTGCCGGCCCACGAGACGGATCTCGCCCACGCCGGACAACCTCGCGGCCTCGACGTGCGGCCGTGCCGCGAGCGCCTTCACCTCACCGCGGATGATCCGGGCGTAGTAGGGCCACCAGACGATCGCGACCGCGACGAGCGTGTTCCGCAGGCCCGGTCCCATTGCCGCAACGATCGCGATGGCGACCAGGGCTCCCGGCAGGGCGAGGAAGAGGTCGGTGACGCGCATGAGCAGGTCGTCGAGCCAGCCGCCGCGGGATCCGGCGACGACGCCGACGATCCCGCCGATGATCAGGCCCGACGCGACGATGGCCAGCGCGCTGAACCAGCTGACCTGCATGCCGACGAGCGTCCGGCTGAACAGGTCGCGCCCGATCGAGTCGGTGCCGAGCAGGTGGTCCGGGCTGAACGGCGGGAGGTTGAGTGCGCCGACCGGCTGGACCGGGTTGTAGGGCGCGAGGACCCGCGCGAAGAGCGCGACCAGGGTCACGATCCCGAGCAGGGCGACGACCGCGATGCTCAGGGGTCGCGCGAGCCGAACGCCAGGGATCGGGCGGATGCGGGTGCGGGGGACGACGGCCGTGGACATCAGACCTGGACCTCCCGGATCTCGGGGACGGCTGCGAGCAGCGTCTTGGTGTACCCGTGCTGCGGGCTGGCGGTGACCTGGTCGGCGGTGCCCAGCTCGACCACCGCGCCCGACTGCATGACCGCGATCCGGTCGCCCATCAGCCGCGCGACGGCGAGGTCGTGCGTGACGAACAGGACGGTCATGCCTAGGCGGGCGCGCAGGTCTCGGATCAGCGCGAGGACGCTGCGGGCGAGGGACGCGTCGAGCGCGCTGGTCGGTTCGTCGCAGAGCAGGACCGCGGGTGGGACGACCGTCGCGCGGGCTAGGGCAACGCGCTGGCGCTGGCCGCCGGACAGCTCGCTCGGACGGGCCTTCGTGACGTCGATCGGGAGGCCGACGGCGTCGAGGGCTTCCTCGATGCGGTCCTTCTGTTCGCTCTTCGACAGCTTGAGCGGCCTGAGGCGCTCGGCCAGCGTGTGGCCCACCGACATCCACGGTGTCAGCGACGAGCCCGCGTCCTGGAATACCATCTGCGCACCGCCGGGAGCGATCTCGACCGTGCCCGCCGTGGCGCTCTCGAGGCCGGCGACGATCCGCAGCAGCGTGGACTTGCCCGAGCCGCTCTCGCCGACGATGGCCAGGCCCTCCCCCGGTGCGACGTCGAGGTCGACGCCGGTCAGTGCCCGGACCTCGCCGTGCTTGACCTTGAACGTGCGCTCGAGCCCGCGGACCCGGACGGCGGGCTTCGCGACGACAGCGTTGGCTCGCGTGTCCCCGTCGGCGACCGTGGTGCCGTCGCCGTAACCGGCCGCCACTGCGGACATCCCGCCGCCGACCGCGGTTGCCGCGTCCCCGTCGGCGAACCGCTCGTCCCGTGGCGAGCTGAGCGAGAGCCGCGACTCCAGCAGCGACCGCGTGTACGCGTGCGACGGGTGCGTGACGACCGTGCGTGCCGGGCCGAGCTCGACCAGCTCGCCGTGGTGCAGGACGGCGAGGCGGTCGGCGATCTGGTCGGCGACGCCGAGGTCGTGCGTGATGAGCAGGACCGAGCAGCCGAGGTCGTCGCGTAGCTCGCGGAGCAGCTGCAGGAGCTGGGCCTGCACGGTCACGTCGAGGGCTGTGGTCGGCTCGTCGGCGATGACGAGCCTCGGGCGGCCGGCGACGGCGATTGCCGCCATGACCCGCTGCCGCAGGCCGCCCGAGAGCTGGTGCGGATGGACCCGCAGGCGAAGGGTCGCGTCGCGCACACCGACGGCCTCGAGGAGTCGGACCGACTCGGCGTCGTCGCCCGTGGACTCGCGGATCTGCCGGCCGATGCGCATGGTTGGGTTCAGCGACGTCATCGGGTCTTGGAAGATCGCGCCGAGCGACTCCCGGCGGACCCGCCGCAGCTCCTTGTCRGGCGAGCGCTGCATGTCGACGCCGGTGACGGTCGCGCAGCCGGACGTCTCAGGGTTGCTGCTGTGCGGGAGCAGTCCCAGCAGGGCGAGCGCGAGCATGCTCTTGCCGGAGCCTGACTCGCCGACCAGCCCGACGATCTCCCCCGGCGCGATCGAGAGCGAGACCCCGTGCAGGATCTCGCGGCGCTCGCCGTTGCGGACCAGAGACAGGCGCAGGTCGTCGACGACGGCGACGGCTTCGGTGGTCGGCGTCCTCACGGGCGCCTCGCTCACGGCCGTCATCGTGGCGCCCCGAAGATCGACGGGTTCGCGACGACGGCCGCGTGGATCTCGTCGGGCGTCGTGAACCAGACCTCGTCGCTGCGCGAAGCGAGGTGCTCCAGCGCACGGGTCAGGGCGCGCAGGCGGAACGGCGCGCCGGAGATGAACGAGTGCAGCACCACGGACATGACGAGCGGGCGGTCCTGCGCCGCGAGAAGCAGCTCGTCGAGCTCGTCGACGATCATGTCCGCGAAGTCCCGGGCGGTGACGTCGCGGCCGATGATCGTGCTGGAGTCGTTGACCTCGGCGTTGTACGGGATGGCGAGCAGCGGGCCGTTGTTGGTGCGCAGCCAGACGGGCTGGTCGTCGACCCGCAGGTCGAGCAGGTATCGGTACCCGGAGGCCGCGAGCAGGTCGATCGTCGCCGGGGTGTGCGTGAGCCACGGGCTGGACCACCCACCGGGTGCCGTGCCCTCCGCGTCGTGGATGCGGTCCGCGACCGCCCTCAGGTAGGCCGCTTCGTCGGGCACGTCCGCGAGGGAGTCGGAGTTGCTCAGCCCGTGCCCGACGATCTCGGCGCCGTGCTTGCGGGCCGCCTCGAGCACGTCGGGAGCCTCGTCGTAGACGTCCGTGTTGAGCAGGACGGTCGGCGCGATGCCGAAGTCGGAGAGGCGGTCGAACAGCCGGAACGCGCCGACGCGGTTGCCGTAGTCGCGCCAGGCGGTGTTGACGAGGTCGGGCGCGGGCACACCGGGAAGGGTGTCCTCGACGTGCTCGCCGCCGACCCGGTACGCCTCGACGCCCACGCACACGTAGACGGCGAGCTTGGCCCCGCCCGGCCAGGTGCCGGCCGGTCTCGTCGTCGCGGGGCTGTAGTCGTACCGGGTCACTGGACTCCTACCCATCGGTGCACACCCACGTCGAGCCGGGCGGCCTTGTGGACCATCGCGCGGTAGGCGGGCTCGACGACGGCCGCGCGCTCCCGGGCCGCTTCGAGCGCCGGTTGCTTGGCGGTGAAGATGGCTCGGGCCTCGGCGAGCAGCGCGTCTTCGTCGACCGTGGTGACGTGGCCGTTCTCCGCGACGACCCGCCCGTCGACCGCCGTCAGGACCACGTCCCGGCCGTCTTCGGCGTAGACGAGCTGCTCTCGAAGGTCGTTGAGCGGGGTGAACGGCAGCGCGTGCATTTCGACCAGGGTGAGGTCCGCGAGCATGCCGACCTCGACCGAGCCGAGCTTCCCGGCGAGCCGTTGCGCGCGTGCACCACCGAGCCAGAGGGCGTCGAGCACCTCGTGCGCGGCGGGCCAGTCGTGCGGGTCGCGACCGGACACGTTGTGGATCAGGCCCGCGGTCTTGGCGACGGTCCAGATGTTCACCGTGTCGTCGCAGATCGCCTCGTCGGTGCCCAGCGCGACGGGGATCCCACGCTCCAGGACGTCGCGCCAGGGCATGACGCCGCTGCCGAGGCGCAGGTTGCTCACGGGGTTGTGGGCGATGGTGCTCTTCGCGGCGGCGATCCGGTCCAGGTCGTCGTCGGACACCCAGACCGCGTGGATGACGTTCGTGCGCTCGGTGAGCAGGCCGAGCTCGTCGGTGTACGCGACGAGCGACAGCCCGTGGAACCGCGGGTGCTGGGTGAGGGCGGCCTGCGTCCTGGTCTCGAGCATGTGCGCGTAGACCGCGAGGTCGTGCTGCTCCGCCAGCTGTTGAAGCGACGCGAAGTACGCCGGGCTGACCCGCTGAGGTGCGGACACCGAGACAGCGGCCCTGATCCGACCGTCCGCCTTCTGGTGCCAGCGGCTGATGAGGTGGTCGTAGGCGGCCAGGAGCTCGTCGGCACCCGCCGCGGGTCCTTGGGCCAGGTAGTCGGTCAGCTCCGGGGCGTCGTCGGAGATGAACGGGAGCTTGTCCTTCTCGGGCAGCTCGGGCTGGTCCAGGGCTAGCGTCGCGCGGATGCCGGAGTCTTCGTAGGCCTGCCCGACGGCGTCGATGATCTCGGGCTCGGGCGTCGGCATGAGGAACGCGTCGTCCTGCACGCTGGTGATTCCGCGCTGGAGCATCTCGACCGCGGCGAGCATGGTGCGCACGTACGCCTCGTGCGGCGTCGGGGTCAGCGACGGGTCCGCCGGCGACTCCTGAAGCATGAACAGCTCGAGCGGCAGGCTCCTGACAGAGCCACGCAAGTGGTTCGCGGGCGAGTGGAAGTGCGCATTGACGAGCCCCGGCAGCAGCAGCCGATGCCCGTCGCCGCGAATGACCCGGTCCGCTCCTTCCGCCCGAGCGCGTACCTCTGTGCCGAGCGCGTTCGTCTGGACGGACGCGCTCGGTCCGGACTCACGCAGTCGGGGACCAATGGCGACGATCGCGTTGCCCTCGACCAGGACGTCGGTCGGGCCGACGTAGCCCGCGGGCACCGACCGGTCGTACACGAGGACGTCGGTGAACAGGAGGCTCATCGCCAGACCTCCGCGACGTGCGGAGTGGTGACGCGCCCGAACGAGCTAGCTCGGGATGTGCCGAGACCTTGTGCGACGAGCCCCGCGGCCAGCACGACCGCCGCTGCGACGCCCTCGACCACCGGGACGTCGAGCGCTGCGGTCAGGGGGTCGACGAGGTCCGCGAGGCCCGCGCAGCCGAGAACGACGACCTCGGCGCCCTGTTGCTTTGCTTCGTTCCCCTTGTCGATGAACGCGTCGAGCACGCCCGCGCTGCCCTCTTCGAGCTCGGCGACGGCCGCATCGACGGCGGTCACCGTCACGCGGTGCCCGAGCCCGAGGTCCCGCACCACGCGCTCCGAGTGCACGATCGTCCGCGGCGGCATGGTGATCACGGCGATCCGGTGCCCGAGCAGCGCGGCGGTGATGAGCGCGGCCTCGGTCATCCCGACGACCGGCCCGGTGGCGACCTCGCGGGCGGCGGTCACGCCGGTGTCCCCGAAGCACGCGATGACGAACGCATCGGTGGTGGCGTCGTGCTGCTGCACCTGCTCGACGACGCCGAGCGCGGCCCACGCCTCCTCGGCGTGACTCTCGACGGACAGCACGCCGTGGGACGGCTTCGCTCCCGTGACCGTGTGCGTCGTCGCCTTCCGGGCCGCCTCGACGATCGTTCTGGTGAGGGCCTCGGACGTGTTCGGGTTGATCACGGTGATGTTCATGCGGCACTCGCCTTCTCGCGGAGTGCCCGGACCAGCCCGTCGACTCCCACGCCTAGGACCGCGGTCCGCGCGATACCCGTCGCGAACCTGGCTGCCTCGACCGCCCCGACGCGCAGGTGCACGGCGGCGAACGCCCCGCAGAACGCGTCGCCGGCACCCGTGCTGTCCACGGGTTCGACCACGTCCGCCGGCACGTGCACCGACTCGTCCGCGGTGACCACGACACACCCGCGCTCGGCAAGCTTCACGACGACGACGCCAGGCCCGCGGGTGAGGAAGAACCGGGCCGCGGCCACGGGGTCGGTTGTGCCGGCCAGCGCGCACGCCTCGACCTCGCTGGGCAGGAACACGTCACATGCGGCGACAGCGTCGAGCAGGCTCCCCTCGTTGCCTGCGACGTAATCCTCCTGCGGGTCGAAGTAGACCGTCGCCCTCGTCCTTCCGACGAGCCACTGCGCCACCTCGAGCTGCGCGTGCAGACCCATGGCTGACAGGAGGATGGCGTCAGCGGTCAGGGCGTTCTGGTCGACGTCGTGTGGATGGATCGACATCCGCTCGAAGTGCTCGTCGCCGGTCTCCAGGGTCCATCGGCGGGAGCCGTCGGCGGCGTAGTCGATGCGGTTGCGAACCGTTGGTTCGTCGCGATGCGGCAGGCCCTCGGGATCGGTGCCGGTGAGCGCGACAGCTGCTCTCAGCTCGTCGGGCGCGTCGTTCCCGATCGGCGCGACGACCTTGACGCGAGCCCCTGCCAATCGAGCCGCGAGCCCGGCGTAGAGGGCGTCGCCACCCATCCCGAGGCTGCTGCGCCTGGCGATCACGGCCTGGTCGACAGTGAGGTTCCCGACGCAGACGAGGTTCAGAGGCCGCTGTTCAGTCACGGTCTGCCGCCGCCCGAAAACCCGCGAGGCCCAGGTGGTACCCAAGCAGCTGCGCGGGGAGGAAGGTCAGCAACGCGCTGAGAGCCTCGTCGACGGGCGGGAGGAAGACGATGTCGTCGGCCATCCTGTCGAACGCCGTCTCGCCCTGCGTGGTGACCACGTACAGCCGCCCGCCCCAGCGGCGCGCGTCGGTGCCGGTGTCGACGGCACGCGGCACGGTCGGCCCGGACGGCGCGATAAGCAGCAGCGGCTCGCCGGCCTTCTGCGAGTTGTAGTGGTGGTACTCCTCGACCTGGATGGCCAGCGCGTGCACCGGCGTGCATTCTTTGACCTTCGCCGCACCGACGACCGCCGCCGCCGCACTCGGTCCGCCGCCGCTGAACAGCACCATCTGGGCCCCGACCTCCCGCTCGGCGATGGCAGCGATCTGGCCGCTGGTCGTGTCGAGAACGGCCTGCATTAGCCCGGTGTCGATCTTCTGGCCCGCCAGCGCCAGCATCAGTGCGAGCGCGGCCGTTGACGACTGCGTCGGCCATCCCTTGCGCGTCGCCCGCACCAGCAGGCTGAGATTCGCCTCGCGCTCCAACGTCGACCCGGCGGTGTTGGTCAGCGCCACGGTCCGCGCCCCAGCGTTCTGCGCGACTAGAACCGCCTCGACCGTCCGCGTCGTCTCCCCCGAGCTCGACAGCGCGATCACCGCGACATTCGGCCCGAGGATCCCCCGCCCGTAGTACGCGAGCTCGAGGCTCTGGATCGGGATGCACGGAACCCCGAGGCTGTCCTGCAGCGCAACCCGCGAGGCGTCCATCACGGCGAGCGAGTCGCCGGCGCCGACGAGGTAGACCAGGTTCACGCCGGTCAGAAGCCGCTTCACCTCGCGAAGCGCGTCGGCGTTGTGCGTGAGAGTTGCCTCGACCGCCTCCGCCTGCCCGAACAGCTCCGGCCCGGTCAGCTCGACCCGCGCTCGGCGCTTCGGATCCAGCGGGTCGTCACTCGGCAGCGCCAGGATGTGCGCCCGCTCGGCGGCGGACACCTGGTCCACGACCGCCCGCTGACGAGCGTCGAGCGGACTCGACGCCGCATCGAGCAGCGGGCTGGCAAGCACTGCATGCATGGGTTGCGGTTCCGATCCGTCGGGCGACCTGATGTCGAAACGGTATACAGCGGGGTGTTTCCGTCGCGGCCCTCGCGCGTGAACAGCCTGTTACGCATGTCGCCTTGTAGACCGCACGCCGCATCGTGGCCACGGCCTCCGTCCTGTCCATCTGCACAGGGAGGCGGCCGCCCAGGGTGCCCCGTGCGTGGGGGACCCGGGCTGGATCAGTACATCGCAGGCGGACCTGCGGGAGGCGAAACGCAGGTGCCGGTCCTGCCCGGTGCTGGGCCTGTGCGCCCTGGCGGCCGCGGAGGGGCGTCCGTCTGCTGGGGTGTGGGCGGGACAGAGGTTCGGGCCTGAGGGCAAGCCGCGTCGCGGACCCCGGGCGGGTGTGGCTATCGTGCGGCCATGACCGCGACACCGTCGGCCCGGAGGGCCTGACCACCCGAACATCCGGCACCCCCTGGAGGGTTCCGATGAGTTTGCCTGTTGGCCTGTGGTGCGGGAGATGCCTTCGACCTGACTGACGCCGATGCGGACCGATGGAACGCCACGCTGGAGGCCGGGGCCATCGTGGGTGTCACTTGCCCCGATTGCCAGAGCGACCTGGACCACCTGGAAGCGGAGGTGAACCAGGCGACAACCGACTACGGGCGCTCCGCGGACGGACGGGTCATCGGGACTCCGAAGGCGACCACATCGCCGCCTGAGTGAGGCCCGGCGGGGCGATCCGGAACTGGCCGGTTCACTGAGTGCCATGTGGCGGCACGTAGGTGGGGCTGGTCCACACGCCCTGTGACCACCGGATGACGCGCGGACCCCACTGCCCCAGGAGCCACAGGTCCGTGAGCGGGCCATACGGTGAGGGGGCGATACTGCCGTGTTACCGCCACCGCGGGCCAGCGATACCGTGCACGTTGATTGGCGCGCCCATCACAGATGTCGCCGCCAGGAGCGTCTCGGCGGTCCCGATCGGGCCGGAAGACGATTCACGCCACTGGTGTCAGTAGAACCCGCCCTCAGGATTCGGTGCCAGGTACACGTCGACCAGCCCATCGTGGAGCACGAACCGGACCTGTGAGGTCGGGTCACCGGACGGCGCGGGTGGGAACATGTCGGGCGGGAAGTCGAGATCGGCGACGGGGTCGAGCGACGGTGCTGAGCAGCGGACCATGATGATGCGATTTTCCGCGACTATCGCGAGGCACGGCTTCGCCTCCGGCGTCGTCGTGCTCCAAATCTGCAGCTCGCCGTACGAGCCGTAAGAGACGAAGTCGGCGTCCGTCACGCCGCCCATGGTCGTGGCGGCCTCGTCGTCGAGAGGAATGGCCCCCTGGTCGGGATCGGCCTGCGGTGTGAGCTGTGCCACCGGTACGGGCTCACTCGACTCGTTGACGGCGAGAACACCGACGGCGATGGCCGCCACCAGCACTGCAACCGCGGCGATGCCCCATGGCAGGACACGTCGCACACGCCCGTTGTGTGGATCTCGTGGCGTGGTTTCGAGCGCAGCAGCGTGCGACGGATTCACAGCCCCGCCCGGTGCCGGCCCGTCGGCTTGTCCGCCCTCCGTCGGGGGCTGGCCGCCCATGGCATCGGGCGCCGTCGGATCGTGCTCACGGCCGTTCATCGGGCTTGTCGACTCGTCCATCTGCGTGTCCTTTCGTCGGACCAGCCGGGCTGACTGCTCGAGCCCTGGACCGGATCAGTGGCGCGCACGTAGACGTTGACGTGGTCGCCCTCGAGCGTGAACCGGATGACACTGCCGTTCGGCAGGCCGGCGAAGACTCCGGGGGGAAGCACGTCGAAGCCGTACAACGGCCCCAGCTCAGCGATGGGGTCGAGGCCTTTGCGCGAACACGCTTCGGCACCAATCCCCTCCCTGAGCCCCTGGACGGGGTGGGCCACGAGCAGGCACGTCGTGCCGTTTCGAGACTCTCCGCTCCAGACACTGAGGCCCCCCACGTCCTCATAGCGCCGCATCTCATCGGCACTGAGATCCAGCGCGTTGAGGGTGCCGTGCCTGTCGATCGGCTCATCGGCGTCCGCACCGACCGACTCCAGTGCGAGCACGTAGTCCTGTGCGAGCACGTAGTCCTCGGGCACGTCGGGCGGCGTGGTGAGGCCCAGCCGGCCCGGAGTGACGATCACGACGGCCGCCGCACCGACGACTGCTGCCGACCAGAGCCAAACCGTCCCGCGGCGCCGGCGACGCCGATCGAGAGGCGCGGCCGACGCGTCGGGAGGTTCGACGAGCTCGACGTCGGCCATCCTGACCACCCGGTTCCGCCTTGCGGATCGCTTCGCCACCATCGGACTTCCCCCCGGCCGTACCGCACTCGCACTCCGTGTGTGATCCCTCGCAGCGAGTAGCGCATCGAAACTGTTCGACCCCACGCCGCACGGAGTCCGCATCACGTCGACGGCAGGCTCACCGCTGACGGCGAGGACTGGGCCGACCGTCACTCGTCGGGTCTGACGAACTCGATCGAGTCGAAGATGGCGCGTGCCTCTTTCGTCAGCGCCGGATTGATCGAGCCGTCGGATCCCATCGCGATCACGGCGCGCTCGCCGTTCAGGTCGACCGCTCGGTAGGTTTGGCGCTCGTCCACACTCCCAGTGTCGAACGAGCTTCCGTTGCAGTCCTCCGCGAAATCCGAGTAGATGCACAACTTGGCGAAGTCGCAGTCGCGGACGTCGACGTCGCTCTCGGCGGCGTAGTCGAACTCGAAGCCGGAGTAGTCGCCGACCATGACCTCGACGGCAGGGGTGCTTACCGTTGACGCCTGTGCCGTCATCGCCTCGACGAACGCTTCAGCCGTCGGATCGATCTGGACGAGCGCGCCCCTCCAGGCGCATGCGTCCGTCGGGACATAGGTGACGGGGTAAAACAACAGGGCGACATCCCATGTATTCGGGTCGAGATCTGGGTCGTCCTTGCCCAGGCTCGCGCCGTCGAAGGTCTCCCAGCCGTCTGAGACGGTGATCTCGAAGGGCACCGGATAGCCGGTGACGAGGTAGGTGCCAGGGTCGATGAAGCCGCTCTGCGGGAACGGTGCGATCGTGTCAACCTCCGCGGTCGATGCCGGGGACGGCGGTTCGGTCGCGGTGCACGCGGCGAGGCCGAAGCACGCCAGCAAACCGACGGCAACACCCACCCGCCGCGAGCGTGTCGCGTGAGCGGCGCGGGAGCGCCGGGTTGATGTCCACATGTCCGCGTCCTTTCCTTCGATCCATGCAGCGCCGGGGCTGCTCGATCAGTCAAGGACGAGCGTGTATCAGCAGGATAACGGCGCCCATCGGGTGTGTATCGGCCCGATATCAGCCGTCTTGACCGATGTTGGAGTCGGGGTCACGGTGGCGTCATGGAGGTGCACGTTCTGGGAGCACTGACGCTCGACGACGGCCGGGTTCTACTGGCTCCGCGCGATCGTGCGGTGATGGCTGCGCTCACGGTCCGCCTGGGTGCGCCATTGTCGGCCGCATCCCTCGCGGCGGCACTGTGGGGCGACGACCCGCCCCCGTCGTGGTCGCATATCGTCCCGGGGAGCATCATGCGGTTGCGCCGACTTATCGCGCCGGCGCGGATCGAAACCACCGCTCACGGGTACCGACTCGTCGCGGAGCACGTCGAGGTCGACGCCGAGCAATTCGAACGACTCGTCACGCGGGGTACGCAGCAGCTGGAGCTCGGTGAGCCCGAGCGTGCTGCGCACACGTTCTCGGAGGCTCTCGCACTGTGGCGGGGCGAACCCTTCATCGAGCTCCCCGACTGGGAGCCAGCGAGGATCGCGTCCGGCTGCCTCGAGGAGATACGTCTCGGCGTCGAGGAGCTGCTCCTGGACGCGCGGCTCCAGGCAGGTGAGGTTCACGAGGTGACCGCGTTGGCGCGCGCCCGCGTCGCCGAGGCACCGCTGCGCGAGCGGCGCTGGGTCCTGTTGAGCGTGGCGCAGTACCGGCAGGGCCGGCAAGCGGACGCGCTCGCCACCGTCCGAAGGGCGCGGGGGCTGCTCGCTGCCGAGCTCGGTCTGGATCCGTGCACGGAGCTCGCCGGGCTGGAGCAGGCAATCCTTCGCCAGGATCCCGCGCTGCTGTCCGACCACGTGCTCCGAACCGCGAACCCGCAGTGTCCGTACTTCGGCCTGCCTCCCGCGGGCACGGGTGACGCAGAACGGTACTTCGGTCGCGAGCAGGAGCTGTCCGGGGCACTGCGGGCGCTCGAGGAGCACGGCGTGCTGCTCGTCGCGGGCTCATCGGGCGTCGGAAAGTCCTCATTCGTCAGGGCGGGGATCGGTGCGCAGTTCCTTGCGCGCGGCGTCCAGGTCGCCGTCGTGACGCCCGGCGAGCACCCGGTCGATGCTCTTCGCAATCTCGATCTTCCTGCCGGGGAGTCGCTGCTCATCGTCGATCAGTGCGAGCAGGCGTTCGCCGTGGCCGACCCCGCCGAGGTGCGGCAGTTCTTCGACGCCCTGTCGCGCATGGTGTTCCGCGGCTCGCTCGTCGTGACGATCCGCGCCGACCGTCTCGGAGACCTGGCCGATCGCGAAGGCTTCGCCCAGATCATTCAGTCGCACATGCTGATGCTCTCTGCGCTCGGCCCCGACGGGTTGCGGACCGTGATCGAGAAGCCCGCGGAGCAGTCCGGACTCATCTTGGAGCCGGGCCTCGTCGAGATCCTGGTCCGCGACGCCGACGGGCGGACCCTTCCGCTGCTCTCCCACGCCCTGCGCCAGGTGTGGTCCCGACGTGAGGGCCGCGTTCTGACCGTCGAGGGCTACCGCGGATCTGGAGAGATCGACGGTGCCGTCGCGAAGACCGCGGAAGAGGTCTTCGCGACACTGTCGGAGGGCGGCGCGCGGCTGCTGCGCGACATCCTCCTCCGGCTCGTCGAATCCTCCGCAGACGGCGCGGTGATTTCTCGCCGGGTCGAGCGCACCCGGATCGCCATCGACGACGCCCATGCGAAGATCGTCGACCGGTTGGCCGACGCACGCCTGCTCACCACCGATGAAGAGTCCGTGCAGCTGTCGCACGAAGCACTCGCACGGGAATGGCCACGATTGAAGGAATGGCTCGCCGATGATGTCGAGGGCCAGCGCATCATGCGACACCTCGGCTCCGCGGCTGCGGCCTGGGATGCGATGGAACGACCCGACAGCGAGCTCTACCGCGGCAGCCGACTGACGACCGCCCAGCACTGGCGGGACACGGCCGGTCCCGCGCTCACGGCGGTCGAAGGAGAGTTCCTCGATGCCTCCGCGGCGAATGAGACCGCAGGACTCGCTGCCGCGCAGAACCAGCTTCGCAAGGAGCGCCGCATGGTGCGGCGACTCTCCTGGGTGTCCGTGGGCGCGGCCGCGCTCGCGGTCTTTGCGGTGACGGCGAGCCTCGTTGCCAGTTTCCAGGCGAACCTCGCAAGCGAGCGCGACACGGTCGCAGAGGCCCGGCGGGTCGCTGGCCTTGCGCTGGAGGAGCCGGACTTCGACCGCGCGCTGCTGCTCGCCGTTGAAGCCATCCACATCTGGGACGATTCCGACACACGCGTCAACCTCGTACGCGTCATCTCCCGCGCACCCCGTCTGACGAGCATCATCCGCATCCCGGAAGACGGAGTCGGCGCCGCGAGCATGTCTCTCGCGGAGGACGGGACCCGGGCAGCGGTGATCGACAGCGACCACGACCTGCGCCTGTTCGACCTCGACGACAGATCGCAGCTCGGCGAGTACTCCCCGTTCTTGAAGATGATGCTGGCATCGGCCGTCGATCCCGTCTCCGGGGCCGTCGCGTTCAGCGAGACATCCGACCCCTGTACCGACGCCCGCTGTGCTCGGCGAACGGGAACGCTCGATCTCGCAGAGCAGGGCCGCTCCGCCGTGGCAACCTACGAGGGGATGGGCGGGACCGCGATTGACGTCGAGTACTCGGCCGACGGATCCCTGTTCGCAGCGCTCGCGGCGTCACAGCAGCCTGAGTCGCCCGTGAGCATCGCCCTGTGGCGAGTCGGAGCGGGAGACCCGACCGGCCCGATAGTCCTGGATCTCGGCGTGACCAGTTCCGATCCGACCTCCACGCCCGGTCAGGCCTTGCCCGGTCCGGCCTGGCAATACAGTGCGGTGAAGTTCTCACCGGACGGCTCACGCATCTACGCCAGCGGGTTCGGACCGACCGTCGTACTCGACACGGCATCGGGCAAGGAGCTCCGCCGGATCCCCGGCACCGGGATTCTCGCCGTCAGTGCGGATGGCCGCCACATCGCCGTCCGCGATGGCTCGCGGGCGGTGCGCATCGTCGACTCCGCGGGGCTCGCAGCACCCATCACCGTCACGCTGTCGTCCTTTCCGTCGGTGGCCGACTTCAGCCCAGACGGCACTCAGCTCGCCATCGCCGCCGGCAACGAGGTCGTCGTGGCGAGCAACGCGACCGGCGAGATCGCGGAGACGCTCCGGGATCATGACGGCGAGGTCACCGCGGTCGAGTTCCGACCGACCGGCGAGCTGGTGACCGCCGGAGCGGACGGCGCGATCATCACGTCGGACTTCGGAGACTGGTCGGCGGCCTTTCGCAGCGACCTGCGCCAACAGGGCCGCGCACCCGCCGAGCTCGATGAACGCACCGTCGCGCACGAACAGTCCGATGGGCGTTGGCAGGTCGTCGTCGCCGAGCCGGCGGCGTGGGCGGAACGCGCGTGCGAGATCGCCGGACGCGTACTCACCCAGCAGGAATGGGCGGAGCTCCTCGGGGCTCGGCCGTACGCCCCGGCATGCGAGGAATGAGCGCGGCTGTAGCTGGGTGCGGCGGCGAACTCAGAGTGAGCCGGTCCGGTCGGGCAGGGCGGCCGTTAAGGATGATTAGGGCGCTACCCGACCCGCGACTCCAGGATCAGGCGCGCGAGCGCCGATGGGACCTGGTGGTCGGCCTGACCGAACTTCCTCTTCGCGATGACGACGGTCGGTATCTGCTGATCAAGACCGACTCCCGGCAACGCACCGCGGTGTTGTCTCTTCCGGCGCTCGGCGGGTTCCGGGTGCATGCGCGAAGCCATCGCGCGGTGCGCACGCTCATCAGCGGCATGACAGACCAGACACCACCGTCCGAGCAGCGCGTCCCGCTCTCGCACCTCGGGGGGCGCTGGCGCGTGCTGTGGGGAATGGTCCTGGCCAATCGCCCCTGGCTCCTGGTGCCCGGGCTCAAGTCCGCGCTCGTCGCCGCACTCGCGACCGGAGCAGTCGCCACGATCAACTCCACCGTCTGGCTCCTGGCCGGTTCGCTGTCGGGGTGGCGCTTGTGGTGGCGATGATCGTCTCCATCACGCTCGTCGCCGGCTGGCTCGTCGTCGACGGCGAGTTGTGGGACCGACCCGACGACGACTCCGCCCAAGCCCGTGAGAGATCCCGTCTCTACAACCTGTCGACCCTGGTGACGCTGACCGCCGGCGTGCTCATCGCCTATCTCGCGCTCTACGTGGTGAACCTGGCGCGGGCGCTGTTCTCCTCGACCCCGCCGTGCTGGGCGGCTATCTCGACGCGCCACGAGGCTATGCCGACTTGTTCGTGCTGACCTGGTTCGTCGCATCGGCAGCGACGGTCGGCGGCGGCCCGGGCTCGAGCCTGGAATCCGACGAGCCGATCCGAGCGGCCGCCTACTCGAAGCGAGAGGAAGAACGGCGCAACCAGATCGCGCGTGACCGAACCTAGGCGCCGAGCGCTATCGGGAGCTCGACCCGCACCAGTCACCGCGACGTTCCTTGTCGGATCGCGCACTCGACCGGGCACGCCGCAACGCGTGGGCTTTCTGTGCGCGGCGAGCCGCGCACCCCCGAGCTGAGCTGCGTCGCGACGACGGCACGCGTGCGTACTCGCTATCCGCGGCCCCCCGCGAGGCTGCGGTGGCGTTGCGCCACCCCCGCCGCGCCGTACGGATATTCGTCGATCCTGGGCGCGCTGGCGTCGGTCAGCCGTTCGAGGTCGTCGCCGGTCAGCTGCAGGTCGGCGGCCGCCATGTTGTCGACAAGCTGCTCGGTGGTGCGAGCCCCGAGGATGACGGAGGTGACTGCCGGGCGACTCGCAAGCCACGCCAGGGCGACCTGGGACATCGTCGCGTCGCGGTCGTCGGCGACCTCACGGAGGGCGTCGATGACGCGCCACGTCCGCTCGTCGGCGTTGCGCGCCTCCCAGGCCTCCATACCTCGGGCGGGGTCCTCGCCCAGCCGTGTGGCGCCGCGCGGTGGGACGTCCCGCTCGTACTTGCCCGTGAGCCAGCCGCCGGCCAACGGTGACCAGGGCAGGAGGCCGAGACCTGCGTCGAGGGCCGCGGGCACGACCTCGTGCTCAATGCCACGCACCAGCAGGTTGTACTGAGGCTGGAGCGTCACGGGTGCCGACCAGCGGTGTGCCCGAGCCACGTGGACGGCCTTCGTGAGCTGCCACCCAAGGTAGTTGGAGAACCCGTAGTACGAGATCTTCCCGGCGGCCACGGCCGAGTCAAGGAACCCGAAAGTCTCCTCGACCGGGGTGAGCGCGTCCCAGGCGTGCATCTGGTACAGGTCGATGTGCTCGACGCCGAGCCGGCGCAGGGAGGCGTTCAGCGCGTCCCGAAGGTGGCGCCGGGACAAGCCGACGTCGTTCGGGCCGTCGCCCATGGGAAACCGCCCCTTGGTCGCCACGACCAGCTGCCGGGCGTCCGTCGGGTGGGAGGCGAGCCAGCGCCCAAGGATCTCCTCTGAGCCCCCGCGGGAGTAGACGTCGGCGGTGTCGACGAACGTGCCGCCGCGCTCGACGAAAGTCGTGAGGATCTGGCCCGACACCGTCTCGTCCGCCTCGGCGCCGAACGTCATCGTGCCGAGGCATTGGGTGGATACGACCGTGCCGCTCGTGCCAAGAGTGCGGTACTGCATGATCGAGCCTCCTGCTTGTCGATTGCGTCGAGGACATCACGCAGCGAGCGTGCTCGCCACTGCGCCCGGACCAACAGGCGCCGCRGCCGCTCGCCTCACGGCGACGGGTAGGCACAAGGGACAAGCAAGGCGCCGACGGTTGAGCGAAAGCGGTCATCCCTCGACGCGAGAACGACTCCAGCGGCTGGCGGCGGGGGCGCGGCTTCGGCTCGCCCGCACAGGGCGTCCAGGTTCACCCGTCGGCGCTCTCGCCACCGGAGCGCCCCCGCCGTCGTCCGTCAGGCGACCGCGTCCGCCTCCGCGGTGATCTGGGTTGCGTCACCCGCTGGTCACGTTCCTCCTCAGCGACGAGGCCTCCTCCATCACCGGAGCCGAGATCCCCGTCGATGGAGGGTTGACGGCACACGGCGGCGTGAAGTCGATCAGCGACGTCATGCGAAGCGCGGTGTGACCGACGCCAATCGCCTCGACGGTGGATGGTCCTCCGCACTCCCCCGTGCCCGCTAGATCGCTCGGCCGGGCGGGTCAGCATCGCGTCTTGGGGTTGCCGTCGCACACCTGCTCGTGACGACGATCCACGGGAGGACGCAAGAAGGACCACATCGATCTTGATGCTGCGACAACAGCCAGCCCAGAGCAGGTCGCCGCTGTGCTCGGCACCTCCGGGTGGTGGGTCCGCGAGCAGGTGCGGCTGGGTCGCTTCGAACACCTGCGCGTCGGCGGTCGACGCATCCGATTCACCGCGCGACAGGTCGAGCGGCTCGTCGAGCTCGCGACGGTGACGTCGCAATCCCCCTCGCCTCGAGTCGCGATCGAGGACGACGTCGCCGAGGTGCTCGGAGCGTCGCGACGATCGCACTCAGCGTCAGCCCGATCCCCAGAGAACTAGCGCCGAACGGACCAGGGTCACCTTTCCCCGCGGGGACAACGGCGAACAATCGAGACCAACGAAGACCAACACGAACCGAAGAAACCGCAGGTCACGGCCGCGGCACGGTCGCCCTCGTGTCCGATTCGGCCGTCTGGTGGGGTTCGATTCCCACTCGGGGCACACGTCTGACCTGGTCATACGCTTCGGCGTGTCATATACGTGTCATAGGCGACCGTACGTCGATCACTGCCGCTGGTCGACGTGGGCGATACACAGCCGTTCGCGACGCGGCGAGGCACGTGCGCGAAGATCGTCGTTCTGGTCCGGACGGGTGGGCCGCCACTGACGATGGCGCGCGAGCGAGCCGTCGTCAGCGCGACCATCGCTTCGGCACCTGCGGGCCGAACTCCTACAGCGAGGCGCCGGCTCGACCGGGATCGCCCCGTCGTGCGACAGCTCGAGGGCGCGTATCCACATCCCAGCGGCCCCGACCGTCCCGGTACACCAGGTTCGAGGTCGTGGGAAGGAGCATCATCACCCGACCGCTATGGGCTGATTTGTCCGGTTCGGCGTATATTCGTCGTGCCGTTCGGATACCTCAGAAAGGAAGCCCAATGTCGCGCTTGTATCGTCTCCTCGCCCTACCCGCCGCTGCCGGTCTGCTGTTCGTCGGTTCCTCGATGGCCAGTGCCGGTGAGATCAACGGCAACGGCCAGCCGTCTGGCGCTGAAGGCCTCGGCACCCTGCACGCAAACTCGGAGTGCTCCTTCTCCGGCCTCGAGGACGGGGGCGACTATCCCGGCCAGCCTGCCGGTCCGGGTGCCACGCCGCAGTCGTTCGGCCACACGCTCGCAGCGGTCAAGGCCGGTCTTCTCGGTCCCGACTTCACCAGCATCGCCGACATCAAAGCTGCGGGCTTCAACCCGGGCGTCGCCTGCAACGGCCACCTCTCCGGCCGCAAGTAGCCGATGCCCAAGCTCCACGCACCTACTCGGACACCGGCACGGGCGCCCGCCGCTGGGCCACGCTGATCGAGTCCGCGCCCAGGGGATGACCACCGCATCACCGACAGCTCGAGCAGCGGGGACAACCCGTGGGGACACGGCGAGACACCATCGAAGGTCAGAGGCGTAACCCGAGTGGGATATGGACCCACAGACGGGGATAGACGATGCACTCGACGGTCGTGATCGACCCGACACGGCAGTCACGCGGCCGCGTACCCGCGCGGCGAGGCTCAGGCGGACGCTGGTTCGAGTCCAGTCGGGGGAGCCAGTATCACCGCATGTCCCTTCGAGGGGCCTTCGTGCTGTCGTGCCCAAGACGTGCCCGATCAGAACGTCACGATGGTTCCAGCGTGTGAACGGCCGATGCCGTTCGCGAGCGTTCGCCGTGCGGCCGGGGTGCGCTCGCTCGACGACGGCAGGGGGGTCACTCCTCCCACGACGCAGGTCGTCGCCGGCGGGGCGCACATGTGAGTGGTCGGTGAGTCAGTCGATCAGGCACCCGCCGCGGTGCTTGCCAGTTCTGGTTGTGGGTATCGCCTGGCAAGCATGCCCGCGATGGGATGCAGCACGGCTAGACCGATGATCAATAGTGCGATGCCCGCGAGGATCTGGAACCCGCGTTCCTCGGCCTCGAACCCGACGTCCCCGGGCGAGGCAAGGAAAAGCACCAGCGAGAACGTGTACAGGCCGTACATCAGCCAGTACGTCGCGCGCTGCATCACCGCGAGAAGGAACGCGACAACGGCGAGCGTGGCCTGGGCCCACGGGGGCAGGCCGAGGATGGCTACGACCACGGCGGCAGCCGCGCCGACAGCCGTGCCGAGCGCCTTCTCCCGAATACGCTCGCGGTGTCCCATGAGCAGGTACATGACAAGGACGAGGATCGGCTCGGGCACCCAATACGGCTCGGTCCACGACAGAGCAACCCCGAGAGCTGCGGCGCCACCCAGGGCCGCGCCGAAGCAGAGCGCGATGATGGCGGTGACCGGCAGCGAGTATCGGTCGCCCTCGACCACCGCCGGCGCACCGAAACGGCGCATGATCACGACGCCGTATGCGGTGCCGACCGCGACGATTGCTCCGAAGGTGACGGCGGTCGTAGCGGTGTGCACAGGCGTCACGAAGGTGGCGGCGTAGGGAACCATCAGCAGCGGGGCGAACCAGCCGAACCGGTACCCCACACCGGCGAGGACGCCGGTCGCCGTCAGCAGAGCAACCCACCACCAGCCGTACGCGGTGTACGCGCCCAGCCCGGCCGCGACCCCGACCAAGGGCGTCACGTAAACCATCCGGCGTGTGCCCGCGAGCTTGGCCCCCACCGCGCCCCACACCACGCCCGTGAACAACGCCGACACGCCCAACTCGCCCACCAACGCACCGACCAGCACGGCAGGAAGAACTACCCCGACAATCAGCGCCCCAAGGAGATGGAGCAGCCGGTGGCTACCTGACGGCTCATGCGGCGACGGCGCCGCGAGGTCACCCGGCTGCCTGTCTCCGGGGTCGACACCCTCGGCACGGCTCATCCCCACAACCCATCGGAAGAGTCCCCGATGACTACCCTATTCGCCGATCACCCACGCCAACCCGTGTCTTGCTGCCAAAGGCGCACACCTGCTGACGGCACAAGGCTGCCGACCAGGACTGAGAGCGACATCCGCCTGTCCCCCGCGGGGGCATCAACCGATCGAGACCAACGAACGCCAACACAGAGCAACGAAGCCGCAGGCCAGGGCCACGGCCGCTTCGCCGGTGTATCCGTTTCGCCCGTGTGGCGGGGTTCGAATCCCACTCGGGGCACATGGCAATGCCCACCCCATCGACCTCGGTTCGAACGACCGGGGCGGCCGCTCCACGCCTCGGGCTGACTGCACTAAGAGGTTGATGGCATCAGGCGGGGCCCGCCCGTCGGATCGGACTTCGTGGGCCTGAGGTCGTTGGGACCCGCGTTCATCCGCTCGAGCTCGTTTCGCCCAGCAACGGGACGGGCACCGAGGGGCCGCCTCCTACGATGAACCATGGCGTCCCCACCGACAACGCAGTCCTGTGGCGCACGTTCGGCGGAAAGCCAACGATGAACATCGCCAACCTGAACCTGAATCTTCTGACTGCGCTGGACGCGTTGCTGCGCGAGCGCAGCGTCACCAACGCGGCTGCGAAACTCGGGCTGAGCCAGCCGGCACTGAGTGCATCACTCGCCCGGCTGCGCCGGCACTTCGACGACCCGTTGCTCGTGCGGGTCGGAAACGCCCACGAACTCACGCCGTTCGCTGAGCAGCTGCGAGAGCGGACCGGAGCGGCCATGGCGTCGGTGCAGCGCGTCTTCTCCGTCGCACCCACCTTCCAACCGTCACGATCGGATCGGGCGTTCAGTGTGCTTGTCGCCGACTACGCACTCAGCGTGATCGGCACGGCGGTCAGCCAGATCATCGCTGAGCGCGCGCCCGGAATTCGTGTCGAGTTCCACCCGCACACCCCCCAACTGATCGAAAAAGCGGAAGAAGTGCTCCGGGATGCCGACGCGATGATCTTGCCCCGGGGCTTCCTGTCGGGTCTGCCCCACCTCGACCTGTTCACCGACACGTGGGTATGCATCGTCGACGCCGACCATCCAACAGTCGGCGAGGAGGTCACGTTGGCCGACCTTGCTCGCCTCCCCTGGGTCGTCAGCTACCGCTCGTCGTCAGCATTCACTCCCCCGATGCGCCAGCTCGAGAACCTCGGGGTCGACGTCCACGTCCAGATAGTCGTCGAGAGCTTCTTGGCCATCCCTCAGTTCCTCGTGGGAACCGATCGCATTGCGTTGGTCCAGAAGCGTCTCGTTCCACATCTGTTGCGGGGACATCAACTACGAACAGTGCCGTGCCCCCTTGAAGTCATCCCGCTCGTCGAGGCGCTGTGGTGGCATCCCTCGCAGCAGCTCGAGCCGGGGCACACCTGGTTGAGGTCAGTGATTCTCGAGGCCGCGCACGGCCTCGATCCGTCCTGACGGCCGCACCTCTTCGAAGACTCTGGCCAGCAGCTCGGGGCCGAGTGCCGTGGACGGGTCGTCGAAGAGTCGCTCGATCGGGAGGTCGCCGATCATCGTCAGGATGACCGGGTTGGACAGGAAGCCCGCCGTCGAACCTGCCGGATCGACCGCGGCGGCCAGCCGAAGCAGCGCCGGTCCTGCGTCCGGATCCGTGAGCCATTCTCGCAGCGTCGAGCGAGGGGTCAGCCTCGTCGCAGGGCCGGATGCCACCCTGCTGACGTCGCTCTGTAGCCGGATGTCCCGCGAGGAGGCACCGACCTCGATCGTGTACGTGCCGGCATCGACGACCCAGCCGTCTCGGAGGTCGTCCCAACGAGCGAACTCACGAGGCACGACCGTGGTCCGGACTCGCGTAGAACCGCCGGCGTCGAGCTCGACCTTGCCGAAGCCGGCGAGCGTCCGGACCGGCCGTTGGGCCACTCCCCGCTCGGGCTTCAGGTAGACCTGCCAGACCTCGGCGCCCGCCACGGCACCGACGTTGCGGACCGTGAACTCGACGACCACGTCACCGGAAGGAGCACCGTCGCCGACCACCTCGATGTCCTCGTAGGCGAATCTGGTGTAGCTGAGCCCGTGACCGAACGGGAAGGCGACGTCGCGCTCGGCGTGGTCGTACCCGCGGTAGCCGACGAACACGCMCTCGCCGTGGAAGACGCGTCCCCCGTCGCCAGGGAAGGACGGGAACGCGGGTGTGTCTGCCAGGCGAAGGGGGATCGTCTCGGTGAGGCGTCCGGACGGGTTGACCACTCCGGTCAGCACCTGAGCGATGGCCGTACCGCCGCCCTGTCCCGGAAGCCACGCCTCCACGAGTGCGCCGACGTCGGCCGACCAGGGCGATGTCAGGACGATCCCCCCGTTGTCCAGGACGACCACTGTTCGCGCATTGACCGCCACAACTCGCGCGAGCAAGGTGCACTGCTCGGGCGGAAGCTCGAGGGAGGCGCGGTCGTATCCCTCGGACTCCGATCCCTCGCCGGGACCGAGGAAGACCACGGCGACGTCGGACTCCTGGGCGATGCGGACGGCCTCGTTCGCGAGGGCCTCCCGCTCGGTCGGGTCCGAGGAGTACCCGACCGAGAACTCCACCGGGCGGTCGAGCGCTGCACGGAGAGCGGCCAGTGGCGTGTCCGTCTGTGTGGCTGACGCGCTCGCGCTTCCGCCGCCCTGGATGTGCGGGGTTCGCGCGAGCTCACCGATCACCGCTACCTGGCCGCCGGTCGTTCTCAGCGGCAGGAGATCGTCGTTCTTCAGCAGGACGATCGATGCGGCGGAGGCGGTCACCGCGAGCTCGTGGTGCTCCTCGAGATCGGCCGGCGCCCCCGCCGGTGCGCCCCAGGTTCGGGCCAGGCGACGGAGCCGTTCGGCTGAGTCGACGACGACGGAGGCGTCCAGGTCACCGCGGGTGACGGCGGCGAGGATCTGCCGGCGGGAAGCGTCTGCGGGTCCGGGCATCTCGAGGTCCAGGCCTGCACGGAGTGCCTCGACTCGGTCGTCGACCGCACCCCAGTCGGACACGATCGCACCGTCGAAGCCCCACTCATCGCGGAGGACCTCCGTCAGCAGACGGTGATCCTGCGTCACGTAGGTTCCGTTGACGCGGTTGTACGACGCCATCACCATCGCCGGGCAAGCGGTCGAGACGATGTGCTCGAACGCCGCGAGGTAGATCTCCCGCAGCGCCCGCTCACTGACCTCGGCGCTGACCCTCATGCGGTCGGTCTCCTGGCTGTTGACCGCGAAGTGCTTGACGCACGCGCCGACTCCCGCCGACTGGACCCCCGTGACGAACCCTGCCCCGATCCGACCCGTGAGGAACGGGTCTTCCGAGTAGTACTCAAAGCCTCGCCCACCCAGCGGGGACCGCTTGATGTTGATGCTGGGACCCAGCAGGACGTCGGCACCCGCGGCCCGGGCCTCGCGCCCGATTGCGGCGGCCACCCGGGAGACCAGCTCGACGTCCCACGTCGCGGCCAGCGCGACCGGAGCCGGAAAGCAGGTGGCAGGTACCTTCCCGGACCAGTCAGGCAAGTTCATCGCGAGCCCGTTCGGGCCGTCGCTCAGGGTGAGCGCACGCACGTCGTTGTCCGGTCGCGTGTGCGACATGTCGGCGCCGCTGAGCAACGCTGCGTGCCGAACGAGATCGCCGTCGGTCGGAGTCGTCTCGGTCATGCGGTCACTCCCAGCTCAGCCATCTCGAGACGGTCCTCCGGACTGTGGATGTTCCACAGCCGCGGCATTGCGGGATCGTCGGCAGCTGCGCGGTAAGGCGTCTGGAACGTGTGCGAGCCGCGACCGACGCGGACGGTGCGCAAGGCGCCCGGCAAGTCGACGTCCGCCTCGACCCCGAACGGCACGTCGACCTGGACGACGAGAGTGGCCCCGTCCCTGCGCCACGCGCAGGTGATCATCCCGTGGGGCGAGAGATGGGCGGCCGACGCATACGTCAGCCCACCGCCGGGGAGTGGCGCGATCCTGACCCGCTCGTATCCCGGAGCGGCCGGAGCGAGCCCCGCGACCGTCCGATGCAGGAAGTCGACGACAGCGCCGAGCGCGTAGTGGTTGAACGACGTCATCTCACCCGGGTTGACGGAGCCGTCGGGGAGCATGCTGTCCCAGCGCTCCCAGATCGTCGTCGCACCCATCGTCACGGGGAACAACCACGACGGACTCTTCGTCTGCAGGAGCAGGTGGTAGGCGGTGTCGACCGAACCCGTCGCGACGAGTGCGTCGCAGACGAGCGGCGTACCGATGAACCCGGTTCGGATGAGATGGTCACCCTCCCGCACGAGGTCCGCGAGGCGCTTGCCGGCCGCCGCCCTCTGGTCGGCCGTCGGTAGCAGGTCGAAGCAGATGGCGAGCGACAGCGCGGTGACGGTGTCGCTCACGACGCGGCCCGACTGCGTGACGTACTCGTCGCGGAAGGCCCGGCGCGCACGCTCGGCGATGGCGTCATACCGCTGCGCGAGCGACGGTCGGTCGAGGACGTCGCACGCTCGAGCGGTGAGGCCGGCCGTGTGCGCGTGGTAGGCGGTGGCAACGAGGTAGGGATCTGTCGCGGAGTCTCCGGGTCGGTCTGGCGGTGCCTGCGGGTCGAGCCAGTCACCGAGCTGGAACCCGCCAGCCCACAGACCGGTGCCCCCGGTGAGCCCGTCGACCTGGTCGACCCAGGCGGTCATGCTCGGCAGCTGCTCCTCGAGGAGGCCCAGGTCACCGGTCCGCTCGTAGAGCGTCCACGGGACGAGGACCGCAGCATCGCCCCACCCGGCGGCGGGATCAGCCGGGAACCCGCAATCGAGCCACGGGTGGAAGTTCCGGACCGAACCGAAGTCCCTCTGCTCGGCCGCGAGATCGCGGAGCCAGCTTCGAAGCACGCCGGTGCTCTCGTACAGGAAGGTCGCCGCGGGCGCGAAGGCTTGGATGTCGCCGGTCCAGCCCAGCCRTTCGTCTCGTTGGGGGCAGTCCGTGGGGAGATCGACGAAGTTGTCGCGCATGCTCCAGACCACGTTCTCGTGAAACTTGTCGAGCAGGGGGTTCGAGCTGCTGAACCACCCAGCGCGGCGCATGTCGGAATGGATGACTCGGGCCACGACATCGATCTCCTGGCCTTCGGGCCACCCGTCGATCTCCGCGTAGCGGAAGCCGTGCACCGTGAAGCGCGGTTCCCAGGTCTCCGGGCCTTCACCGCAGAACGTGTAGTGGTCGATCGAGATTGCCGTCCGCAGCGGCCGCACGCAGAGCTCGTCGTTCTCGAGCACCTCCGCGTGGCGAACGGTGAGCTCGTGACCGCGAGGGGCGGTAGCCGTCAGCCGCACGCGACCGGAGATGTTCTGACCGAAGTCCAGGCGTACGCGGCCGCCCGGACGCCGCTCCACGGTCACCGGCGCGAGCTGCTCGACAGGCCGGATCGGCGGACCCGCAGGCCCCTCGATCTCCGCCGAGAACGCGCCACGCGACAAGCATGTCGTCGGCGCCCAGTCGCTCTGGTCGAAACCCACCCGACCCCAGCCATGCGGGTGGAGCCGAGCATCGTGGGACTCGCCCTCGTACAACCCGGTGGCGGTGATCGCTGACAAAGCCGTCCGCCAGTCCAGAGGAAGCCGCTCGAGGCGCCCGTCCTCGTGGAGGAGCTCGAGCTGGACCATGACCGCGACGTCATCGCCGTACACGTCCCACAGGCCGCCGTTGAAGCCGAGTCGTCCGCGGTACCACCCATCCGCGAGCCAGATCCCCAGCACGTTGCGTCCAGCGGTGATCAGGTCGTCCAGGTCGAAGGTCTGGGCCCGAAGTCGGTGCCGAAAGCTGGTCCAGCCCGGCGACAGAACCGCGTCGTCGGCGGGTGAGCCGTTCACCTCGAGGTCGTAGACACCGTGCGCGGCGACGTACGCACGCGCTCGTCGCACGGTCGCCGGAACGTCGAACTCGGCTCGCAGGAGATGTGCCGGGCGCGCTTCCGTCCGAGCCGCAGAGATCGACGGTGACACGAAGTCGACGGCCCAATCGGCAGCGTCCAGGCCGCGCTCGACGGGCGTCGGCTCCGACCACGCGCTCGACGCGCCGTCGTCGAAGAGTGCGCGCACGCGAACGGATGCGCGTTCGCGCGATCGCAGCGGCGGCCCGGGCCAGGCGACGAGTACCGACGACGCTCCGTCGATGCGGGTGCGTCTCGTCGTGCTGCAGTCCCGGGCGATCTCGAGCTCGTAGGCGATCGGATCTGCTCCCGGCCCCCCGCTCAGCCTCCAGCTGAGACGCGGCTCGGACTCGGAGATGCCGATCGCTCGATCGAGATGCTCGATCCGGACGGCGTCGACCGTGGTGGTCACCCCTTCACCGACCCAGCGGTGAGGCCCGTCATCATGCGCTGGTTGAGGAAGAGGTAGATCAGCAGGGTGCCGAAGACGTTCAGGCAGATTGCGGCCATGGTGGGGCCGTACTCGACCTGGCCGAACTGACCCTGGAAGCTCAGCAGCCCGACCTGGATGGTCCGCAGATCGTCCCGGTTGGTGAACGTCAACGCGATGAGCAGGTCGTTCCAGATGAAGAAGAACTGCACCAGGGCGACCGTGAAGACCGCGTTCCGGACGAGGGGCACCCCGACCGTGAAGAACGAGCGCAGCATGCTGGCCCCGTCGAGCGTTGCTGCCTCGAACACCTCACGAGGCACGGCGCGGAAGTAGGTCGCCATCATGAAGACCGTGAGCGGCAGGCCGATTGCCGTGTAGGTGATCACCAGCGGCCAGAGCGAACCCGTCAGACCGGTCTTGAAATAGATGGTGAACAACGGCAGCAGAATCATCTGACCTGGGACCATGATGCCGGCCAAGAAGAGCAACAGCACCGTGCCGCGCCCCTTCCACACCATGACCTCGAGCGCAAAGCCCGCGGCAACGCCGAGCGCGAGCGTGAGGAACAGGGACGGCACGACCGCGATAATGCTGTTCTTGGCGTACGTGCCGAGATTTCCTTCGGTGATCGCACGCGTGTAGTTGTCGAAGTTCAACCAGTTCTCGGGCAGCGCGAATGCCGCATTGTTCAAGAACTCGGACTGTGTCTTGAGCGACCCCAGCACGAGCCACACGAGCGGGAAGACGACAACGACGATGAGGATCGCCGAGACGATGCCGACGCCGACGGATCGGATCCGGCGCTTCTTCGGGGCGCGGCGACGCTGTTCGACGCGCGGCGGGGCCAAGGGCGGCGAGGTGGTGGGTGCGGGAGCGAGGGACATGGATCAGGCCTTCGTCAGATCTCGGCGTGCCGAACGGAAGATGAACAAGGTGACGGACAGGCAGACGACCGTCAGGAGGAACGCGATCGAGCTGCCGTAGCCGTACTGTCCGTAGGAGAACGACGTCTGGAACATGTACATGGTCAAGGGCGTCGTACTGCTGCCTGGGCCGCCGTTGGTGAGGGCGAGCACGGAGTCGAAGATCTTCAACGTGCCGTTGATGCTGAAGATGATCGCGGACAGCAGGACCGGCCAAGACAGCGGAATGACGATGTGACGAACCAGCCCGACGCCGGTCGCGCCGTCAAGTCGCGCAGCCTCGAGCGTGTCTTCCGGGATGTCCACCAGGCCGGCGTAAAGAAGGATCGCGTAGAAGCCCATCGACCTCCAGGACTCCATGATGATCAGGACCCAGAAGGCGGACGTGCTCGAGCCGAACCAGTCCACGCTCTGAATGCCCAGCAGATTCAGCAACAGGTTGACGGGGCCGACACGCGGTGCCGACTCGAACAGCTGCTGGAACAGGAGCCCGACGGCGACCGTGGGCAGGACGATCGGGAAGAACGCGAGCGTGCGCACGAGGTTCGAGGCTCGCCGCAGGACGAACACGTAGAGCAAGGCCAGTCCGTAGCCGAGAGCGACCTGGACGATCGTGAGCACGATCGCGAACCGGACCGTGAACGACAGGGCCTCGCGCACGTCACCGTCGGTGAAGAGCTGCTGAAAGTTGTGCAGGCCCACGAAGTCGAAGCCCGTGATGGCGTTGCCTTCGAAGAACGTGTAGCCGAACGACCAGAACACGGGGACGAGGATGACCAGCGTGTAGATCGTCAGCGCCGGCGCCAGGAGCAGCGCGCCCGGCGCTAGCTCAGCCCTCGTCCAGATCCGCCTGGACCTTGCTCATGAAGTCCTCGGGGCTCATGCCGCCGGTGACCAGGAGCGAGGCGTTCGTCTGGCTGGTCGTGGAGGCCTTCGGCGGGAAGAGCGCCTCGAACCACAGGACGGTCTTGCTGGTCTTCGCGATCTGGTCCTGGACCGACTGGGTCAGTGCAGGGACCTCGCCGACGTCACCGTCGACCTTGAACCCGGTGATGACGCCCTGGTCCTTGAGGGACTGAGCACCGAAGTTCTTCGCGATGCAGTTGAGCCACTGCTTGCTGCCGTCGTCGTAGCGCGCCTTCGACATCGCGAGCGGCACGCCGACGTTCGCAGCCAGCTCGTCGGCCGATCCCTTGCCGCCCTCGACCGCCGGGAACGGCATGAAGCCGATGTTGTCGTTCCCGATCACGTTCGCCGTGGGGTCGTTGAAGTTCCCGAGGATCCAGCTGCCCATGTAGAACATGGCCGCCTTGCCGGAGAGGAACTGGTTGACCGCGGTCATGTAGTCGATCGAACCGACCGACGGGCCGAAGTAGCCCTTCGCGCCCAGGTCGGCGACCTGGCTCGCCGCCTCGACATAGGCGGAGTCCGTCAGCTTCGCGCTTCCGTCGGCGACCTTGGACAGAGCGTCCGCGCCGAGGCTGCGGTACAGGTAGTTGCCGACGAGGCGGGTCAGCGGCCAGCCGTCCTGGCCATCGGCGGAGAACGGCTGGACGCCGGCCGCGTTGAGCTTGTCGGCCGCTGCGACCAGGTCGTCCCACGTGGCCGGCAGCTCGATGCCGTTGTCGGCGAAGAGCTTCTTGTTGTACCAGAAGCCCTCGACGTTGAACTCGGTCGGAAGGACGTACACCTTGCCGTCGTAGAGCGACTCGATCGTCGACTTCGCAGCGGGGATGATCGCGTCATCCAGCCCCGCAGCAGTGAGCTCCGCACCGATGTCGACCAGCGCACCAGACGACTGGATGTCCTTGGCGACCTGCGGCGAGTTGCCGCTCGCCAGAAGCGACGGCAGGTCGTTCTGCCCGGCACGCAGCTGGAGCGTCTGGTCGTAGCTCGCCTGCGGAGTGCTGTCGATCGTGAGCTTGGCCGCCGCGTTCGCATCGCTGCACGCGCCCGTAGAGAGCGCAGTCAGCGTGTCCTGGATCGACGTGTTCTCCGCGAACGACAGGTAGGTGAAGTCCTTGCTGGAACCACTCGTCTCGGACGCGGAATCGCCGCTCGAGCCGGAACATGCCGAGAGCAGCAACGCTCCGGCCGTAGCGATACCCAGAATCGACGTGATCTGGGTCCGCTTCCGTGCACGCGTCAACATCACACTTCCTCCTTGAAATGTTTTGGTGGGCGCATTGAAGCGCTTCAGGGCGAGACAGTAACCTCGTGAAATCACCAGATCAAGCCGGGAAACCGCAGTAGAACAAGATTGAATAGTGGACATCCACGGCCCTAATGCGGACGGGTTTCAAGCGCTTCAAAACAGCGTTATTGTGACGCGACCGAGACCAATCAAGGGAGATCTGGTGCAACGCAACATCCGTCCGGGAAGCCCGGAGACCCGCGCGGGCATCACTGACGTCGCATCCCTTGCCGGCGTCTCCCAGGGCACGGTCTCGAACGTCCTGAACCATCCGGACCGAGTGGCGGCGGAGACGCGAGGCCGGGTCGTCCGGGCCATGGAGATGCTGAGCTACGTACCCAACGGACTGGCGCGATCGCTCGCAGCAGGAACGAGCACGACCCTCGGGCTCGTCGTGACGGACCTCAGCAACTCGCTCTTCATCGACATCGCCCGCGGTGCAGAACGGGCAGCGGACTTGATCGGCGTGAATCTCATGCTCGCCAACAGCGATGGGCGGCTCGACCGAGAGGAGCGCTACCTGACCCTGTTCGCCGAGTCGCGCTTCGCAGGGATCCTCATGACCCTCAACGACGAGCACCACTTCGCCGCCATCGCGGCGATGGCGACCGGCAGGACCCCGCTCGTCATGCTCAACTTCGACGCTCCCGAGTCACGCTTCTGCAGCGCTTCGGTCGACAACGAGCTCGGCGGCTATCTCGCCGCGCAGCACCTGCTCGAGCTCGGCCGGCGGCGCCTGGTGTTCGTCGGCGGCCCCGATGAGCTCAAGCCCGTCCAGGACCGTGGACGCGGATTCCGACGTGCTCTACGCGAGCGCGGGTTGATCGGCAGCCAGGAGCTGATGCCTCAGCGAATCAACCGTGCCGACGGATGGGAGATCGGGTTGGACCTCGCAGCCTCCGTCGCCCGCGGAGAGATCGATGGGATCTTTGCGTCCTCCGACCTGCTCGCGGCCGGCATCGTCCAGGCGCTGGCGGGCGCGCCGGGGATCTCGATCCCGGAGGATGTCGCGATCGTCGGCTTCGACAACAACCAGGCGGCCTGGGACAGCCCGATCCCCATCACCACCGTGAGCCAGCCGGGCGAAGAGGTCGGCAGCATCGGCGCACAGCTCGTGCAGTCAGAGGCCACGTCGCGTGCCGGGGAACATGAGCACCGTTCGGTGGTCCTCGCTCCCGAGCTGGTGATCCGGCAGTCGACGTCGCTGCGGACGCTCTGACGCGGGGTGGTGGTCGCACCGCTTCGACGGTGCTCCGGATCGGGATCGGCGCTGGTGGTGGACCGCATCACCACGGAGGCCTTCCCGCTGCACTCCGCTTCGTCGATCGTGGCTCGATGGACATCGCGGCGAAGCGATCTGAACCCGCCACGGCGTCGACGGCGCCGAGACCACTGGCACCCACGCGGTGACCGGACGGCTCGCTGAAACGCCTCGGGTCTAGTGGAGGCTCGGTTCTCTGGTTTCGGCCGTCGTGACGGTCGAGCGCTACTGCTGCTCGTGGTCCGCCCCGCGACGGGTGGTGCGGTTGGTCGTGCCGCCGTGCCACTCAAGGAGCAGCAGGGCCGCGTCGTCCTGGATGTTGTTGCAGACCGTCTCGAGGAAGATGCGCGAGATGCCCTGGGCCACGCTGCGGGTGTGCTGGTCTGCGGTGTCGCGAAGGGCAGCCGGCAGGTCGAAGCTCGCGGCGCTGCGCTCGAACATGCCATCGGTCATCATCAGCAGCCGGTCGCCGGGGTACAGCTCGATCTCCTGGATCTGGAACTCGTGCTCGTGCAGCCCGAGCAGCGGGTTGTTGGCCGGCGCGACGGTGGTGACGTGTCCCTCGTGGAGCAAGAGGGCGCCTGGGTGCCCCGCGTTGATGATCCGGGCCACGGTGCGATCGCCGGGGCGGGGCTCGTCACCGGACGCTCGGAGGTCCATCTCCAGGAGGATCCCTGTGACCAAGTTGCGGTCCCCGTCGTGCTCGAGAAGGGCGGTGTTGGCGGCGTTCGCCTGCTCGACGAGGTCGGCGCCCCGCCGCCGGGCGTTGCGCAGCGAATTGACCGCGAGGGTCGCCACCATCGCGGCGCTCAGGTCGTGCCCGGTGGCGTCGGTGAGCGAGGCCGTGAGCCGGTCCGGGGACGCGACGTAGTCGAACGTGTCGCCGGCGGCGCTGGCGGAGGGTTCGAGCCACCCGGCGATCGTGAAGGATCCTCCCTCGCAGACGAAGCCAGGGGGCAGCAGGCGTCGTTGGATCTCCCGGGCCAGCGTGAAGTCGACCGACCGCATGGCTGTCTCGTACCTGTCGGTGTGTCGCTGGCTGGCGATGAGGACGTATCCGAGGACGTGCGCCACCGCCGCGAGCTGCCCGGTCGTCGTGGCATCCAGCGTGGTATCCGCGCGTTCTGGGGCGTCTGCGGCGGTGTCCTGCGCCTGCAGCTGTACTGCGAGCACCCCCAGCGCGTCGCCCCGCACGGTCACGGGGGTGTAGGCCCACCCGTGCCCGTCATGCACGGTGCGCTGGTCGCGCCAGGCCCGACCCGGGTCCGTGCCATCGAGCTCGAAGCGGCCCTCGGGGTTCGCCGGGTCGACGAGCGTGCTCCCTGCGGCGTCAGCGATCAGGAACGTCGCAGACCGCACGCCGAGCGTCCGGCGCAGCACCTCCGCGGCGACGGACATCGCCTCTGCAGGCGAGGCATCTTCCACCGCGGTGAGGAGGGCGGAGATGTCGACCTGGTGGGTGAGCGCCATCGCGCAACCATGACACGGCTGCCGAGCGTCGGCCCTGTCGCCGGCAAGAGGAGTGGTTGAGGGCCGGGTTGCGGGATCGCTGGGCTCCAGCGACCGCACGCCGTTCTACGGCTGGAGCGAGCCGGTCGTCCAGCCCACCGGCTGAGACCTGGGACCGGCACCGACTGCAGGCTCCCGCGCATGTGCTGCGCGGGAGCCTGCAGCACGTTCGCCGGAGTGCGGTCCACTGCGCGGAATGGCAGGTCCGCACTACGTGGTCGACCACGTGGGCCCGGGACGCGACGCCCTGACGCCGAGGACGACGGTGCTTGTGGGCGGCATGGGACGCCCGATCGACGACCAGAAGGCGGCCCGACATGACCCCGACGACGACGGCCGATCCTGGACTCCGTGACGCAGCCGCAGTCCTGGGATCGCAGCGGCGTCGCCTGTTCGGGATCGCTCACCGCATCGTGAACGACGCCAGCGATGCGGAGGACGTCGTCCAGGACGTGTGGATCCGCTGGCAGCGCGTCGACCGGGAGCAGGTCCGCAACCCTTCGGCATTTCTGACCACCGCCACGACCCGGGTGGCGATCAACGTCCTGCAGTCGGCCAGGGTCAGGCACGAGGCTGCGGCGAGCGCGTGGCTGGACGACGTTGCCGGCACCATGGTCGACCCGCAGTCGGACCCGCTCGAGGCGGTCGAACGGGCCGACGGTGTGGAGCGGGCGATCCGTGTACTTCTCGAGCACCTGAACCCCACCGAGCGAGCGGCGTTCGTCCTGCGGACGTGCTTTGACTATCCGTACCGGGCGATCGCCGACCTGTTGGGTCTCAACGTCGCCAACGTCCGACAGCTGGTCAGTCGAGCACAAAGGCGTGTGCACACGACGCCGGCGAGGTCGGTGAACACGGACGTGCACCGCCGCCTGGTGCGTGCGTTCGTCACGGCCGCTCGCTCGGGCGACCTGCTCGAGCTCGAGCAGGTGCTCGCCTCGGACGCAGCCGCGGGCGCGACGACGACACGGGTCGCCTAGGGCACCTCGTGAGCGCCGGCGTCGTCGGCCATCGCGTCCTTGAGCTCGGAGCGTGACCGGATGTCGAGCTTCACGAACACCTTGCGCAGGTGGTAGTCCGCGGTGTGGGCGCTGAKGAACAGTCGCGCTGCGATCTCGCGGTTGGTGAGCCCGTCGCGCGCGAGCCGCGCGACGGCGAGCTCCTGGTCGGTGAGCGGGTTCACCAGGTCCGCCGCGCGCCCGCGCACGGTCTCGCCGGTCGCCCTCAGCTCCTGGAGCGCTCGGTCAGCGAAGCCGCTCATCCCCAGGGCGACCAGCCCGTCGTAGGCGGCACGCAGCTGAACGCGCGCGTCGATCCGCCGGTTGGCGCGTCGCAGCATCTCCCCGTACAGGAGCTGGCTGCGCGCCACGAGCATCGGGACACGTATCCGCTGGAAGCGCTCGATCGCCTCCCGGTAGAGCTCCTCGGCCCTCGCGCCTTCCCGCAGCTGCGCCTGGGCCATCGCCATGAAGGCGAGCGCCCAGTCGCTGTCGCCGACGGGACGTGTCACGCCCGCCAGCCGCTCGACCGCCTCTTCGGCGACGACGCGTTCGCCGGTGCGCGTCGCGGCCTCGACGACCTCGAGCAACGTGCGCATCGCGTGGCCGAGCTCGTGCGTGTACGGCATCTCGCCGAGTGCTGCGGCGAGCGCGTCGCGGTAGCGGCCGGCACCGTTGTAGACGAGCGCTTCGGCCAGGTTCGCGACGGTCAGCGCGTACCCCTCGCCCCGCGTGTTGGCGTCGACCCGCAGCTCCTTCGCGCGCCGCTCGACCTCGTCCACCTGCCCGCGGTATGCCGGGACGAAGATCCGCCCGAACTTCGGCAACGGCTGACCGGTGACGGACAAGATGGCATCGATCTCGTCGCAGATGGCCTCGGCCTCGTCCAGGTGCCCGTCGAACGTCCGCGCCACCATCAAGAGGCTGAGGGCCATCGGCAGCACGGTCAGGACCCCGCCGGCGCGAGCCAGCTCGACCTGCCGGTACGCGAGGGTACGGAACCCCTCCGCGTCCCAGAGGTCTTGTGCGGCCCGGCCCCCGAACCACATCCAGTGCAGCTCGAACGCCTGGGGTGGTTGCTCGACGAAGGCGCGGATCGCGCGCCTCACGGTGGGCAGCGCGGCCTCCTGCCCAGCTGCGGAGAGCAGCGCCTGGCCACGCAGGATCAGGTCCTGCGCACGGTCGGACTCGTCCTGCTCTGTCGCCCGGAGGATGGCCTCCGCGACCTCGGCGACCGCCCCGGGCTCGCCCAGACGGCCGGCGTAGAGAGCGGCGGAGAGTGCCTCCATGTAGGTCAGGCGCGCCAGGTCCCGGTCATGCGGCTCGAGCTTCTGCGCAGCGGCCAGCAGCTGCCTCGGTGCACTGCGGTCGCGGCGCAACGCGTATCCGGCCCGAGCGCGCAATCGCCCGATCAGCGCCTCCTGCAGCGGGGTCGTCGGCTGGTCCCGAACGCTGTCCAGCAGGCGTAACGCAGTCTCCGGAGCGCCGGCGTCGAGCTTCCCCTCTGCCGCCGCGATCAGCCGCTCGGCACGCCGCGCCGGCGCGACGGACAGCTCCGCCGCACGCTCGAGGAATGCGGCCCCTGCCGCCACCCCGCCGCGCGTGCGCGCACGCTCCGCGACCGCTTCCAGGTCGGCTGCCACGTCGTCGTCCGGACCGGAGGTCGCGCTCGCCCGGTGCCACGCACGCCGGTCCGGGTCGCGGCCTGCGTCCGTGGCGTCGGCCAATGCCGCGTGGGCTGCTCGTCTGTCGTCCGCCGACGCGGCGCGATAGACCGTTGACCGGATCAGCGGATGACGGAACTCGACTCGCGCCCCGACCACGAGGGCATCGGCTCGCGCGGCAAGATCGAGGTGCTCCGGACCGAGCCCGAGGTCCCGGCTCGCCCGCCAGAGCAGGCCGGGGTCGCCCGTGGGGTCCGCCGACGCGAGCAGGAGAAGCATCCGCGTCTGCTCGGAGAGCGGCCCGAGCTGCGCGAGCAGGCTCTGCTCGATTCGGCGCTCGACGGGGAGCGCGCTGGCCAGCGCGAACCCGCCGGCCAGCTCGGTCGGGCTCAGCCCCCGTGGCAGCTCCCGAAGCGCCAACGGGTTTCCCCGCGACTCCGTGATCAGCTGATCGCGCACCCGGTCGTCGATCGCGCCGGGAAGCGCGAGCCGGAGCACCTCACGCGCGTCCTGGTCACCGAGGCCCTCGAGGACGAGCTGGGGAAGGTCCGAGAACTGCTCGTCCACCTCCCTCATCGCCAGCACGATCGCGATGCCCTCGTCACCGAGCCGGCGGGCCACGAAGGCGACGGCACGCGCCGACGCTTCGTCGAGCCACTGCGCGTCGTCGACGATGCACACCAACGGCGCCTCGGCGGCGGTCTCGGCGAGCAGGCCGAGGACGGCCAACCCGACGAGGAACGGGTGCGGCGCGCTGGCAGCACGCAGACCGAACGCAGTCTCCAAGGCCTCCCGCTGCGCGACCGGGAGCCGCGTTGCGGCCGGCATCATCCGCCCGCACAGCAGCTGCAGGCCGGCGTAGGCGAGGTCGATCTCGTTCTCGGAAGCGGCGATCCGCTCGACCCGGATGCTCGGCCCGGCCAGGGCGGCGACACGATCGAGGACAGCGGTCTTGCCGATCCCCGCGCCGCCGGCGACGACCAGCGCCCCGCTGTGGCCCTCGCGGGCTCGGGCAACGAGCGTCACGAGCCGCGCGAGCACGGTGTCGCGGCCGAGGAGCGGGGTCACCCGGACGGGTGACGTGCGCGCGATCTCCCCCGCGCTCATGGGACGGACGGCTCTCGGGACTGGCGTGGCATGCGCATCTTCCTGCCGGACCTGTGCGGCACCGACGAGCCTAGAGGGGCCGAGGCCGGCTGAACATGCGTTCCTGCACCTCAGATGGGCCTCCGTGTCACAACGGCCCGCGCGGCCCGGTCATCCGTGACGTCAGCACCGAGGCACAGCACGTGCCTCGGTGCTCCGGCCGAGTCGCGACGTAGGAGCGGGAGCACCGGGTTTCAGATGGCCTCCTCGGAGGTACGCATCAAGCAGAACGCGACTGGTCCCACCCGCCGCCGGAATCGGGTCCCGGGTCCTCTCCCCTCCGGAGGACCCGGGACCCGGCGCGTCGGGCCCCCCGGTCGCTCGACCCCACCGATGTGACGCTCGCCACCTGAGCGCCCGAATTGTCACAACGTCGTCATCGGCTCGGTCGGTCCTGCAGACCCACCGCCACACAGGTCGGGTCCTCGCCACTCCAGCAGAAGGACGACCATCATGAGCACACGACCCATCCTCGAACCCGCTGCACAGGCGTTCGCCGACGCCACCTCGACGCCTCCGTTCCTCTACGAGCTCGGGCCCGAGGGAGCCCGCAAGGTCCTCGACGACGTCCAGGCGGCGGCCGTGGAGAAGGCGCCCGTCTACGACCGGTGGATCGACGTGCCCGCCGAGGTCGGCGACGTCCGCGTGCGGATCGTCAAGCCGATCGGTGCACCTGCGTTCCTGCCCGCGATCCTCTACGTCCACGGCGGCGGCTGGGTCCTGGGCAACGCCGGCACGCACGACCGCCTGGTCCGCGACCTGGCCGAGGGCGTCGGCGCGGCCGTCGTGTTCGTCGAGTACGACCGCTCCCCCGAGGCGCGCTACCCGGTCGCGATCGAGCAGGCGTACGCGACAGCGCAGTGGATCACCCGGCACGGCCTGTCCGAGGGTCTCGACCCGGACAGGCTGGCCGTCGCAGGAGACTCCGTCGGCGGGAACATGACTGCGGCGCTGACTCTCCTGGCCAAGCAGCGCGGGGACGTCACGTTCGTCCACCAGTCGCTCTACTACCCCGTCACGGACGCGGCGCAGGACACGGCCAGCTACCGCGAGTTCGCCGACGGGCCGTACCTCACCGCGAAGGCCATGGCGTGGTTCTGGGACTCCTACGCGCCGGACCACGAGGTGCGCTCGCAGATCACCGCGTCACCGCTGCGCGCCACTCTCGACGAGCTCGCCGGCCTGCCGGAGGCGTTCGTCATCGTCGACGAGAACGACGTGCTGCGTGACGAGGGCGAGGCCTACGCGCGCCGGCTCGTGGAGGCCGGTGTCCGCACCACCTCGGTCCGCTACAACGCCACCGTCCACGACTTCATGATGCTCAACCCCCTGCGGGAGACCGCAGCCAGCAGCGGTGCCATCGAGCAGGCCATCCACGTCCTGCGCACGGCACTCAAGGTCGCCTGAACACCCACCCCGCACGAAGGAGAATTCTCATGAGCACGAAGAAGCCCACGGTCGTCCTGGTCCACGGCGCGTTCGCCGAGTCGAGCAGCTGGCAAGGCGTCGTGGAACGGCTGCAGGCCCAGACCGTTCCCGTCGTCGCCGTCGCCAACCCGCTGCGCAGCGTCGCCGGCGACGCCGCCTACGTCCGCGACGTCGTCGCCGACATCGCCGGACCCGTCATCCTCGTCGGCCACTCCTACGGCGGCATCGTCATCACCGAGGCGGCCGCCGAGAACGACTCCGTCGTCGGCCTCGTGTACGTGAACGCGTTCGCCCCGGAGCACGGCGAGAACGCGTTCGACCTCTCGGCCAAGTTCCCTGGCAGCACGCTCGGCGCCGCGCTCAAGGCCTACCCGGTCGCCAGCGGCGGCAACGAGCTCGCGATCCGTCCGGACGTGTTCCGGCAGCAGTTCGTCGCCGACGTCCCGGCGGCCGTGGCCGACGTGCTGGCGGCGACCCAGCGGCCCGTCACCCAGGCCGCGCTGGTCGAGGGGCTGGCCTCGGAGAAGCCGGCGTGGGCGACGCTCCCGTCGTGGTTCGTCTTCGGCGACGCGGACCGCAACATCCCCGTCGCGCTGCACCGGTTCATGGCCGACCGCGCCGGTGCCCGCAACGCGACCGAGGTGGCCGACGCCTCGCACGCGATCTCGGTCTCCCGTCCCGACGCGGTGACCGCCACCGTCCTCGACGCCGTCGCGCACTGGGACGACTGACCCCCAGCATCGCCACCTTCCCCTCAGAACGGAGACAGCAGACATGAAGATCCTCATCATCGGCGGCACGGGCCACATCGGCTCCAACCTCACCGGCCTCCTGCGCGCGCGGGGCCACGACGTCACGCCGGCCGCACCCAGCACGGGTGTCGACACCATCACCGGGCAGGGCGTCGCCGAGGCGGTTGCCGGCCAGGACGTGGTCGTCGACGTCAGCAACGCCCCGGCGTGGGACGACCAGGCCGTGCTGCATTTCTTCACGACCTCGACGGGCAACCTCCTGGCTGCCGAGCGAGCGGCCGGTGTCCAGCTCCACGTCGCACTCACGATCGTGGGTGCGGAGCGCGCTCCGGACAGCGGCTACCTGCGCGCCAAGGTCGCCCAGGAGAAGCTCATCCAGGAGTCCGGGCAGCCCTTCACGATCGTCCGCTCGACGCAGTTCTTCGAGTTCGTCCGCGGGATCGCCGACTCCGCAGCCGACGGCGACACCGTCCGACTGCCGGGGGCCACCCTCCAGCCGATCGCCGGCGACGACGTCGCGCAGCTCCTGTGCGAGATCGCGACGTCCCCGGCGGCCGACGGTGTCATCGAGATCGCGGGACCGGAGGCCATCGGTCTCGACAACCTCGCCCGCCGAGCCCTCGAGCGCGACAACGACACTCGCGTCGTCGTGACCGACCCGGATGCCCGCTACTTCGGCACCCGGCTCGAGGACTCGACCCTGACGCCGGGCGAGGGCGCGCGCCTCGCACCGACCCACTTCGGGGACTGGCTCGCGACGCACCCCCGCGTCTGAGCCCTCACAGGTGACGGCGGGCGGTCCACACCGCCCGCCGTCACCACCAGCGGAGGAACCTGATGTTCGACGACTTCCACGAACGACTCCTGCAGACCGACCGTGGACCTGTCTTCGCGCGGGTCGGCGGAGACGGACCCCCCGTCCTCCTGCTCCACGGCTACCCGCAGTCCCACCTGATGTGGCACTCGACCGCACCCTTGCTGGCCCCGCATTTCACCGTTGTCGCCGTGGACCTCCCCGGGTACGGCGCCTCGTTCCGTCCGGTGCTCGCGGACGACCACGCCCCGCACTCCAAGCGGGCGTTGGCCGGCGACCTGGTCCAGGCCATGGCCGACCTCGGCCACGACCGGTTCGCCGTGGCCGGCCACGACCGTGGCGGACGCGTCGCCTACCGGATGGCCCTCGACCATCCCGAGCACGTCATCGGTGTCGCCGTCTTCGACGTCGTACCCACCGGCGAGGTCTGGGCACGGGCAGACGCCCTCCTCGCACTCACCTACTGGCACTGGGCCTTCCTCGCGCAACCAGCCCCACTCCCCGAGCGCCTCATCGGCGCCGACCCTGACGCCTTCTTCGACCTCCACGTCAGAAGGCTCGGCATCGGCTCCACGGCCGGTCGGTACCCGCCGGCAGTGCTGGCGAGCTACCGCGCCCTGCTCGACGATCCGAGCACCGTCGAGGCCATCTGTGAGGACTACCGCGCCGCCGCCACCATCGACCGCGCCCACGATGGCGCGGACTTCCGCGCGGGTCGGCAGATCGACGTTCCGTTGCTGGCTCTGTGGAGCGCACGGGGTGCGCTCCCGCGCCTGTACGCAGACGTGCTCGACGTCTGGCGGCCCTGGGCCCCCCGGGTGTCCGGCCGCGGTGTGGACACCAGCCACTTTCTCGTCGAGGACGCCCCGCACGAGGTCGCTCACGAGCTTCGGAGCATCTTCGTCTGAGCCGACGCACGACGACCACCGAACTCACCGCCCTGGACACGGGTGCCACAGCGCACTCCCGGTGAGGCCATCACCCACGAGGCGATCGCGTTCGAGGTCCGCGAACCCTGACCTCCACTCGAGCGACGGTCGGCGAGGTTGCGACGAGCGGAGTCGTCGCGCGCTACTTACGATCTGTCGAGGTCAAGCAGCGGCCCTCCGAACCCGCGCATCACCGTGCGTGCGGAACCAGGCGGCGCCGCTCGACGGCGCCCGTCGGCACCCCGAGGACGTGATCATGCCGAACCGCAATCCCGGACCCAGCGTCAAGGACAAGGAGCTGTACGAGACGCTCCGCGACGAGGGCAACAGCACGGAGAAGTCGGCGCGGATCGCCAACGCTGCGGCGGCGAAGGGCCGAGGATCGGTCGCGCACACGGGAGGCAGCTCCGGTCCGTACGAGGACTGGTCGGTGCACGACCTGCGCAAGCGCGCGGCCGAGATCGGCATCGGCGGCAGGTCCACGATGACGAAGGCGGAGCTCGTGGCCGCTCTGCGGTCTCATTGAGCACCGTCGACGGCCGGCCGAGACCCACGAGTGCGGGCGTGACGCCCGTGCGCCTCGGCCTACCGGCCGCGACTGCCCTGTCGGTACGCATCCCTCTTTCGGTCGACGAGGCACTGCGCGACGTCGAGGAGTGGCCCGCCGGGCTGCTGCCAGGTCATGGCGCCACCGTGCAGCTGTGGGAGCTCCTGGCGACGCTCGCGGCGGGGGATCTTGCCGTCGCGCGCGCGGTGGAACCCCATCTCGACGCGCTGGCGATCCTCGACCAGGCACGCACGGCGGGCATGGACCAGAGCGGCCTCCCGTTCTCGACGTGGGGTGTGTTCGCAGCCGAGACGCCGACGGCCCGGCTCCGTGCCACGCGCGCGCCGGGCGAGTCGTGGCGGCTCGACGGGCTCAAGCCGTGGTGCTCGTTGGCGGGCCGGCTCGATGGGGCTCTGGTCACCGCGGCGCTGCCCGGTGAAGGGGACGACCACGGCCTGTTCGTCGTCGACCTGCACTCCCCCGGCGTCGAACCCGTGCGTCACGCGTGGATCTCGCGTGGGCTGCGCGAGATCCCCAGCGGACCGGTGAGGTTCGACGACGTGGCCGCCGAGCTCGTCCGCGACGGCGACTGGTACGTCCAGCGCCCCGGCTTCTGGTGGGGCGGGATCGGCGTCGCGGCCTGCTGGTACGGCGGCGCGGTCGGCATCGCACGTCGGGTGCTGCTCGAGGCGCGACGCCGACCCGACGACCGGCTGCTGGCGATGCACCTGGGATCGATCGACGAACGGCTCGCTTCCGCGCGGTACGCCCTCGCCCACGCGGCGGCCGCGGTCGACTCTTCGGGCAGCACCACGGACGGAGGGCGGACGGCTGGTTCGGCCGCTGACCGCTCCGCCGGCCGCGTGCTGGCGAAGCGGGTGCGAGCGGTCGTGGCGCGAACGTGCGAGGCCGTGCTCGCGAGTTCCGGTCACGCGCTGGGCCCGGGCCCGCTGACCCAGGAGGAGGACCACGCCAAACGCGTCGTCGACCTCGAGATCTACCTGCGCCAGCATCACGCGGAACGCGACGACGCCTCCCTGGGCAACGCGTTGACCGCGTCCGAGGGCGACCCGTGGTGACGTTCGACGGTCGGGCTCCCGGAACACCGGCGATCGTGTGGTCCGCCGACCCGCGGCTCGCCGCGCTCCAGCCGCTGGCGGTGCCGCTCGGTGGCCGGGTGGTCGTGGTGGCTGCCCATCCCGACGACGAGACGCTCGGTGCCGGTGGCCTGCTCGCCGAGCTCGCGGCCGCCGGACGACCCGCGGAGGTCATCGTCGTGACCGACGGCGCCGCGTCCCATCCCGGGTCGACGACCCTGCTCCCGGCGGACCTGCGCAGGCGTCGGGTCGACGAGGTCCGCCTGGCCCTCACCGTGCTGTCGCCGGACTCTCCCGTGCGGCTGCTGGGCCATGAGGACGGCGCCGTCCAGGACCATCGCGACGACGTCACGCGGGACCTGCGAGACCTCCTGACGACCGCGGACCCGCCGCAGGTTCTCGTCGCCCCGTGGCGCGGCGACGGGCATCGCGACCACCGGGTCGTCGGCGAGATCTGCGCGGAGCTCGCGCTCGAGCTCGGCGCGCAGCTGCTCGAGTACCCCATCTGGATGTGGCACTGGGCTACCCCTGACGAGCCGCTGGTGCCGTGGCCGCGGCTGCGCGCGCTGACCTTGTCGGACCGGTCGGTCGTCCGCAAGCACCGGGCGACCGCCGCCCACAGCACGCAGGTGCGGGCCGCCTCGGCCGCGCCGCTGGACTCCGCCCCGCTGCACGCGGACTTCCTCGCCTCGTTCGATCGGGACGTCGAGGTCTACGTGGTCGCCGACGAGCAACCTGTGACGGACCTGCCGGCGTCGTACTTCGACGCGAGCTACGCGCGTCGAGCGGACCCGTGGTACCTCGAGTCGCGCTGGTACGAGGAGCGCAAACGCGCGGTGACGCTCGCGGCGCTGCCCGAGCAACGTCTGGGCACGGTCCTGGAGGTCGGGTGCTCGATCGGCATCCTGACCGCCGAGCTCGCACCTCGGTGCGAGCGATTGGTGGCGACCGACGTGTCGCCTGCCGCGCTCGCCCAGGCCAAGGAGCGCCTGGCGGACCGGAGCAACGTCGAGCTGCTCCAGCACGACATCGCCGACGGGGTGCCCGGCGGCGGCCCCTTCGACCTCATCGTCCTGTCCGAGGTCGGGTACTACCTCACCGGCACGCACCTGCGCGATCTCGCCGGCGCACTCCGGCAGTCCCTGACCGGCAATGGGAGCCTGGTGGCCTGCCACTGGCGCCATCCGGTCGCGGACTACCCGCTCGGCGGGGACGACGTGCACCGGATCCTGCGCGCCTCGCTCGCGCTGCCCCGCCTCGTCCAGCACGTCGAGGACGACTTCGTGCTCGAGGTCTGGAGCCGTGACGACCGTTCGGTCGCCCGTCGGGCCGGTCTCGCGTGACCCCGCGCGGTCCGGTCGGCCACGTCATCGTCGTGGTGCCGGCGCGGGACGAGGAAGACCTCCTCGCACGGTGCCTCACCTCGGTGGTCGCGGCCGCCTCCCAGTTGAGCGGCCCGACCGCGCACGTCGTGGTGGTGCTGGACGACTGCCTCGACCGGACTCCCGACATCGCGCGCTCGTTCCCGGTCGACGTCCACGAGGTCGCAGCCCGATCCGTCGGCGCAGCACGCGCCTACGGGGTCGCGGTCGGGCTTGCTGCCGGAGCGGCCCCGCTCTCGCGGACCTGGATCGCGTGCACGGACGCCGACTCGGAGGTGCCCCCTCACTGGCTCACGAGTCAGCTGTCGCGTGCCGACGCCGGTGCGGACGTCGTCGTCGGCACGGTGCGACCCGATCCGCAGGACCTGACCGAGGACCAGCTGGCCACCTGGTCTGCGACGCGCGTCCAGGGACGGCCGAACGGCCACGTGCACGGCGCGAACCTGGGCGTGCGGGCCGACGCCTATGTGCGAGCCGGCGGGTTCCCGCACCGCCCAGAGCACGAGGACGTCGAGCTGGTCAGGCTGCTCGCCCAGGACGCGCGACATGTCGTCGTGGCGTCCGACGAGGCCGACGTCCTGACATCCGGCCGTCGGTACGGACGGACCCCGAATGGCTACGCGGGCTACCTGAGAGCCGCGTTCGGCTGAGCTGCGAGGCCGCCGCGAGCAACTACGCGACCTCATCGTCGCGGGTCGCGCACGGCCGTCGTTCCTCGCGTCCCACGAGCTCGGCCCCGACGAGCCGCGTGACGCGTACGCCACGTTCGACGCTCGGCAGGACGGGTGGACCAAGGTCCATCTGCGGCCGGCGCCTCATGACCGGCGACCCGAGAGCTGTCATCCACGCCGCGACCTTCCACCGCGGGGCGGTGAGCGGGTCTGGCTCGCCCGCACAGGGCGTCCCTCGCCCGGCGGACGCTCTCGCTGGTCCCTCTCACCGCCCCGCTCTCGGGTCAGGACTGGATCGTCTCCCCCGAGGTGATCTGTGTGGTGTCGGCCCCGTGCTGGACCTCGATGCGCCGGGGCTTGGCGTCCTCGGACACGGGGATCGTCAGGGTCAGCACGCCGTCGGCATAGGTGGCCGAGATGGCGTCGAGGGCAAGTCCTCGGCCGACCGTGAGCTGGCGTGCGTAGGTCCCGACCGGGCGCTCCTTGGCCAGCCACTGGACGTCCTGCTCGGTGCTGCCGGTCCGCTGGGCGCGGATGGTCAGCGTCCGGTCCTCCACGTTCACGTCGATCGTCCCCGGGTCGGCACCCGGAAGGTCGACGTGCAGGACGTAGTGGTCACCGGACCGGAACAGATCGATCGGCATCGTCGCGGCCGCGCGCTCGGCGGACACCATCTGCCCGAAGAGCCGGTCGAACTCCTGGAAGGGGTCGAATCGCGTAGCCAACGCCCTCACCTCCTCGTCGTCGAGGCGCCGGACCTCCCGGGCCTCGGAGCTCGTCCGGCGCCTTGTCGCCGGACTGGCTACACCTCAAAGAATTAGCACTCGCACGTGGCGAGTGCCAGTCATCTCTGTTCGCCAAAGGTGAACTGGGTCGGCCTGCTCGGGCCGAGACCGAGGTGCCCGGTTGCACGGCGTTCGGGGCACGCTGATGGTGGATACCCCGGTATGTAGCGGCGTTGCCTCGACACGAAGGGCGAGCATGCGGTCAGTCTCCTGGTGGGTTCGCGACCTCGTCGTGCTCTGGCGCTCGCAGAGCGTCCGCGCCCTGCGCTGGCGCTCCGCACCGCGACCGGGTGCGCGGCACCGGACATCGAGCGGATGACCGACCGGCTCGATCGCGCAAGTCCCCGGTCCCAGCGCCTGCGATCGACGGAGCAACGACCGCGCCCAGTCCGCCGCACCCCTGATCGCCCGCAGCGCTCGCGACGCCACCGTGGGTCCGGCCGCACGCCGTTCGCCCGCACGCCTCGACGCACCTCAGGCCGGAGAACGCCGATCAGGCAGAGTTCAGCGGGCCGTCGCGCACCGGTGGGTCCGCCGGGTCCGCGGGCGCCACCGGCACGTCCTCTCGCGACGGCGGGTCGTCGAGGTCGCCGGAGCCGTCCGACTGCCCGTCCACGATCGGTCGACTCACGCGTGGATGATCGGGCCGTGGGCGTCGGGGTTACCGGGGTCGTCGACGGCGGGCGGCGAGTCCGCCGGCTCCTTGTCCGGAAGACCGTCCAGCTCGTCAGGCAGGTCGGGCGTGTCGTCGTTGTCGGGAACCGGGATGCTCATCGCGCGCCTCCTCGTGCAGGTCCCACCACGGTAGGCACGTGCCGCCTCCCCCGCGCGCCGGGCGACGCCAGAGGCGGACGGGATGCGTCGCCGGACTGTCGGGACCACAGTGGAAGCTCCACACCACCACGAACGGAGTCCCCTGTGAGCGACCAGAACGCGCACCCGACGGGCGTGGAGGACACGCCTGCCCTGCCCAGCGCGACACCGGCAGAAGGTCAGCCGGACCAGGGCGACAACCAGGACGTCCCGGCTCGCAAGATCTATCCGACCGATCCCACCGGAGCCGATCCGGCGTGAGCACGCACCCAACGCCTGCGTTCGCGGGCGTCACCGAGCTGATGCTTGTCCGACACGGGGAGAGCGTGGGCAACGTCGCCGCGACCGATGCGGAACGCGCCGGGCTCGAGGTCATCGACCTGACCACCCGGGACGCCGACACTCCTCTGTCGGCGCGCGGCGCCGTGCAGGCACAGGCGCTCGGCACGTGGCTGCGTGAACAGCAGGAGGGCACCGGCCCGCACAGCGTCTGGTGCTCGCCCTACGTGCGAGCCATCCAGACCGCGACGATCGCGTTGGAAGCTGCTGGCGCGGACGTCGACCTCCACCTCGACGAGAGGCTGCGCGACCGCGAGCTCGGGATCCTGGACCTGCTCACGACGACGGGCGTCGACGCCCGATACCCGGCCGAGGCTGCCCGCCGGCGTCACCTGGGCAAGTTCTACTACCGCCCCCCGGGCGGCGAGTCCTGGGCCGATCTCGTCTTGCGGGTGCGCCCGTTCCTGTCCGACCTCGATCGTGCGGAGGACGGTCGACGAGTGCTCGTGGTGGCTCACGACGCCGTCATCATGACGATCCGTTACGTGTGCGAGGCGCTGACGGAACAGGGCGTGCTCGACCTCGCTCGCCACACACCGGTACGCAACGCCGCCGTCACGCGGCTCGTCCGGAACTCCGACGGGACGGGGTGGGTGCTGGCGGCGTTCAACGAGGACGAGCACCTGGAGCGCGAGGGCGCCGCGGTCACCACCCACCCCGGAGACCGTGATGCCTTCCCGCACTGAGGTCATCACGCCGGCGCTGCTGCGCGACTGGCCCTTGCCTGCCGGTGCCACCTCGAAGTACGGCCGCGGGCAGGTGGTCGTGATCGGAGGAGCACGCAGCACACCGGGCGCGGCGCTGCTCGCCGGCGTCGCGGCCCTGCGCGTCGGAGCCGGTCGGCTCACGATGGCGGTCGCGAGATCCGTCTCGATCCCGCTGGCGATCGAGCTCCCGGAAGCCGGCGTGGTCGGCCTGCCCGAGACCGAGAACGGCTCCCCGGACGGCTCCGGGATCGAGCTCCTCGCCGGCGATCTTCAGACGGCCGACGCGCTGCTCGTCGGGCCCGGCCTCGACGACCCTGAACGGACGACCGACCTGCTCGGCTCGCTGGGCGCGATGGTCCCCCACAAGATTCCGGTGCTCCTTGATGCCTTCGCCCTGGGGGTGCTGCCCCAGATCCCCACCGTCGCCGAGCAGCTCGCGGGCCGACTGGTCCTCACTCCGAATCCCGAGGAGGCATCGCGCCTGCTCGGGGTCGACGAGATCGACGAGCACACGTGTGCTCGCATCGCGAAGAAGTACGACGCGGTCGTCACGTGCCAGGGGCGTATCGCGGCAGCCGACGGCTCCCAGTGGGAGGTGTCGACCGGGCTCCCGGGGCTGGCCACGTCGGGCAGCGGCGATGTCCTCGCGGGGGCACTCATCGGGATCCTGGCTCGTGGAGCGGATCCGGCGCAGGCCGCCTGTTGGGCCACCCACCTGCATGCGGCCGCCGGCGACCGGCTCGCCACCCGCATCGGCACGCTCGGATACCTGGCGCGGGAACTCCCGAACGAACTTCCCACGTTGCTCGACGAGCTCGCTCCGTAGTCACCGCTCTGGGTCTGTCTGGCGCGACGAAGCGAGCAGGGCCGGATGCGGCGGTCAGCCCATCTGCAACATGCGGGTCTGGAAAACTCAATTGCTCCTGGAGCTGCCCGCGGTGGCGCGAGCGGCACGCGGATCACGCGCGGCGATCCATCCGCCCGGCAGGGCGACGTCGACGCAGTGGCCGCCGACCACGATGCGCATGGGCACGCGGTGAGCGGCGCTACGACGTCTGGCGGTCGCCAGGGCGAATCGCGCGACGCTCCCGACGCTGTCGAGGCCCTGGATGTCGACCACCACGCCGTCGCGGTCCCCGGCGAGCATGAGCTTGTTCAGGGCGGCGGTCAGTGCGCCCACGGTCGCCAGATCGATCCGGCCCGTGACGCGCAGCGTCGGGACGGGCGCGTGCGTGTCGAACGACAGACTCGCAGACCGACCCCCGGAGCACGGGAGCGGGAACGGGGCATCGTCGAGGACCAGCAGGAACGTCTCGTCCACCAGCGCGCGCACCTGGGTGCCGAGGCCGCCGGCGGACTGCAGGGCGGTGGTCAGCCTCTCGGCCAGCGCGCGAAGCCGGACGTTGCGCTGCTGCGATGCCCACCGCAGCAGCTGAAACGCACTCTCGCTGTCGACGCCGTAGACAGCCATGAGGGCGCCCTTGGCCTGGTCGATGGCGGCGTGCGATTCCAGCGCGAGCTGAAGTTGGGCGTTCACCCCGTGGGCGACCGCTTGACGGACCCGTTCGGTGTCATCGATGAGGAACCCCCGCACCGTTCCCGTCTCATCGACCGGGCTCAGGGCGAGCAGGACTTCCTTCATCTCACCGGTGAGGTCGATCAGGCGGTAGGCACACACGGCCGGCTCGCCGGCGGTCACGGTGTCGTCGAGCGCGGCCTCGACACCGGATCGATCCTCGGGGTGGACATGGCTCAGGAACAAGGGCCGCGTCGGTACGACTTCGCCGGGTGACATCCCGTGCAGCGCGAACATCCCGTCCGACCAGCACCATCGAGGTGCGCTCGAGGAGAAGCTGAACTGGCCCACAGTCATCGTCGTCGAGGTAGTCACAAGGTCCTCCGGCACGTTCACACGTGGGCGGGTCACCTGCGCAGGCTCGACACTGAACCTGTGGCGATCCGCCAGGTCGGCCAGTGACCGAACCGACCAGTGCGATCTGTCTGGCGACAGATTAGGCCGACCTCGGGCATGGCGCGACAGGTCGAATCGCTCGCCCACGCCGGCTCCGTGTCGGCCCCGATTCCCTGCGCTCGGGACACGCTGACTCCCAAGCACGCACCGCGACAGCACGGACTTTCGGACGCCAGCCAGAGTGCGGCCGGCGGCGCACCACAGCCTCACGCGAGCTGGACGGCCAGCTCCTCGGGACGGGTCGTCGGCTGCTCGCAGACGAACCCCCGGCAGACATAGGCGGCGGGTGCGCCGCCGACGAGGGGCCGATCTCGGAGCAGCTCGCGGCCGTCCCGGTCCTCGTCGGGCTCGCCGACCGCGAGAACGAGTCCTGGGGCGTTCGACCGGAGGGCGAGGCTGCGGAGCACCGCTGTGCGCGGGTCGTCGCGACGCCCGACGATCGCCACCTCGCGGGGCCCGTCGAGCACCGCCTCCAGCACCGCGAGCGCTGCGCCTGCGGCCCGCGGGAACCGCGTCGCCAGCACGAGCCCTCCACGCAGGGCGTTCTCGGCGGCCTCCCGGTGCCGCAGGGATCCCGTCAGCGCGGCGAAGGTCAGCAACGCACCGGCCGCGGCGGACTGACCCGAGGGCGTCGGTCCGTCGGCAGGCTCCCGCGGCCGGCCGATGCGCGCGATCACGGCGTCCGTCTCGTCGTCTGCCGTGTCGTGGAAGCCACCGTCGGTGGCGGTGAAGTGATCGAGCACCGTGTCCAGCAGGCGGCCGGCGACCGCGAAACCCTCGGAGCTCCCGGTGACTGCGGAGAGTGTCAGCAGACCCTCGGCCAGGTTGGCGTAGTCCTCCAGCACGCCGGCCGCGCGACCCGGTACGCCGTCGCGCGATGCACGGTGCAGCCGCGTGGATCCGTCGGCGTGCTCATGCACGTGCGTCGCAAGCACCGCCTCGGCGGCCCGGGTGGCCGCCTCGAGCAGGTCGGGGCGGTCGAACAGCGCACCGGCCTCGGCCAGCGCGGCGACAGCCAGCCCGTTCCATCCCGACACGACCTTGTCGTCCCGGCCGGGCCGGGGCCGCAGCCCGCGCGCCGCACGGAGCCGGGCCCGAACGTCGTCGAGCCGACCCACGTCCCCGGGCTCGCTCCGGCGCTGGAGCACAGACATCCCGCGCTCGAACGTGCCCGGGACAGTCACGCCCAGCGTGTGCGCCGCCCAGGTGCCGTCGTCTTCACCGAGCACCTCGCGCAGCTGGGTCGGGTTCCAGACGTAGAACGCGCCCTCGCGGCCCTCGCTGTCCGCGTCCAACGAGGAGGCGAACCCGCCCTCGGTCGTCCGGAGCTCATCGAGCATCCACTGCGCCGTCTCGAGGGCGATGCGACGCATGCCTGGTTCACCAGTGGCGCGCCACGCGTGCGCGTACACGCGGACAAGGAGCGCGTTGTCGTAGAGCATCTTCTCGAAGTGGGGCACCGTCCATGTCGCGTCGACGGCGTACCGGGCGAAGCCGCCCGCGAGCTGGTCGTACATGCCGCCGCGCGCCATCGCGTCGAGCGTCAGCCGTGCCATCTCGAGCGCTCGGGGTTCTCCGGTCCGCGCGTGATGGCGCAGCAGCCACTCGAGCACCATCGACGGCGGGAACTTCGGCGCGCTCCCGAAGCCACCGGCGCGTGCGTCGAACGTCGAGGCGATACCGCCCAGCGCCCGCTCGGCGAGGTCGTCGTCGCCGGTGACGGCGGCGGGATCCGCGGACCGGCCCGCGAGCGCCTCGGTGATCGCGCCGGCGGTCGACACGACCTCGTCGCGACGCGCCGTCCAGGCGGACGCCACTGCGTCGAGCACCTCCGAGAAGGACGCCACCTGCTGCACTCGGCGCGGAGGGAAGTACGTGCCGCAGAAGAACGGCTCCCCCGCCGGTGTCGTGAACACCGTCATCGGCCAGCCGCCCGAGCCCGTCATCGCCTGCGTCGCGGCCATGTAGACCGAGTCGATGTCGGGCCGTTCCTCGCGGTCCACCTTGACGCACACGAAGTGCTCGTTCATGAACGCGGCGACCGCCGTGTCCTCGAACGACTCGTGGGCCATCACGTGGCACCAGTGGCATGCCGCGTATCCGACCGAGACCAGGACCGGCACGTCGCGCGACACCGCCTCCTCGAACGCGGCACTCCCCCACTCGCGCCAGTCGACGGGGTTGGCGGCGTGCTGCAGGAGGTAAGGACTCGTGGCATCGGCCAGATGGTTGGGCATGAGCCAGCGTCCGTCACCCGCCTCGTGCGCGCCACCGATCGTCGCACCGCCCGAGCGTGTGCGCCGCTAGCGGCGACGCTCTCCGTCGCCGGCCGCGACCCCGATTCCTTGGCGGTCCGCCACGAGCGCGACATCGAGATCCGTCGGACGCGGCACCGACTCACGGACGGTGTCGCCAAGGAGGTCGAGCTGGCGCTCAAGGACCGGGACGCGGTCCGGCGTGGCGACCTGCACCAGGTCGCGCAGCGCCGCGGCGAGTCGGCGGGACACCTGCGGTGACGCCGCGCCGGCGATGCGGATCTCGTCGAAGGCGAGATGGACGTACGCGTCCCAGTCCATCACCGGTTCCCGCAGTCGAACGGTGCCCCCGCTGTCCCGGTAGAGCCCGTCCGACAGGGGGCGCCGGGCGATCTGTCGAAGGCAGTCGTGGAGACGGTCGATGGCCTGGACAGCGGTCGTCGGGTCCTGGAGCGGAGAGTCCGCGAGCGAGCGCTGGGCGATGTCCACCAGGAGCCGCAACCCGTACGCCGCGTCCTTGTCCAGAGTTCGCTCGAGGCCCATCACCACGGCCTCGTCGACCTTGCGCTCGTCCAGGTCGACCGGGTCGCCGTGGACCTGGAACAACGGCGCACCGGCCGGGACGAACTCGCCGAGCGCCGGCAGCAGCTCCAGGACGCAGTCGGACCTCGTGGCTTCCTCCACCAGGTGCTGGTACCCGATCACGGTGACCACTCCGGACCGTGGCGCTCGCAGGAGCCGTCGCCCGTCCTCCTCGAGGTCGTCACCGGGGTCGGCGTAGATCTCGTCCAGCAGCTTGCGGGTCTGCTTGCCGACGAGCTCGATGAGGCTGGAGACGCGGAGCGACTGCCCGATGTGGTGCACGTAGATGATCAGCACCGCGATGCTGATGATCACCAGGACGAAGGCCGTCAGGACCGCGGTGCCCGGCACGTTGCCCGTGCCATCACCGTTCGACGTGACCTCGTGCAGGGCGACGATCGCGAACGCGAACGTGGCCACGAACAACCCGATGGCGCTCTGGCTCGGCTTGTCGCGCAGCAGCCGCTGGACGATGCGGGGAGAGAACTGGCCCATCGCGAGCTGCACCACGACCATCGTGATGGTCAGCACGAGGGCGGCCATGCTCACCATCGAGGCCGCGACCGTCGACAGGATCGCGATCGCCGCCTCGGGGCCGCCGACGATCGCCGTGGGGATCAGCGAGTAGTCGAAGTGTCGGTCGATGGTGATGGTGACCAGGGCCAGCGCCACGCCTCCGAGAACGAACACGACCGGCACGAGCCAGAGGCTGTTTCGCACGCTCAGCCACGTCTTGTAGAGCCACATACCGATCCCCCTTTCGGAAGGGCGAGCAGCGCACGCCGCTGCCGGAGGTCGCGTGGGCACCGTTGGTGCGGCCGCGACCAGGCATCGACCCCGGTCGGCCTGCGGTATCGCAGTCGCTGCGACCTCGGCGCCGGGCCCGCTGCGTCGGCCGGTCGGCGAGAGAGGAAGATCCGGAAGCGCCCTGGGCGCCTGTGCTCACGCTCGGCGCTCACTGCATGACGTCGTGGACCCATGGTGGGCGTTCGGACGTGCCTGCGCACCTTGGGAGGGCAAGCGACGATACGACGATCCCCGAAACTCCAGGGTCGGATGCAGGGCTCGGGGTGCCGAAGAAATGCACTCTGACCTGCGGGTTCATCCGGACACAGGTCGGCCCCGGTTCCAGTGTGCTCACGACGCGCCGCACGGCGACTTGACCCTCGCTGCAGTCCCGGGTTCCGGTCATGCATACGAGGGACGGCAGGGTCCACCTCCTGCGACACTCAGGACCAGCAGAGGCGCGCACGGTCATCGGGACCACCGTGGCGGCGCGCGAAAAGGGGACTGGCGCAGACGGCGTTGTCTGACCGGACGGCAGTCAGCCTCGAAAGGGTGTGTAGGCATGTCGTCTGTCACGCCGGGCACGAAGATCGATACGACCAGCCGGTTCAGCTCGAGGATCGCGGTGACGGCGATGATCCTCGGCCTCGTGATCGTGGCCGTCGTGCTGACGATGGCCATCCGCGACCGGAGAGCGCAAGCCGCCTACGAGGATGCCTTCGCGACCGGTGGCGTGGACGGCGTCGTCGCGCACGCGAACGAGCGGGGCGATGACCTGTCCCAGTTCACGGGCGGGGCCTACACGAACGGCGGGCACTGCTACCTGGTCGACGGCACAGACTTCACCGATGAGACCCTCGCGACGTGTCAGGAGGCCGCCGGAGTTGCCGCGGCACTCGCGGGAAGCTGACGAGCGGGCTGCGACACACCTCGGGCGCTCCCCACGGGCGATCGGGTAGGCAGCCAGCGCGACCTTGCCCCCGCGCGAGCATGTCTCGCCGGGGGCCCATTACGTGTCCCAGGACGGCCCGCACCTAGCGCGACATCAACCTGCAGCTCAGGGGCACATTCTCCCTCTACGACGCGGAGATTCCTGGGGAGAAGTGGCCGCCGGTCGGACACGGCGAGACAACATCGCAGGTCGACGCCTATGAGTCGGTGCACTCGCCCAATCGACGATCGCCAAGCGAGTTCCTGCATCGGGCCGGTTCCCGGTTCGTTCGGTGCGCCGTGCAGGTGCGTGATTCTCCCCATCCCGGAACTCAGAAGATGCGCGATCGTGCCGACGCGGCGCCCGATCGCGCGCTCCTAACGTGCTGCCGTCCAGCGACGACGGGAGCACGCCATGACCACGCAGCACATCGAGACCCTGGTGATCGGTGCCGGCCAGTCCGGCCTCGCCACCGGGTACCACCTGCAGCGGCTCGGCCGCCCGTTCCTGATCGTCGACGGCGAACAACGGGTCGGCGACGGCTGGCGCCGACACTGGGACACGCTGAGGCTCTACAGCCCGGCGAAGTACGACGCGCTCCCCGGCCTGAGCTGGCCGGCGGAGCCCTGGTCGTTCCCCGGCAAGGACGAGGTCGCGGACTACCTGGAGAAGTACGCGATCCACCACGACCTCCCGGTGCGGACGAGCACCCCCGTCGACCGGCTCGAAGCGAGGACCGAGGGTGGCTACCGCGCCGTGCTCGGCGAGGACACGATCACCTGCGACAACGTCGTCGTGGCCACCGGCACCTTCGGGCGGACGCCGTCCGTCCCGGCCTTCGCCGCCGACCTGGATCCGTCCATCCAGCAGCTGCACTCGTGCGAGTACAAGCGCCCGTCGCAGATCTCCGATGGTCCTGTGCTCGTGGTGGGCGCCTCGCACTCGGGGTGCGACATCGCCTACGAGGTGGCCGAGCACCTGCCCACCACGCTGGTCGGGCGGGACTGCGGGCAGATCCCCTTCCGGTGGGACCGGAGGGTTCTTCGGATCGGCTTCCCCGCCGTGGTCCTCGCGTGGCAGCACCTGCTCACCCGGCGTACGCCCATGGGACGCAAGGCGCTGGACGAGGTCCGGCACCACGGCGGACCGATGACCCGGGTCAAGCGGGAGGACCTGGCGAGGCGAGGCGTCGAACGCATCACCTTGCGGGTCGCCGGCGTCGAGGGCGGGAGACCCGTGCTGGACGACGGCCGGGTGATCCCCGCCTCGACGGTGATCTGGTGCACCGGCTTCCGGCAGGTCTTCGACTGGATCGCGGTGCCGGTCTTCGGTCCGGACGGATGGCCCGAGGAGTACCGCGGAGTCGTCGCGAAGGCTCCCGGGATGTTCTTCTGCGGCCTCGCCTTCCAGTACGCCTTCAGCTCCATGGTGCTGGTGGGCGTGGGGCGCGATGCGGAGTACGTCGCGTGCCGGATCGCGGAGAGGGTCGACGCACTCGCCGCCGCCTGACGGGTCCTCCGCGCACGTCCTAACATCGAAGGAGGGTGGTGCGCCGTGGGAGTGGTCGACGATCTGGAACGAGCACGGGACGCCTACGAGCGCCGCGAGTGGGTGGCGGCGTACGACGCCCTCTCCGATGCCGACGACTCYGCCCTCGACGCACAGGACTTCTCCCGGCTGGCCGTCGCGGCCTACCTTCTGGGCCGGCAGAACGACTGCGTCCAGGCGTTGCAGCGTGCCTACAAGGCGCACATCGACGCCGGCGAGACCGTGCCCGCGGTCCGAGTCGGCTTCTGGCTCTCCATGGTGCTCCTGGACAGCGGCGAGTCCGCAGTCGGGGCCGGCTGGCTGGGGCGCTGCCAGCGGCTGCTGGAACAGGTTCGCGGCGACGTCGTGGAGCGGGGGTACGTCCTGGTTCCCGCGATGATGCGCCACATCTACGCGGGCGAGTTCGAGCCGGCGTCGAGGCTGGCGACGGAGATCACCGAGTACGGGCGGAGGTTCAGCGACGCCGACCTGCTCGCCCAGGGGCTCAACGCGCAGGGCCGGATGCTGATGTACGCGGGCCGCGTGCCGGAGGGCATGGCGCTGCTGGACGAGGCGATGATCGGCATCTCGATGGGCGAGGTCTCCCCCATCGTCGCGGGCCACGTGTACTGCTCGCTCATCGAGGCATGCCAGGAGGTCTTCGACTACGGGCGCGCCGCGGAGTGGACCGCGGCTCTGACCCGGTGGACCGAGGAGCAGCCGGGCCTCGTCCCGTTCACCGGTCAGTGCGCGATCCACCGCGGGCAGATCATGGGGATCCGAGGCGCCTTCCGAGCAGCACTCGAGGAGTTCGACCGCGCGGTGCGGAGGTACCTCGATTCCGGGACCCCGTGGGCCGCGGGACTGGCCCTGGCCGAGGCAGGCAACCTGCATCGCATCTGCGGCGACCTGGACGCGGCCGAGGCGGACTACGAACGGGCCACCGGCTTCGGCTACGAGTCCCAGCCGGGGTTGGCGCTGCTGTGGCTCGCGAGAGGCCGCACCGGGGCCGCGACCAACGCCGTCCGCCGCCTGCTGGCCGAGCCGCGGGACCCGGTCCACCGATCCCAGCTGCTCGCGGGCTCGGTCGAGGTGCTGCTCGCGACCGGCGAGGTCGAGGGGGCGCGGGCCATCGCCGAGGAGCTGGCAGGGATCGCCGAGGCGTTCAGGTGCGCGGCGCTGTCGGCCGCAGCCCACCAGGCGCGAGCGAGCTGCCTGCTCAGCGCTGGAGATGCTGGCGCGGCCGCCCTGGAGGCTCGCAGCGCGGTCTCACTGTGGCGGTCGCTCGAGGCACCCTACGACGCCGCGCGATGCCAAGTGCTCCTCGGACGGGCCCTACGGGACCTGGGCGACGGCGACTCGGCCCTCGCCGAGCTCAGCCAGGCGCGACGGGTGTTCCAGGATCTCGGTGCGGCTCCGGCGGAACGCGACGTGCTCCGGCTCGTGCATCCGAGTCGGCCCGCCGGACTGACGGAGCGCGAGGTCGAAGTGCTCCGGCTGGTGGCGAGCGGCCGCAGCAACTCGGAGATCGCTGCCGCGCTCGTGCTGAGCGACAAGACGGTCGCTCGGCACCTGTCGAACATCTTCACGAAGCTGGGCGTCGCCTCCCGGACAGCGGCCGCGGCGTTCGCGTACGAGAACGGGCTCCTCTGACTCGTTGCCGCCCGATCAGGTCACGTCACGAGACCAGAGATCGACTCCCCGCTTCGGGTGGCTGGCCGAAGCGCGCCCCCGCGACGGTCCGACTTATGACCCATGGCCTCGTCGGCAGATCTGCATGGTTCTCCCGATGCGACAGGCCGCGCCGCGCCGCGACCGTGGAGCATGGAAGGGCGTCGGGAGGATCCGGTGGAGTCATCGACGAGGACGGTGCCGCAGACCCCTGCGGCCGCCTCCGGCCGGATCCGCGCCGTCCTGGCCGCGGAGGCCCGACCTGCCCTGTGGTGCGGAGCGCGCTGGCGGTCGGCGCCACGCGGTGGCACGCCGTGATTGCGTTCGCCGGGCTCGCCGGACTCGCGGGCTCGGCCGTCTCCCTCGTGCTCTGGTGGCCCCAGGCCATGGCGGTCTGGCGGAGCCGGGGCGACCCGGAGCGCCTCCGCGGGGTCTCCATGGCCTCGCAAGTCCTGCTGCTCCTCAACGCGGTGATCTGGGGCGCGTACGCCGTGTCGACCCAGTCCCTGTGGGTCGGTGCACCAGGGTTGGTCAACGCACCGCTCGCCGTGCTGACTGTCGGTATCCTGCGGAAGGCCCATCGGCACCCTGAGTCGCCGACCTTCCGGCGCCACACGGGAGCCGACCCCCATCCGGTGGGCCCGCCGGTGGGGTCCCCGCACCACAACCGTCAGTCCGAGCTCGTTTCCTGATGACCCTCGACGCGCCGCGGACGCTCGCAGCGCCTTCGCGCTGGGCGTCGAGGCGGCGGATTCGGGCTTGAGTGTGTCCCTGGAGCCGTTGGCCGACGCGATGGCGTTCGTCGGTGTTCGCGGGCACCCGTCAGCAGCGGCAATGCCTCGCGACCTGCGCGAGCGACTACTGGCGGACGCCGATCTGGTCAGATCCGGCCGACGACGTGAAGCGTGCGGCATACCGGTTGGTCGGCTGTGAAGCTCGTGAAAGCCGCCTGCTCCTGCAGATGGCGGCCCGTCTTGGTGTGGTGCCATACATAGAGCCGCTAGGGTTTGATACCTAGCACATCAATGTAGAGGAGGCGCCGTGCGCATCGACAAGGACCTGGTCGCCGCCTCGGCGACACCGCTCGTGCTCGGGATCCTCGCGGACGGCGACCTCTACGGGTACGCGATCCTCAAACGCGTCGGCGAGCTCTCCGGCGGGCGCATGCAGTGGACGGACGGCATGCTCTACCCGCTCCTGCACCGGCTCGAACGGCTCGGCCACGTCTCGTCGTCCTGGGGCACGTCCGAGTCGGGCCGACGCCGCAAGCACTACGCGATCACCTCGACCGGCCGGGCGGCGCTCGCCGAACGGCAGGCGCAGTGGAGCGTCGTCGCGGACGCGCTCCGGCAGGTCTGGGAGTCGGCGCCGCGGCCCGCCGCCGTCGTGGAGGGGTGGGCGTGATGGCGCACGACCACGAGCTCGAGGCCCAGATCGACAGGTGGCGGGGCTACGTGCACCGACGTCAGGTCATCTCGTCGGCCGACGTCGACGAGCTCGAGGACCACCTGCGGGGCCAGGTGAGCGACCTGCGCGCGACCGGGCTCGACGACGACGAGGCGTTCCTCGTCGCGATCAAGCGCCTCGGCAACCTGGATGCGGTCTCCCGGGAGTACGCCCGTGAGCACTCGGACCGGCTGTGGAAGCAGCTCGCGCTCGTCCCCGACAGCACCCTCGGCACCTCCGGTGCCCCGGCACCGCGGTGGCACGAGCTCGCGGTCGTGCTCGCGCTGGCGGTCGGTGCGGGCGTGGCGGTGCGTGCCGGGATCGCCTGGATCGACGACGAGGGCGCGTTCGCTCGCAACGTCGGCCTGCTCGTGGCGCCGTTCCTCATCGCGTATCTCGGATGGAAACGCCGGGCCGGCCTGAGGACCGTGGCCGCGATCGCCGTGCCGTTCGTCGCGCTGGCCGTCGCGCTCAACGTGTACCCGTTCACCCCCGGAGGGTCGACCGAGGTGCTGGCGATCCTCCACGCACCCGTCGTGCTGTGGCTGCTGGTGGGGCTCGCGTACGTCGCCGGCTCCTGGCGCTCCGACGGGCGACGCATGGACTTCGTCCGGTTCACGGGCGAGCTTGCGATCTACTTCACGCTGCTCGCGCTGGGCGGCGGGGTCCTGCTCGGCCTGACCGCCGGGGTGCTGCAGCTCGTGGGAGTCGACCCCGAGCCGATGATCGCCGGCTGGGTGCTGCCGTTCGCCGTGCCGGGCGCCCTGGTCGTCGCCGCCTGGCTGGTCGAGGCCAAGCAGGACGTCGTCGAGAACATCGCGCCCGTGCTGACCCGGATCTTCACGCCGCTGACCATCGCCATGCTCCTGGCCGTCCTCGTGGTCCTCATCACGTCCGGCGGCCTGGTCGAGGTGGACCGCGACCTGCTCATCCTGATGGACGCGATCCTCGTGCTGGTCCTGGCGCTGCTCCTCTACTCGATCTCCGCCCGTGATCCGCTGGCACCGCCCGCGCTCGCCGACTGGCTCCAGCTGGTCCTGGTCGGCGCAGCCCTCGCGGTCGACGCCGTGATGCTGACCGCGATGCTCACGCGGATCGCGCAGTTCGGCACGAGCCCCAACAAGATCGCCGCGCTCGGACTCAACCTGCTGCTGCTCGTGCACCTCGGGGTCTCGGCGTGGCGGAGCGGCCGGTTCCTGCGTGGTCACGGCACATTCTCGGCGCTCGAGCGCTGGCAGCCGCGGTACCTGCCGGTCTACGCCGCCTGGGCCGCGGTCATCGTGATCGTGTTCCCGCCGCTGTTCGACTTCGCCTGACACGCTGCCCTAACGCCTCCGCACCAGCACCGGGCGCCCCCGAGCACGGTGATGGTGGCGCGTCGTTCGACTCATGGGGGACGTGGCGCCTCGACATCAGAGAGCGTGCGCGCAGAGGGGTACCCGCAGGCCCTCCCGGCCATGCGAGATGACGTGTTCCATGGGCTTCATGGGAGGAGCAGTCATCGACGGACCGAACGACGTGCGCGTCGAGGAGCGCCCCGTCCCCACCATCGTCGAACCTGCCGATGCCGTGATCCGCACGGTCGCGGCGTGCGGGTGCGGCTCGGACCTGTGGCGGTACCGGGGGCTCGCGGACGTGCCGAAGCCCGTCCCGATCGGGCGGGAGTACGTCGGGATCGGCGATGCCGTCACCGCCGTGAAGCCGGGCGACTTCCTGGTCGGCGGGTTCCTGCACAGCGACAAAACACACCACCCGCGCCACCCGGCCGGGACGAAAACCGGAAGACACGAGGAGGTCGACATGGAGATCACTCCCCTGCCGTCGACGCAGAAGGGCCCCGCGCAGTGGTTCACCGGTGACGTCTGGTTCGACGTCCTCGGCGCACCGCCGGAGCCCGCACGGCTGCGCGTCAACGCCGTGCGGTTCGCGCCGGGTGCGCACACGTTCTGGCACCGCCACTCCCGCGGCCAGACCCTGCACGTCACCGAGGGCACCGCCCGGGTCGGCACCCGGGACGGGCGCGTGGTCGAGCTGCAGCCGGGCGAGACCGTCTGGACTCCGCCGGGCGAGTGGCACTGGCACGGTGCCGCACCGGACCGCTTCATGACGCACCTGGCCATGTGGGAGATCGGCGACGCCAGCACAGGCCCGGACACGGAGTGGGCCGAGGAGGTCACCGACCAGCAGTACGGGGGGACGGGCGCATGAGCGGCTGGACTGCGGACGAGCTGCGCGCGGTCGCGCCGGTCGACGAGCTCGAGGTGGCATCCCGACGCACGGACGGCACCCTGCGCCCGTTCGTGACGATCTGGTTCACCGCGTCCGACGACGACCTCTACATCCGGTCGGCCCACGGACCGCAGAACGGATGGTTCCGTCGGGCCAAGGAATCGGGAACCGGCCGGGTGCGCATCGGCTCCGTCGAGAAGGACGTGACCTTCGAGGACGGCACCGACGCGGCGCACGACGCCATCGACGCGGCGCTGCACGCGAAGTACGACCGCTACGGGCCCGGGCCGGTCGGGGCGATCGTCGGCCCGAGCGCCGCCGAGGTCACGCTGCGCGTCGTGCCGACCTCGTGATCTCCCGACCGACGAGCCCGAGCGCAGGCGAAAATCGGCCCTGAGCTCGGTCGTCGACCGGATCCAGCTGCTCTTGGCGAATCGGAGCCGCGACCGTCAACGCCGCTGGTTGCCCTGGACCTAGGCTGGATTCACCCTCACCGGCTGGATGAGAGGTGGTTGCATGCCCGCTCTCGTGATCGCTCGCTTCCGCGGAGACGTGAGCACGTTGATCCGCGCGTACGACCTGGCACACCGGGCGATCATGGAAGCCGGCGGGCCGCCCGGGGAGCTRCGCCACCACTGCGCAGTCGGCGACGACTCTCTGTACATCGTCGGAGTCTGGGAGTCCGAGGAAGCGATGCGGACGAGGTTCGCGAGCCTGGAGATGCGCGACGCCCTTGCACAGGCCGGATTCCCTGCCATGGACCAAGCGGACATCACCGTGCTCCGGCTGCATGCGGTCGAGCCGCCCCTGTGACGAGTGCGCTCGCGCCCGACGCGACGCGACGCAGCTCGAAGCCGCCAGCCGATTGTCGCGCCGCACAGCCGCAGCTACCGTCGCGAGATGGGCGATCGAGACATCGTTGTCGACGGTTTTCGGATCGAACCGCTCAGCCCCCTGACCTGGGATGCGTTCGCGGACCTGGCGGAACGGCACAACGGTGTCTGGGGCGGCTGCTGGTGCACCTACTTCCACCTCTACCCCGACCCCACGGAGGAGCGCCGAGCGCTCGGCCACCGCGAGTTCAAGCGGCGTCTCGTCGAGGCCGGTCGCGCACACGCGGCACTGGTGTTCGACGGCGACGTGGCCGTGGCGTGGGCCCAGTACGGGACGGTCGATGAGCTGCAGAACATCCACCACCGCAAGGAGTGGGAGAAGGGCGTCGCGCACAGGCCGGACTTCCGGATCACCTGCCTGTTCGTGGACCGCGACTACCGACGCAAGGGGATGGCATCGGTCGCGGTCCGCGGTGCGCTCGCGCTGATCTCCGCTGCGGGTGGTGGGCTGGTCGAGTCGTACCCGCACGACCTGCCGCCCGGCAAGAAGACCTCGGCGTCGTTCCTCTACAACGCGACGCGGACCATGTACGAACAGCTCGGCTTCACCTATCAGCGCCCCAAGGGCCAGGGCAACTGCGTGATGACCACCCACGTCCCCGCCGACGAGCATGCGTCCTCCTGACCGCCCGATGCTCCACAGAGGGGACCAACGTCCCTCGTAGGCAACCGCCATTCCACCGACAGTGCTAGCAGCCGGAGACCCCGGCGCCGCATGGAGACACGAGAGGTGGAGACCCCACATGAGTCCAGAGCTGTATCTCATCGAGTACCACAACAGGGAGCACGAGCTCGCCATCGAAGCCGAGCACCGACTGGCGTGCGCGGCCCGTCCGCAGAGCACACACCCGATGCCCCGCAAGCACCTCCTGCGTCGTCTGCTGGCGGCAGCAACGCGCTGACCGGGACCCGCTCGCGATGGCCAGTCCACTCGGGCTGGCCGTTGCGGTGTACTCAGCTCTTCGACCCCTGTGGTGCGAGACCCACGCGCGCTCTCGAGCTCGCGACGGCCTCGCGTCAGCGGCGCGAGGTCGGCCAGCCAAGAACACGCGACGCGCCTCTGGCCCGGTCCTGGTTCCGCGCGCTCCGAACACGGTCGAACACTCGATCCATGCCTGTCCGACTTCCGGTTCGATGTGTTCACGCACCTATCGCTGTTCTATCGAGCACTCTGTACTGGGGGTGCACGACGACGAGAGCGAGAGCGACCGATGATCGACCCGACGACAGCACCGACGCCGCTGGCCTTCGACCGGACGGCGCTCGACTACACCCCGTGGGCCTTCTGGGACAGTGCCGACCCGGAGGCACAGCAACGGCAGCTCGAGGTGCAGGTGCGGTTGTCGCACGAGCGGGGGTACCGCTTCGCCGAGCGCGTCTTCGTCTCGGAGCTCGCCTCCATCACCAACGACACCCTCGAGCTGGGCGACCGGACCTACGTGGCGGCCGGCGCCTACCTGGGCGGCTCGCTCCGGGCCGGCCGCGACTGCACCGTCAACCCGTACGCGGTCGTGCGGGGCGAGGTCGTGCTGGGTGACGCGGTGCGCATCGGCGCGCACTCGTCGGTGCTGGGCTTCAACCACACGATGGACGACCCCGAGGTCGAGGTCTTCCGGCAGCCCGTGCTCTCCCGAGGCATCACGATCGGCGACGACGTCTGGATCGGCTCCCACGTGGTCGTGCTCGACGGCGTGCACATCGGCGACCGGTCCGTGCTCGCCGCGGGCGCGATCGTCACCAAGGACGTCCCCGCCGGCGCGGTCGTGGGCGGGAACCCTGCCCGGGTGCTGCGATGGCGCGGAGCGTCGGGGACGACCCCCAGCCTGGCGGGCGCGGTCGCGAGCTTCTCCGACCGGGCGCGCGACCAGGCCGCGGCGGTGCTCGCCCGGTCCTGGGACGACGAGCGCCGGCTGTTCTCCGACAAGCCCGGCGGCCCCGCGACGGTCCGCGCCCAGTGCGACGCCATCGAGATCGCGGACCTGCTCCTGGGGACCGCTCCCCCGCAGCTTTCCGGGGACGAGCAGTCGGCGCGGCTGCGGTCCTGGCAGGACCCTGCGACCGGGATGGTCGGTGAGCTGCGGCCGGAGGGCGGGGTGGCGCCGGTGCGGCACGAGCGGTTCGACGACAGAGGGAGCTACCACGTCCTGTGCGTCGGCTACGCGCTCGACCTCCTCGGCGAACGGTTCGACCACCCGGTCCAGGTCGTGGCGGAGGCGACGGCGGCCGAGCTGGTCACCGAGCTCGACGCCCTGCCGTGGCGTGACCAGGCGTGGGCCGCGGGGCACTGGGTGGACGTGCTGGGCACCGCGCAGCTCTGGAACCACCGGCGCGAGGCTGCGTCACAGCCCGGCGCGGTCGACGCCGTGCTGGGCTGGCTCCTCCTGCACGCCGACCCGCAGACCGGGATGTGGGGGCGCCCGACCGCGACCGAGGGCCTGCTCCAGGTGGTCAACGGCTACTACCGCGCCTCCCGCGGGACCTTCGCGCAGCTCGGGGTGCCCGTCCCTCACCCCGAGGCCGTCATCGACACCGTCCTGACGCACCTGCGGGACGTGCGCTTCTTCAGGCCCGAACGACAGACCGCCTGCAACGTCCTCGACGTGGCGCACCCGCTCTGGCTCACGCGCGCGTCCGGCCATCGCTCCGAGGAGGTCGTCCGCCGGGCCGAGCAGCTCCTCCGCGACGCGCTGCGGTACTGGACCGCCGACGCGGGATTCGGCTTCCAAGCCCCGCACCCGACGACCGTCGGGACCGCCGCGACGGCACCCGGGCTGCAGGGCACGGAGATGTGGCTCGCGATCATCTGGCTGCTGGCCGACATCGTGGGCATCTCCGACCAGCTGGGCTACCGCCCGCGAGGCGTGCACCGACCCGAGCCGGCGCTCGACCTCGCGGACCTGCGGCGGTGGTATCGGTGACGCGCGGCCTCCCGCGGACGCTCGTGGTGATGGCCCACGATGCCTGGGAGCTGCAGTTCGACGACCGTCGCCGTGCGCGACTGGCCCAGCTGTCTCGCGACGGGCAGGTGACCTGGACCGGCTCGCTCGACGATCCCGCCGTCGCCGACCGGCTGGCCGAGGTCGAGGTCCTGCTGACCGGCTGGGGCACCCCGCTCATAGGTGACGACGAGCTGTCGCGCCTGCCCTCCCTGCGCGCCGTGCTGCACTGCGCGGGAACCGTGCGCGGGATCGTCGCCCCAGCGGTGTGGGGCCGCGGCGTCCTGGTCTCCAGCAGCGCCGACCTCAACGCCGATCCCGTGGCGGAGTTCACGATCGCGGCGATGGTGATGGCCGGCAAGAAGGCACCTTTCCTCGCCGCCGACGCGCGTCGGTACCGGGAGGACTGGTCGTACAAGACCAGGCGCGGCCCGCTGAGCAACACCGGTCGGACCGTCGGCATCGTCGGGTTCTCCCGGATCGGTCGACGCGTCGTCCGGCTGGCCGTGGACCGGCTCCCCGACGTCACGTGCCTGGTGGTCGACCCGTACGCCGACCCCGCCGAGGTCGCCCGGGCCGGTGCGCAGCTGATCGGTCTCGCCGAGGCACTCCCCCGCCTGGACTTCCTGTCGATCCACGCCCCGGAACTGCCCGAGACCCACCACCTGATCGGCGCACCCCAGCTGGCTGCCCTGCCGGACGGCGCAACGCTCATCAACACCGCGCGCGGGTCCCTGGTGGACACCGCAGCCCTCGAGGCCGAGTGCGTGGCCGGTCGTCTGCACGCGATCCTCGACGTCACTGACCCCGAGCCCCTGCCCGCGTCGAGCCCGCTCTACGACCTGCCCAACGTCATGCTCACGCCGCACGTCGCGGGATCACTGGGCTCCGAGACGTTGGCCATGACGGACGGGGCCCTCGACGAGCTGGAGCGCCTCGTCGACGGTCGGCCACTGGCACGCCCCGTGCACGTCGAGGACCTCGCACGCATTGCCTGAGAGAGATCGCGACCCCGGCTGCAGCGCGAGGAACCGTGGTCACGGCGACCCCATGCGTTGCGCCTGCGCGGCAGGTTCGTCGGGGCTCCACACGTGGTAAGCGGCGCTGCCAGGGCCGTGGGTCTGCGCCCAGACTCGACCGCGCGCGACCGCAGCGTCACGGGCCTCCCTCACGGCGAGCTCGGCCGACGGCGATGTCGGCGCCGGCCACGAGCACCACCTGACCAGCTCGACGCCATCCGGCTGCGGTGCATCGACGTGCCGGCACGCTGACACAGCCGCGGGACGCTCGAACGCCTTCGGCCCGCTCGATGGGGCCGGCGCCGTCGCGATGCCGGTCCGGACCACGGCGGCGAGCAGGACACCCACGGCAACACCCGCGAAGACGACGAGCCGACGGACGTGCATCGCGCGCTCGCCCAGCACCGGCGCGGGCGCGCCCACCGGTTCCGGTTCCATCTCGAACTCGATGACGGTCTCGAGGTGAGCGTCGGGGCGCCGGGTCGCGTTGACCATGGCTCGGCCCTTCCGGCGGCGTTCAGTCGCACGTTGCGTCGACCGGTCCGCGGTGGGGCCAGCAGGCGGGGAGGCGGATTGACGGGCTGAGCGCTCGCGTCAATCCTGGCAGCGCGCCACAGCCGAGCAGGAGCAGGTAGGGCCACACAGTGGCCCCTGAAGCCAAGGTCAGGAGCTCGGCGGCCGCTCGAGCGCTCGTCGTGCGCGTGCCTCAGGCAGCGCCAGGGGGATCGCTGCGGAGAGCGCATCGGTGACGCTGGTGATCGGGCCCTGGAGACGTTCGGGGTCCCACGAGCCGGACCGACCGATCACGCCGACGATGCCAACCACGTGGTCGTCGTGGTCGCGGATGCCCGACGCGATGCACGACCAGCCTGGAGTGTGCTCTTCGCGTTCCACAGCCGTGCCGCGATCGAGGGTCGCGTCGATCGCGGCAAGCAGGGTGCGGCGCGAGGGGGCGGAGTGCCGGGTCCGGCGTCGTAGGCCCGCGGCCAGCAACGCGTCGACACGGTCGGGGTGCTCGGCGAACACGATGCGGCCTGCAGCCTTGAACAAGATGGCCGGTTCGGCTGGTTCAACGGTCGGCCACCCATCCAAGGTCGCGGACACCGCGGCGGCACGGCTGTGCCCGTAGGCGACGTGCAGCGTCACCATCGTCAGGTCGGGTTCGACGGTCTGGACGAACGCCACCTCCCCGGTCCGTGCAAGCAAGTCCTGAACATGCGGTGCGGTCGCGGCACGGAACGGATGTCGGGCGAGAGCAGCAGCGCCGAGGGAGACCAGGCGCGGACCGAGCTCGTACCCGTCGGGACAGCGGGACAGGAGGCCACGGTCGATGAGGTCGGCCGCGATACGCCGCACGGTGGGCTTGGGCAGGCCGGCATCACGCGCGAGGTCCGCCTGCCGGATGCACCCGGCGGCCTCGACGATCTCGAGGAGCAGCGTCGCACGTCCCACCACGCTGCCGTCGTCGGCGGTTCCCACCAGACCAGCGTCCTCCGAAGTGGGCGCACAGGGAATCGTGGGGCACCCCCGGGGATCGGCACGATCCGACGAACGCCATCGCCCAGCACGTCGGTCCGGGGGTCCGGCTGTGGCTCGCAGCGCAGGCGGACCCCCGGACCAATGCTTCGTCCATGCGCAAGCAGCGAGCGGCCATAGGTCGCCGGCACGAACGCGCCTACAGTCGGCGCGTGCCACGCAGCATCGCGACTCCCCCGCCGTCCGAGCCCCCGCGGTCGGCGACCGGCGCCGTATCCCTCGTGCGGTCGTCCACGGGCACGCGGATGACCGCCCAGATCGATCTGCTCGGCGGCGGTCTGCGCACACTCGTCGCTGATGACGTCCCACTCGTGGAGACCTACGCGGACGGAGCTGCGGCGCCCTTCGCCGCGGGCGCCGTCCTTTTCCCGTGGCCCAACCGGGTGCGGGGTGGGCGATGGGTCCATCGAGGCGCGGAGCAGCAGCTCTTCATCGACGACGTCGAGCACGGGAACGCGAACCACGGCCTGGTCCGCGACAAGCGCTTCACCGTGATCGACCAGGGTGCGGACCACGTGACGATCCGCGGCTCGGTCGCCGACGAGCCCGGGTACCCGTTCTCGGTCGCCCTGCAGATCACGTATCGGCTGACCGACGGCGGGATCACGGTCGACTCGCTCGTCTCGAACGGCTCGGCCGAGCCCGCGCCGGTCGCCCTGGGCGCTCACCCGTACGTGCGCATCGGTGAGGTGCCGGTCGAGGACCTGATGCTGCGCGTCCCGGCGGACGCCTACCTGCCCGTGGACGAGCGACTCATACCGGGCGCTCCCGTCGGCGTCGACGGGACTGCGCTGGACTGGCGGACAGCCCGTCGGATCGGTGATGCCGAGCTCAACACGTGCTTTGCTCTCACCGAGGGCGCGGGACGCACGCCGCGCACAGTCGCCGTCGCGGCGCCGGACGGACGCGTCCTCGACGTGTGGTTGGACCACGACTTCGGCTACGCGCAGATCTACACCTGCCCGGCGTACCCGGACCCGTCCGCGACGCGGCGCGCGTTGGCCGTGGAACCGATGTCGGCCCCCGGTGACGCCCTGAACTCCGGCACGGGGCTGCGCTGGCTCGCGCCCGGGGACGAGTGGCGGCTCGCCTGGGGCATCACGGCCACGTGGTTGCCCACCTCCATCGTCGCGGGCGAGCCCGGTAGCCGACCGGCGTTCTTCTGACCACCGCTCCCGACTCACGACCCCGTCGGGCGTTCCCTGTAGGCCCTCGGCGACATCCCGTGGACGCGCGTGAACTGGCGGGAGAAGTAGAGCGGGTCGTCGTAACCCGCCAGTCGAGCAAGAGCCGCGATCGACATCGTGGTGCTGTCGAGCAGCTCGCGTGCCCGCGCCATGCGCAGCTGCGTCTGGTACTGGAGCGGCGACGCGCCGAGCTGCCGGCGGAACAGTGCGTTGAGCTGGGAAGGACTCAACCCGACCATGCCGGCGAGCACCTCCGTCGAGGTGCGGCTGGGGGACGTCGCACGGAGGTGCTCGACGGCGCGCTCGACCGGGCTCAGGCCCGGCCCGGGGCTGCGTCGGCCGGTCGCCGCCACGAGGGCGAGGGCGTGCCAGGCGGGACCCGCGGCACGGACGAACGCGGTCGAGGTCATCCCGGCGTCCAGCGCGTCGATGACCTGGGAGACGAGGCTGGCGATCGGCGCCGCGTCGCGCAGGTGCGTGACGGGACCACCCGCCGCGGCGTGTGCCGCGTCGACCAGGTCGACCGCGTCGGCCCCGGTGACGTGGAGCCACCACAACGTCCACGGGTCGGCGTCCGACGCCCCGTACGCGTGCGGACGCCTGGCAGGGAGCAGCACGGCGTCGCCACGTTCGATCACGAAGGAGCCCTCGGGTGTCCGGCACCACCCCGAGCCGCCGGTGCACACCAGCAGAACGCTCTCGACCGCGCCGTTGGCACGGGATCGTCCATGCCTGGACGCGTGCGGGAAGAATCCCGCGTCGGTGACCAAGAGCTTGCTGCTGACGGGCAGCCTCAGTGCGCGTTCGAGGGCAGGCCGCGGGACGACGAGCATGCGCTGGCCGACGAAACCCTCGCGCACGAAGTCGACGGTCGGCGTCGGCGTTTCGTCCATATCACCGAGTGGATCGTGTATCGGCGAGCCGTGTCAACCGCCGCTATGTTCATGTCATGCTCAGCGAAGAGTCCAGGCTCGTGCTCCCGGACACGCCCCCCGCATTGTCGGACCGATCCGTCCGCGCGTGGCGTGCCGGGGTCTCCATCGACACGTACGAGCCCGGTTCCCCCGACCGCTACCCCGCGTACCTCGACCAGCGCGTCTACCAGGGCTCGTCGGGCGCCGTGTACCCGCTGCCGTTCATCGAGAGCGTCGCCCAGACCAAGACGCCGCGTCTGTGGGACGCCGTCCACCTCGAGAACGAGTACGTGCGTCTGATGATCCTGCCGGAGCTCGGCGGGCGGATCCACGTCGGTCTCGACAAGACGCGCGGGTACGACTTCTTCTATCGCAACGACGTGATCAAGCCCGCCCTCGTCGGCCTCGCGGGCCCGTGGATCTCCGGGGGCGTCGAGTTCAACTGGCCCCAGCACCACCGTCCCGCGACCTACCTCCCGTGCGAGGTGACGATCGAGGAGGAGCCCGACGGCGCGGTGACCGTGTGGTGCTCCGACCACGACCCGTTCGCCCGCATGCAGGGCATGCACGGGATTCGTCTGCGCCCGGGCAGCTCGCTGATCGAGGTGCGCGGGCATCTGGTGAACCGCACCGCCGACGTGCAGACCTTCCTGTGGTGGGCCAACGTCGCCGCCGCGGTCAACGACAGCTACCAGTCGTACTTCCCCACCGACGTGCATGTCGTCGCCGATCACGCCAAGCGGGCGATCACCACGTTCCCCGCGTCGCGCGGCCACTACTACGGCGTCGACTACCCGGCGCGTCGCACGACCGAGCGGCCGGACGGCGATCGGCTCGACTGGTACCGGAACATCCCCGTGCCGACGTCGTACATGTGCCTCGGTACCCAGGACGACTTCTTCGGCGGCTACGACCACGGCGTCGGAGCCGGGTTCCTGCACTGGGCGGATCACCGGATCGCTCCGGGCAAGAAGCAGTGGACCTGGGGCAACGACCAGTTCGGCTGGGCCTGGGACGCGCAGCTCACCGACACCAACGGGCCGTATGTGGAACTCATGGCCGGCGTCTTCACCGACAACCAGCCCGACTTCGCCTTCCTCAAGCCGGGCGAGACCAAGACGTTCAGTCAGTTCTGGTACCCGATCCAGGACACCGGCCCGGTCCACCAGGCCACCCGCGAGGCTGCGGTGCGACTCGACGTCACCGTGGTCGACGACCGCACGACGATCCGCGTGGCCGTCGCCGTCACGTCAGCTCGCCCCGGCAGCCGGGTCGTCGTGCGCACGGGGTCGCAGGTGCTCACGGACGAACGGGCCGACATCGCACCGGGCGCTCCGTTCGTGCACGAGCTCACCGTCGACGGCGCCATCTCCCCGACCGAGTGCGAGCTGGTCGTCGAGCATGAGGGCGAGCTGCTCGTGACGTGGAGCCCCCGCCCCGCTGAGCACACCGAGGAGACCGCACCGGCCGAGGCGGCGACCGAGCCGTTGGAGCCCTCCCAGATCGACTCGGTCGACGAGCTGTACCTGACGGGCGTCCACCTCGCGCAGTACCGGCACGCGACGCGGTCGCCGGAGCCCTACTGGGACGAGGCGCTGCGTCGGGACCCGGGCGACTCACGCTCGAACGTGGCGATGGCGGCCCGCCGTCAGCACGACGGCCGCCTCGACGACGCCGAGCGGCACCTGCGCGCGGCAGTGGATCGCGTCACCCGACGCAACCCGAACCCCCGCGACTGCGAGGCGCACTACCGCCTCGGTGTCGTCCTGGCCCGTCAGGGCCGTGCTGCAGACGCGCGGCGGGCGTTCGGTGTCGCCCTGTGGGACCGCACCTGGCTCGACGCCGCCACCGTGGCGTCGGCCCGTCTCGATCTCGCGGAAGGCCGCGACCGGCAGGCGTTGACCGATCTGGTCCCGCTGGTCCGGCGGAGCCCGTTGCACGCCCAGGCGCGCAACCTCGCAGCCGTCGGGGCCCACCGGACGGGCGACACGGACGGTGCGCTCGAGCTGCTCCGAGGAACGCTCGCGACCAACCCCCTGGACGCCTGGGCGCGAGACCTGGCGGCCCGACTGGGAGCGCCGACCACGACCACGACCGACCCGACGATCGCCCTCGACGTCGCGCGCGAGTACCTCAGCATCGGCGATCACGACGCGGCGATCGATGCGCTCGAACACGCTGCGCGCCTCCCGATCACCCCCGGTCAGACCAACGTCGCACCGCTCGCGCTGCTGTACCGCGCCGACCTCGAGCTGACGCGGGGCGACAGAGCCGCAGCTATCGCGGCCCTGTCCCGGGCGCGGGTCCTGGATCGCACGTGGTGCTTCCCGTCCGCGCACGACAACGACATGCTCGCGCGGTTGCGTCGCGCGCTGCCCGACGACGACATGCTCGCCGAGCTCCAGGGGCACTGGCTCTACGCCGCCGGGCGCCGCGGCGAGGCGATCCGTGCGTGGGAGGTCGCCGCAGCCCACGAACCCGCCAGCCCCGTCGTGCTCCGCAACCTCGGCATCGCTGCCCACAACGTCCTCGCCGAGCCGGCGCTGGCCGCCTCGTTCTACGAGCGCGCACGCCTTCTCGCTCCCGACGACGCGCGTCTCCTCTTCGAAGCGGATCAGCTCGCCGGACGTCGGGGAGTCGATCCGGCGCGGCGGATCACCGACCTGCTCGAGCGGCCGGACCTCGTGCACGCGCGCGACGACCTCTCGGTGCAGCTCGCCGAGCTTTTCACGGCCGAGGGCCGCGCACCCGAGACGCTGGAGGTGCTCCTCGAGCGTCCGTTCCAGCCGTGGGAGGGCGGCGAGGGCCGCGTCCTGGCGGCCTGGGAGGAGGCGCACCTCAGCGTGGCACGCCTCAGCCTGGCCGCAGGAGACGCCGTCAGAGCCGTCGAGCACGCGACCGCGGCGCTCCGTCCCGTCGCCACCCTGGGAGAAGCCAGGCACGCGCTGGCCAACACCGCCGACCTGCACCTCGTCCTCGGCGACGCGCTCGACGCGGCCGGTGAGACTGACGCCGCGCGACGCGCGTGGGAGCGTGCCGCCGCTCAGCAGGGCGACTTCCAAGGGATGCAGGTCCAGCGCTACTCCGAGCGGACGGCCGCGGCGATCACGGCCCTGCGCCGGCTCGGCCGGGTCGAGGACGCATCGCTGCACCGTGACGGCCTCGCGGCCTACGTGACCGAGCAGGCGGGGGTCCGTGCGGTGATCGACTACTTCGCGACCTCCCTGCCGACGACCCTCTTGTTCACCCATGACATCCAGCACGCCCACGACCTTCGGGTACGGGTCCTCGTCGCCCAGCTGGCCGTCCTCGACGGGCGCGAACCCGAGGCGGTCGCGGTCGCCCACGAGGTCCTCTCCGACGACCCGCTCAATCCCTTCGCCCGCGCCATCGCCGCCGCGCCAGCGGTTCGCCGATAGCTGGGACCGTGGACGCCTTGCTCCGAGGAAAGACATGACCAACGACGCTCGCCCGACCCCGCCCGCAGCGCCCCACCACCTCACCGTCACCCCGCCGGCGGCCCCGCGCCGAGGCCACCTCGACGTGGGCGAGTCCCCGAGGGGCGACGACCGGATCGAGGTGACCAGCGCGTGGATCGAGCGCGGGGGCAACCCGTGGTTCCCCATCACGGGCGAGATCCACTACTCGCGGATCCCACGCGACCGTTGGCGTGACGTCCTCGGCCACGCTCGGGCGGGCGGCCTGACGTCCGTCGCGACGTATGTCTTCTGGCAGGCGCACGAGCCCGAGCCTGGACAGTTCCGCTGGGACGGGCAGCTCGACCTGCGCGCATTCATCGAGGAGGCGGCGACGCACGGCCTCGACGTCGTCGTGCGGCTGGGCCCGTGGGCCCACGGCGAAGCACGGTACGGCGGCTTCCCGGACTGGCTCGTCGAGCGGAAGCTCCACACCCGCACCAACGACCCCGAGTACCTCGAGCTGGTGCGCGCCTTCTATGCCGAGACGATCTCGCAGCTCGTGGGCCTGTCGCACGCCGACGGAGGGCCGGTGATCGGCGCCCAGATCGAGAACGAGCTCTACGACCAGCCGCAGCACCTGGCCCACCTGCGCGAGCTCGCCCAAGAGCTCGGGCTCCACGTCCCGATCTGGACGGCCACGGGCTGGGGCGGCGCGGAGGTTCCCGAGTCGCTCCTGCCCGTGTACAGCGCGTACTCGGACGGCTTCTGGGACGACGAGCTGACCGAGTGGCCAGAGTTCTCCGCGTTCCACTTCCGCTACAGCCCCGTCCGCGACGACCTGTCCGTCGGGGCCGACCTGCGCGAGGCGCTCGACGGCATCACCCTGGACCCGCGTGCCGTGCCGCTCAAGGACGACGACGCAGTGCCGTTCGCGACGTGCGAGCTCGGCGGTGGGATGCACGTGGCGTACCACCGCCGGCCGATCGTGGCGCCTGCCGACGTTGCCGCACTCGCCCTCGCGAAGGTCGGCAGCGGATCGATCTGGCAGGGCTACTACATGTACGCCGGCGGGACGCAGCGGACCGGCCCGCACGGTTCGGAGCAGGAGTCGCACGCGACCGGCTACCCCAACGACGTGCCACGGGTGACCTACGACTTCGCAGCCCCGATCGGCGAGCACGGTCAGATCCGCCCCCACCACCACTACCTGCGGGCCCAGCACCTGTGGCTCCAGCAGGACGGGCACCGCATCGCGGCCATGGCCACGACGGTCGGCGGCGGCAGCGCTGACCCGGAGGTCCTGCGGTGGGCCGTGCGGTCCGACGGTCGCAGCGGCTACCTGTTCGCGTCGACGTACCAGCCGGCGAAGGCGGCCCTGCCGGAGCAGCACGACGTGCAGTTCACGGTGACCCTCGACGGCGGGGACGTCACGATCCCGACCCAGCCGCTCACGATCCCCGCCGGTGTCTCGGTGGTCTGGCCGATCCGGTACCCGCTCGCTCCGGGGGTCAGCCTCCGGAGTGCGACCGCCCGGGTGCTCACGCGCGTCACCGTCGACGGCCGAGAGGTCGTCGTGCTCGGCGCCTACGACGGCATCCCCGTCGAGCTCGTGCTGGACGGGACCCACGAGGTCGGCGGAACGGGTGTCGCCGTCCACCGCGACGGTGCGACGGTCGTCTCGCTCACGGCACCCGCCGGCCCGACGTGCATCGTCGAGCTGAGGGACGCACGGATCATCGTCCTCGACCAGGAGGGCACCGACCGGCTCTACCTGCTCGAGGTCGAGGGCCGCGAACGGCTCGTGCTGTCCTCGGCTCCCCTCTACTCGCGCAACGGCGAGCTCGTGGTGCACACGGAGCACCCCGACCTCAGGATCTCGGTGCTCCCGGCACCTCGGACGCTCCAGGCCGAGGGCGCCGAGCTGAGCGCACCGTTCGACGACAGCCCCTGGCGCACGTGGCGGATGCGCGCCGAGCACGCGGGCCGTCACACCCTCCTCTCCGGGCTCCACCTCGACGCGACGTCGGTGCCGCGTCCTCAGCGCGGTGGTCCCCTCAACCGGCTCAGCGCGCCCACGGACTTCTCCGGCGCCGCTGTACTGCGGGTCGCGGTCTCCCCCGACCTGTTCGACGGCGCCGACCGCACGCTGCTCCGGATGCGGTGGACGGGCGACGTCGGACGTGCGTACGTGGGTGACCAGCTGATCAGCGACCACTTCTGGCACGGTCGGGACTGGGACGTCGACCTGACGCCGTGGGCGGCGGAGGTCGCTCGTCACGGCGTGCGGTTCGAGCTCCTGCCGTGGAAGCGCAGCACCGGAGTCTGGGTCGACCCGACCGTGCGGGATATCCCCGACGACCTGCACGTTGCAGCGGTGGACGTCGTGCGCGTCGGCCGCGTCCGTCTCGCCGGGCGCGAGCCGTGAGGCAGGACCGGCGCCCGTCGTCGGACCGGCGGTCGCTCGTGGTTCGTCCCGATCGACGAGGATGGTGACCGCGCTCCCCGTCCGCACCGACCACGAGGCATGTACCTGTGACGCTGCACGTCCTTGACGACGTTCCGCTCGAGAACGTCGAGATCCTCGACGAGTACGAGGCCAACGCGTTCGCGCGCACGGTCGACTACCTCCTGCGGCTCGAGCCCGAGCGGTTCCTGCACGGCTTCTACCTCGTCGCGGGGCTCACGCCGACGACGACCGAGGGCTACGGCGGCTGGGAAGGAGCGACCGGCCCCCGCTTCCAGGGCCACTTCTTCGGCCACTACATCTCGGGTCTCTCCCAGGCGTACGCCTCGAGCACGGGCGAGCTCGCGGCGTCGTTGCTCGCTCGGCTCGAGAGCGCGGTGCACGGCCTGTCCGCGTGCCAGGCGGCGTACGCCGCCGCGCACCCCCTCGACGCCGGGTACGTCTCCGCCTTCTCGGCCGACGTCCTGCCGGCGGGCGCCGACGACCTGATCGTGCCGTTCTACAACCTGCACAAGGTCCTCGCCGGACTGCTCCACGCCCATCGGTACGCGCCCCCCGACCTGTCGGCCGCGGCGCTCGAACTCGCCGCCGGGTTCGGGAGCTGGATCGCCGCGTGGGCGGGACGTCAGGACGATCCCGCCGCCATCCTCGCGACCGAATACGGCGGCATGAACGATGCCCTCTACGACCTCTACGCGATCACCGGCGACCCGGTCCATCGCCGAGCCGGAGAGTTCTTCGACGAGACGACGCTGTTCGAGCAGCTGGCCGCGAACGAGGACGTGCTCGACGGTCTGCACGCCAACACCACCATCCCGAAGCTCATCGGCGCCCTCAAGCGCTACACGGTGCTCACCGACTCGCGGGGCGCCGACGAGCGTGCCGGCCTGGCCACGTACCGCACCGCGGCGGAGAACTTCTGGCGGATGGTCGTGGAGCAGCACACCTACGCGAACGGCGGCAACAGCCAGGCGGAGCACTTCCACCAGCCCGGGACCCTGCACGCCTTCGCGACGAACGGCGAGACGCAGGGGTACGGCGAGAACTCGACGAGCGAGGGCTGCAACGAGTACAACATGCTCAAGCTCACGCGGGAGCTCTTCAAGCTGACCGGCGACGTGCGCTACGCCGACTACTACGAGTCGACGCTCATCAACACGATCCTCGCCTCCCAGAACCCGCGGACCGGGATGGTGACGTACTTCCAGCCGATGGCGGCGGGATACGCCAAGGTCTTCGGCGCGGAGTTCGACGAATTCTGGTGCGACCAGGGAACCGCGCTGGAGAGCTTCACCAAGCTCGGCGACTCGATCTACTTCGCCGACGCCGATGGACTGTGGGTCTCCCAGTTCCGGTCGTCCGTCGTCGTCGATCCGGAGCACAACCTCCGGATCACCCAGCACGCCCGCGTGCCCGAGAGTGAGACGGTCACGTTCACCGTCGACGCGATCGACGGTCACGAGGCCGCCGAGGGACTGCTCCGCCTACGGGTCCCCGGCTGGGCGACCGGGGCTCCGGGCCTGACCGTGAATGGCAGCGCGAGCGACCTACCTCCCTCCGTGGCGGGCGGCTGGCTCGTCGTCCCCGTCCGCGCCGGAGACCTCGTCGACTACCGCCTGACCGCACGGATCGAGGTCGTCGACGGGACCGAGGACCCGAACTGGGTCGCCTTCCGCTACGGGCCGGTCCTGCTCGCCGCGGAGCTGAGCCGCGAGCAAGTCGACGCGACCTACGAGGCCGGCGTGCTCGTGCGACTCAGCACCGCGGTGGGACTGGATGCGGACGTGGTGGTCGCGGACCCTGCGGCCTGGAAGGCGCAGGCCGACGCCCACGTCGTGCGCGTGAGCGACGGCCCGAACGGCAACGGGCTCACGACCATGCGCTTCGCGCTTCGAGAGACCGACGAGCGCTGGGGCCAGCGCACACTCGAGCCCTACTACAGCCTCTTCGGCGCCCGGTACGCGGTCTACGTCAGTCTCGTTCCGCCCGCTGGTTGAGGACCTGTCTGCCTTCGACGCTCAGATCGTCCGAGGCGTCAGCCCGCGTCGGGCACGTTCGCTGACCCCGCCGACCCGGCCCGCTCGACCCGGTAGGCCCGCACGGCGCTGTGCACGGTGGGATAGAAGTGGTCCGGCCCGAACCGGCTGCCGACGCCGAAGCGCACCAAGCGGTCCTTGATCGGGCCCTTCATCTCCGCGAACACCAGGTCGACGCCCATCGCGGCGAGGTGGTCGTCCAGCTCGACGAGCTCGTCGAGCGCAGTCGTGTCGAGGCCCGTGATCGGCTCGGCTGCGATGATGACGCGGCACACCGGTGCCGGGGCGTCGGCGACGAGGCCGCGCACCCAGGTGTCGAACACGTCGCCGTTGGCGAAGAAGAGAGGCGCGTCGAACCGCGCGATCACGAGTCCCGGGATCCGCTCCCCCTCGGGATGCCGGCTGAGGTCGTGGAACCCCGGCACGCCCTCGACGCTCACCAGCTCGGCGCGGTAGGGCTCCCACGCCCGGCGCACGAACACGGCGAGCGACAGGGCGACGGCGACGAGGATGCCTTGCAGGACGCCGACGAACGCCACGCCGAGGAACGCCGCGACCAGGAGGGCCGCGTCGCTCCGGCTCATCCGCACCAGTCGGACGAACGTGTGCACGTCGACGAACGAGGACGCGGCGGCGATGACGACCGCGGCCAGTGTGGCGGAGGGCAGGTACGCGGGCACGCCGGGTGCGACCAGCATGAAGACGACGAGCAGCAGCGCGGCGACGACGCCGGTCAGCTGCGTGCGGGCGCCCGCCTGGACCGCGACGGGCGTGCGTGACGCGCTGCCCGAGACGGGGAAGCCGCCGAGCAGCCCGGTCGCGAGGTTGGTCGCTCCGAGCGCGCCCATCTCTTGGTTGCCGTCGACGGTCTCGCGCCGGCTGCCACCGAGCGCGCGCGACAGCACGGTCGTGTCGGCGAAGGTGATGAGCGCGATGCCGGCCGCAGGCCCGACGAGCGCGAGCGCGTCACCGGGTTCGAGGCCCGCCAGGGCCGGTGAGGGCAGACCGGACGGCAGGGCCCCGACGACGGGGATCTGGTCGGCGAGCCCGAGCACGGCGGTCAGGACGATCGCCCCGACGACCGCCAGCACGATGCCCTTCGCAGTGGCACCGAGTACGCGCGCGCCGACGATGATCGCGAGGGACCCGACGCCGATCGCCGCCGCCGCGCCGTTGACCTGCCCGTCGGCGACGGCCGTCATCGTGTGACCGAGGTGCTCCCAGACCGAGCCGGACGGCACCGAGATGCCGAGCAGCTTGGGCAGCTGGCCGGCGATCACGACCAGCGCGATCCCGTTCATGTACCCCACACGGATCGGCATCGACAGCAGGCCGGTGAGGAACCCGAGCCGGAGCACGCGACCTCCGACGAGCATGAGGCCCATGAGCACGGCCAGCAGGCCGGCCAGCGCCACGGCACGGTCGGGGTCGCCGAGCGCGAGCGGCAGCACCGCCGCGCCGATCATCGGCGCGAGCGACGAGTCCGGCCCGAGCACGAGCACCCGCGACGGGCCGACGAGCGCGTAGACCAGCAGCGGGACGATCGTCGCGTACAGGCCCGTGACGGGCGGCAGCCCGGCGGCCGCGGCGTACGCCATGCCCGCGGGGATGGCGACCGCGACGAGCGAGGCACCGGCGATCAGGTCCGATCGGAGCCACGCCCGCTCGTAGCGCCGGGCGACACCGACGCCGGGGAGCAGCACTGCGACCCGCCCACGGTCCATCTCCCGAGCCTAGGACCCGGCCCTCGACGGCTACAGGGGCCGGACGTCCCCGACACGTGGTGTGCGGCTGGCCAGCTCGCCGCTCGTCCGGGCCGATGACGACGCGGGTGTCGGCGCCGTCGACTGCTCGGCGTCCGTCTTCGGGACTTCGGACCCTACGAGACGCGTGACGTTCCGGAACACAGTGGAGATGCCGCGCGACGTGGCGCGACACCGAGCTCAACGGAGGTGTGTGATGAACCAGCCAGTCGTCGTGGGCTATGACGGTTCGACCCACTCAGGCGAAGCGTTGACGTGGGCCACCAGGGAGGCCCGGCGGTTGAGTGCGCCGCTGCGCATCGTGCACGTCGCGCACACGATCACCGACGGTTTCGTGGTGGCGGACCGCCCGCTCGACCTCACCGCCCAGGTCGGCGCGCAGGTTCTGGCCGAAGCTGTCGAGCACGCGTACGCGGTGGATCCTGACATCGACCTGAGCACGCGGCTCGAGCTGCGCGACAGCGTGCCGGCGATCTTGGCCGAGGCCGGTGCGCTCGCCCGCCTCCTGGTGGTCGGGTCACGCGGACGCGGGGGGTTCGCCGGCCTGCTCCTGGGCTCGGTCAGCATCGCCGTCGCGGCGCACGCGCCGTGCCCGGTCGTCGTCGTCCGTCGCCAACCGCCGCCGCTCGCGGACGGATCGGTTCGACCGGTCGTCGTCGGCGTCGACGGTTCCGAGACCAGCGTGCGAGCGGTCGACTTCGCCTTCGATCAGGCCGACCGGTTGGGCGCCCCGCTCGTGGCGGTCCACGCCTGGGAGCCGCCTCCCATGATGGGGCCGGTGCCGGGGTGGAGGCCGGACGAGATCGAGGAGCTGCGCATGGCCGAGAAGGTTCTGCTCTCCGAGAGCCTGGCGGGGCACTCCGACCGGTATCCGGACGTCGAGGTACGCCCCGTCGTGCTTCGCGGCGGCCCCGCGCACTCCGTGCTCGTGACGGCGGAGGACGCCCAGCTTCTCGTGGTCGGATCGCGCGGCCGCGGCGGCTTCCGCGGACTGCTGCTCGGCTCTGTCGGCCAGGCCGTCGTGCACCACGCGACCTGCCCCGTGGCGATCGTCCATCCCGCTCAGACGACGACCCGCCACTGAGCGCGCGCGCCGATGCAGCCTCTGCGTAGTTCGGAGAGCCTCCGCACGACCGGCGTCGACGAGCGTTCGCGCTCTCGTCGATCAGTGCGCGACGCGGGTCCCCATCCCGAACCACGCGTTGGACACGCACCGTCGGGTACATCGTCTGCCGAGCGGCGAGCTCATCGAACGGGTCGGCGGCGGAGCCGGTTCACCGCGGGGGGTCTGGGGAGGCTCCCCGGGTCCCGGCGCGCGCGCTCGGGACCTTCGACCCTGGCGCGACKGGCCGGCAAGCGGTGGACTAGTGGTACCGAAGGGAGACCCTGCCCATGATCGAGACGCGGAGCCCGACCTCGCGACTGGAACGCCCCGGCACCTCCGTGGCGATGTCGTACGACGGCGCGCTGAGCGCACGGATCGTGGTGCACACCGACGACGAGCTGGACGCTGCGCGTTCCGCAGCCGCACTCGTCTGCGACATGCTCCGGGACGCCCAGGCCCAGGGCATCACCACAGTCAGGATCACCCTCGATCCGTCGTCGCCGATGTGCGCAGAGGTCTTGGGACGGGTTCGCGGGCTCGTCCTGCATGGCGTGGCGGACCTCGACGTCCGACGCGCCGGCGGAACCATGATGGCCGAGATCCGGCTGCCCTCGCGCGGTGCAGAGTCTCGGTCCTCCCGCACGGGATCACCCACGACCGCCCGACCGATGGGCCTTGCCGACCCCGATGGATCAACGTCCAGCCGCCGCGACGCGTGCGCCGTGCAGCCCACGTTGGCGAAGGTCCAGCTGGCGAAGGCACACCTTCGCGAGCAGCTCAGCGATCGGACTGGAGTCTGCGGAGTGGGTCTGGCTCGACGGGACACGGGGTACGTGCTCCGGGTCAACCTCGTCGGATCCGGGTTCGACGTGCCGTCGCAGGTGGACGGGATCCCGGTGGAAGTCCGCACGACGGGGCCGCTCGCCGCATCCGTCGAGCGGACAACCGCCTAGGAACGCCCTCGCGGCCGCGGTTCCGAGGGCAGCGGTGGTCCTCGAGCCTCCTCCAGCTCCGGCCGTGACCTCGCCCGCGTGAGCTCTCCCCGCCGCGACGGATCGGGGCGGCTGCCGCTCAGCGACCGAGGAGCGGCCGCGGGTTCACGGTCGAGCCGTTCACGTAGACCTCGAAGTGGAGGTGGCAGGCACCGGAGAGGCCCGTGTTGCCGGAGTAGCCGATGAGCTGCCCCTTCGCCACGCCCTGTCCCGCTCTGACGACCGAGCGGGTCAGGTGGTTGGAGCTGCTCATCAGGGAGTTTCCGTCGACCGTCCCGTAGTCGAGCATGACCTGGTTGCCGAAGCCGTTGCGCCACTGGGACCACACCACGGTCGCGTCGCGCGGTGCGTACAGGGGCGTGTTGCACCCGGTGCGCAGGTCGATGCCGGCGTGCAGGCGCACGTAGCCCAGGATCGGGTGCAGCCGCATCCCGTACTCCGAGGTGACGTACATCGGGTTGATCGAGGTCGGGTTGGCGAACACGGCTCGGGACACGGAACCCGACGGAGGCTGCACGGGCGCCGGCGGAGGCGGTGCCGGTTGTGGCGGTGGCTCCCGACCCGCCGCCTCCGCGGCGGCACGCGCTGCGGCTTCGGCGGCCGCACGCGCAGCTGCCTCGGCGGCTCGCGCCGCCGCCTCCGCAGCCTCACGAGCAGCTCGTTGCTCGGCGATGATCGCGACGAGCTCGCGCTCGATGGTCGCCCGCTCGGCGTCGATCTCGGCCGCCTCGGCCTCGGCCTGTGATTTGAGCGAGGCGATCGCGTCCTGCCTGGCGCTCTGCTCAGCGATGAGCCGGGTGATCTCTTCCTCGCGCGACTGGGCGACCCGCCGGGCCTCGTCGGCAGCAACGACGTTGGCCTCGGCCTGCTGCTTGAGCTCGGCGACGCGGTCGGTGACGGCGCTCAGGCGCGCCTCGCTGTTGCGGTTGGTGGCGCCGACCTCCCGCAGCTCGTCCAGGATGCGCGACTGGCTGCGGAGGGCCGTGTCGACGAGCTGGGCGTTCTCGAGGAACTCCGTAGCGTCGTCCGCGTCGAGCATCACGTCCAGGGCGGACACACCCGGTGCACCCCGATAGGCCTCCCGCGCCATGACTCCCACGGCGGCTCGGAGCTTCTTCTCGTCGGCGCGACCGGTGGTCATGGTCGCGGTGAGGCTCCCTCGCAGGTCGGTCGCGTCCTGGAGCCGGCCGGCGACGATCGCCGCCTCGCGCTGGGTGGCCTCCAGAGCGGCGCGGGCGTCGTCGAGCTCGGCCTGCGCCGCGGGCAGCCGCGCCTGGGTGACCTGGAGGTCGAGGGCGGCCTGGCTCAGCTCCGCGCTGAGACCCTCGATCGAGGACTGCAGCTCCTCCGCGCGTCGGTCAGCCTCGCTGCTGCGGCGCTCCGCCTCCGCCCGGCGGTCGTCGATGCCGTCGGCGTAGCTGGCGACTCCACTACCCATCAGACCAATCACCGCGGCGACGAGCACGGCGCCCACCCGACGCCGCAGGCGACGGGTGGACGCGGCTGACGAGGGCAGCGGCCAGAGCCGGGCCTGCCTTCCGCGAGAGTCCATCGACATGTCCGTGGCGGCCGGGATCGGGGACGGGAGGGTACGCGCGGCCGCCCGCAGGCTACGTGCGCGTCGCCGTCCGGAGCGGCCGTGACACGCGACCGCGCCCGGTGAACCGGACGACCGGTGGACCGCGCGCACCGCAAACGGGCATGAATCGGACGCTCGTGGCCGCCTTAGCGAGCCCGTTGCTCGGGTGCCGCCCGCATCTACGCTGCTTCCGCGATCGCGATCAACGTGTCGGATCTCGTCGCGCTGGCCTGCTCACCGGTGCTGGGATGGGCCCATGCAACGCGCAGCTGTCGTGACCGGCGGGGGCCGCGGTGTCGGGCGGGCCGTGGTGGAGCGCCTGCTCGCCGACGGCGAGGCGGTGGTCGTCATCGAGGTCGACCCCGATGCGGTGGCATGGCTGCCGGTCGATCTGCCCGTCACGGCGGTGGTGGGCAGTGCCGGTGACGCCGAGGTGGCTGAGGCCGCCGCCGACGCGGCCGAGCGCCTCGGGACCCTCACGGGGTGGGTGAACAACGCCGCCATCTTCCGCGATCCCGGCCCCGACGACGGTCCCGACGAGCTGCTCGAGCTCGTGATGGCGAACCTCGCGCCCACGCTCGTCGGGACGGCCGTGGCGGCCCGGCGGTTCCGTGGTCCGGGCTCCGTCGTCAACGTGTCGTCCCACCAGGCGCAGCGGCCCGTGCGTGGCTCGCTCCCCTACGCGACCGCGAAGGCGGCGATCGAAGGTCTCACCCGCGCTGCGGCCGTCGAGCACGGAGCGCGGCAGGTCCGGGTGAACGCCGTCGCGCTCGGCTCGATCTCGACGGCCCGGTACGACGCGTTCCTGGCGGCACAGCAGCCCGGGCAGGCGCGCCACATCGAGGAGGAGATGCAGCGCCTGCATCCGCTCGGTCGGGTCGGGCGCGTCGACGAGGTCGCGGCGACCGTGGCCTACCTGCTCTCCGACGCCGCATCGTTCGTGACCGGCGCGATCCTCCCGGTCGACGGCGGGCGCGCCGCGCTAGGACTGGACCCCGAGGCCACCTGAAATCATTCTCGGGACCGAGGGGCTAGAAGCGGAACGGGATCGGGATCGGCCCGCAGCAACACACGCCGCGCACGTCCGTGGTGCTGAGGAGCTGCGCGGCCTGGTAGCACGCGACGAACCGGGCCACCGTCGGGACCGCACCCCTGACGAGCCCCGAACGCGTGAGGATCTCGCGTACGGCGGCGGAGCAGGACGCACCGCCATGGGCGACGCGGTGCGCACACGCCCACCCCTTGCGCGGCGAGAGATGCCGCTGATAGAGCCCGATCAGCGAGTCGGCCAGGCGTCCACCGGGAGTCATCCGGTCACAGTACGTACGCCGTGCTGAACCCGCTTGCCGGCGGTGGCAGCAGCGCACGAGGTCCGCGCAGCGCGGCCAGAGCGGTGGCGACAGCACCGCTACGGCCGGCGCTGGGACACATCGTCGAGCGGTCCGTGGGCTCTCAGGTCGGTCGCGTGCTCGCGATGATCGCGCGGATGCGCTCGACGTGCAGCTTGGGCGTACGGTCCGCCCGCACCAGCCCGTTGGTCTCCTGCTCCGTGTCGGCCAGCTGGGTGTAGCAGAAACCCGCGAGCACCTCGCTGGAGTGCACCGCGTCGAGCAGGCCCGACAGTCGCTCCTCGAAGTCGTCCGCGCTGCTGGCGGCGGAGTAGCCCCAGGCGTCGTCGACGGCGTCGACGTCGTAGGAGATCCCTCCGAACTCGGTGAGCATCACGGGGGCGTCGTCGACCGCCCCGCTGAGCACCAGCCGCCGGCCGGCCGGCCCGACCCCGTCGACCATGGCTTCGATCGCCGCACGGTTCCGGTAGCGCGGTCCGACGACCGCAGGATCGGACTCGTAGTCGTGGATCGCGACGATGTCGGTGTCGACCTGCTCCCAGCCGTCGTTCGACACCACGGGGCGCGTCGGGTCGAGCGCCTTGGTCAGCCCCACGAGCGCTCGGGCGAAGTGCTGCATGCGGACGTCGTGGGCGATGTGCTGCACGCCCCAGCTCTCGTTGAGAGGTACCCACGTGACGATCGACGGGTGCGAGTAGTCGCGCCGGACGATGTCGAGCCACTCGCTGACGGTGCGCTCCACCGTGACGGGCGAGTACGTGAAGGTCGCGGGAGCCTCGCCCCAGACCAGCAGCCCGAGTCGGTCGGTCCAGTACAGGAATCGGGGGTCCTCGAACTTCTGGTGCAGGCGGGTGGCGTTGAAGCCCAGGTCCTTGATGAGCTGGGCCTCGGCGCGCAAGGCGTCGGCCGACGGGCCGGTGAGGTGTGACTGCGGCCAGTAGCCCTGGTTGAGCACGGAGCGCACGTAGTACGGCCGGTCGTTCAGCAGGAAATGCCCGCGGGCGGCCTCGGTCGTGCGGATCCCGAGGTACGACGAGACCCGGTCGTCCCCCACGTCGAGCGTCGCGTCCACCAGCCGGGGGTTCTCCGGCGACCAGAGCAGCTCTTCGTAGGCCTGCCCGTTGGTCAGCGCCGGGACGGTGACCACGAGAGTGGTCTCGAGCTCGGTCGTCACCGTGCTCGCCGTCCCGAGCACCAGGTCTCCGTCGACCAGCCGCACGCGGACCGGGAGGGGCACGGACGGGGTCGCCGACAGGCGGAGCATCGCAGTCACGGTCGCGGCGTGCGGGTCGGCGGTCCAGTGGAGGGTGTCGACCGCGACCGGCGGGACGGACTCGAGCCACACCGGCTGCCAGATGCCGCTCGTGCGGTGGTACCAGATGACGTGCGGGTCCTCACGCCAATCCTGCTTGCCCCGCGGCTGGGACACGTCGTGCGGGTCGTCCTCCGCGCGCACGACGAGCACGTGCTMGTCGCCGACGAGCGCGTCGGTGATGTCGCACGAGAACGGCGAGTGACCGCCCTCGTGGGTGCCGACGAGCTGACCGTCGACCCAGACCCGGCACCGGAAGTCGACCGCGCCGAACCTGAGCACGACCCGCTGCCCGGTCGCGTGTCCCGCGGCGTCGAGCTCAGCGCCGGACAGCGAACGGCGGTACCAGGAGACCCGGTGGAACGCCGTGTCGCCCACGCCGGAGGCAGCTGACTCGGGCGGGAAGGGCACGACGATCTGCGTGTCCTCCCCCGGCCAGCTGAGCCACCACCGCTCGCGCAAGCCGCGGTTCTCGTCGTCGAACGTGAACCGCCACGGGCCGGACAGGTCGACCCAGCTCGCCCGCACCAGCTGCGGCCGCGGGTAGGTTCCGTCCTGGGCGCTGGCCACGGGTCGGGCGATGTCGTCGTCGATCATGCGGGCCAGCATGACGCACCACGCCGTGCCCGGCGCGAGCGCCGTCGATGGCGTCGGAGGTGCTCGCCGCATGGTCGGGTTGAGCAGGGCGCCGTCGACGAGACCGGCCCGGGATGCCGGGCGCTCAGCGAGCGCCCGGTGCCACCGCCTACTCGGGCTTGTACTTGAACGACAGCTGGATGCGCGTGCGGAAGAGCAGCTCCCCGGCGTCGCCGACGACGACGTCCTGCTTGGTCACCTCGGCCACCCGAAGATCGTGCAACGACCCGCCGGCCGTGCTGATCGCCTCCTTGGCCGCGTCCTCCCAGGACGACGTGCTCGTCCCGATGACGTCGATCACTCGATACACACTCATGGTCATGGCCCTCTCGTAGCCCGGAACCGACGACTCCATAGTGGTCGCGGCTGCGCGCCACCACCACGGTCTTGGGCGGGCAGGATCGAGGGCGCCGACGCGCCGGACACGAGCGCCGACGCGAGCAGCCCGGTCCGCGGCGGCATCTGACGCCGCCGCGGACCGGACCGGCCTCACTCCTCGGTGCCGGTCACGGCGATGAAGACCTTCGCGTTGCCGCGGGGGTTGAGCATCACCACCGGGGCGATGCAACGCTGCGGGAGATCGACCGTGGCGCGGATCGTGGCGTCACCCGTCGACGAGAACGGCACGACGGCCGTCGTCGCGACCACCGCCCCGTTGCACGCGACGCTGGCCGCGAGCTCGGTGATGGGGTTCGCGCCCGTCGACGTCAGGACGAGGCCCTCGACCCGGACGTCCAGCCGTCCGTCGTGGCGCAGGCGGGCGTCGCTGTTGCCGATCACCCAGTCTGCGCCGCCGGGAGCCGCCCCGAAGACCGGAAGATCCTTGACCAGACTGCCCGCCAGCTCCGCGCTCAGGATGGTCCGGCCACCACCGCCGCCGTGCTCGCCACTGGCGAAGGCTGCCGGAGAACCGACCAACCCAGCAGTCGTCACGACGGCCGCTGCCACTGCTACGCGCCTCAGGATCGTCTTCATCGTCAACCCCTCCTCCGCGAGCCCACGACGGGCCCGACACGAGTTGATACGAGACGGCGGGACGCCGGGTTCACCCGGACGGTGGCCACGTCCCGGGCTGATGCGAACATCCGCGTGCTCGACTCGGCCGAGCGGTCAGCCCACGGACCGAGATCGCCGGCGTCCGGCCCTTGGCAGAGGCACGCGGGAGCCGGAAGAGTCGTGACATGCCCACGGCCGGAGCGCTTCCCGCCATGTTCGAGGGCGAGGTCCTCGTCCCGGACTCGCCCGGGTACGACGCCGCGCGCGCCGTCTGGAACGGCGCCGTCGACCGCCGCCCGGCGTACGTCGTCCGGTGCGCCGGCACCGACGACGTGCGCTCGGCGGTCCGGGTCGCGCGTGAGCTTGGCCTGCCGATCGGCGTGCGCGGCGGCGGGCACAGCGCGGCCGGATGGGCGGTGCCCGACGGCGGGCTGATGATCGACCTCTCCCCGATGCGGGGCGTCGCCGTCGACCCGGGTGCCCGCACGGCGAAGGTGCAGGGCGGCGCGCTGCTGGGGTCTCTCGACGCCGCCACGCAGCCGCACGGGCTCGCGACGACGGCGGGGATCGTGTCGCACACCGGCATCGGCGGGCTGGCACTCGGTGGTGGCGTCGGCTGGCTGGGCCGGCAGTACGGCCTGACCTGCGACAACGCGCTCGGGTACGAGATCGTGACTGCCGACGGCGAGCTCATCCAGGCGACGGCCGACGAGCACCCCGACCTCTTCTGGGGGCTGCGGGGCGGCGGCGGCAACTTCGGCGTCGTCACGCGTTTCGACCTCACGCTGCACGACGTCGGCACGCAGGCGCTCGTCGCCGAGGTCGACCTCGACCCGGCGGGCGGCCTCGACCCGCTCCGGACGTGGCTGGCGTGGTCCGACGACGCACCGAGGCGCGCCACCCTCTTCGCGGAGGTGCGCGCCGGGGCTCCGCTCACGCTCGGGTTCGTCTGGGTCGGTACGCCCGACGACGCCGCACCGACGGTCGCACGGCTCGACGGCCTCGGCACCCCTCTGGCCAGACGCGTCGCGCCGATCAGCTACCTCGACCTGCAGCGTCAGTCCGACGTCGGTGCGGCGCACGGCTTCCGGCGCTACGCGAAGAGCCACTACGTCCGGGAGCTGCCCGACGCGGCGCTCGAGGCGTTCCTCGCCCACACCGAGGCGGACGTGGGGGCGGCGAGCCTCGTCGCCTACGGGGGCGCCATCGCCGACGTCGACCCGGGGGCGACTGCCTTCGCGCACCGCGATGCTCGGTTCGAGTACGACGTCGGCGCCAAGTGGGAGGATCCCGCCGACGACGAGCGCCATGCCGCGACGTGCCGACGCCTCGCCGCGACGATCGAGCCGTGGAGCGTCGGCGTGTACGTCAACGCGCTCGGGGCCGAGGGCGTCGCGGGCGTGCACCGGGCCTACGGAGCCGCCACGTTCGCGCGGCTCCAGGAGGTCAAGTCGGCCTGGGACCCGGACAACGTCTTCCGCCTCAACCAGAACGTCCCGCCGGTCTGAGAGGCCGCCGTCGACGGGCGATCGACCGCTGCCGTTTGACGTGCGGCCACGCCGCCGTCACTCTCGTCGGGTGGCTGAGGACGCACCCGGGGCGGTCGACGCAGTCGTCGACTCCAAGGACGAGGCGGACCACCATGCCTAAGGATCGCTACCGCGTCATCTCCGACACCGGTGACCAGCTCGGCGAGGTCTTCAAGAGCCGCGAGTACTCCGACGCGATCCTGGAGCTCGCCGCCCGGATCAAGGAGCAGCCGTCCGAGGGAGCGAAGGCCGGCCTCGAGCGACTCCAGGACGACGGGTCCTGGCTCGACGTCGGGCCGTGGATCGCGAAGCGCGAGCTCCTCTGACCGCACGGACGGTCCGTGGGCGCGTCACTCCGGTGACGGTTGTCCCACCCCGGGGCCCCCGCCCCAGTAGCCTCGTCTGCGACCGTCCACCCGGCAGCGCGGTATGCGCGTGGCTCCGTCGATGTGCGCAGGAGGCTCGATGGCCGTGAGGCCGGTTCGGTCAGGCTCGAACGCGGGCGGGTTCGTCCGCGTCTGGTCATCGGCTGCCGATGCCCCGCGGCTGCGCCGACCGACGGACGTCCTCCTGCTCGTCGTCTCGGTCGTCGTCCTCGGGCTACTCGCCCTCGCCGCGCCGGGGCCGACCGGCGCCGACCGCGCGCTCGACACGCTGCTCGCGTGGCTCGAGCCTCTGCTCGGCTGKGTCTGGAACATCATCTACGCCGTCCTGACGCTATGGGCCGTCGGTGTCGTGCTGCTCGCCCTGGCCAGTCGGGGGCGGCGGCGGCTCCTGGTCGACCAGGTGACCGCGTCCGCCGTGGCCTTCTGTGCGGCGTTGGGCGTCGGAGCCCTCGCCGGGACCGACCCCTCCACCGCCGTCGCCGCCCTCGTGTCGTCCGGTCCGCCGGTGGTCTACGTCGCCACCCGGGTCGCGGTCCTGACCGCCGTCGTCGTCACGGCCTCGCCGCACCTCGCGCGGCCCTGGAGGTACGCGAGCCGGTTCGTCATCGCGCTGGGTGCCGTGGCCGCGATCGGACTCCACGCCACGAACCTGATCGGCGCGGCCGGCGCGATCGCCGTCGGGATCGCGGCCGCCGCGATCGCGCACCTGGTGTTCGGGTCGCCTCCCGGACGCCTGACCGACGCGCAGGTGCGGGTCGCACTGCAGGACCTCGGCGTGCCGACGACGCTGGGGGTGTCGACCGCCACGCGGGAGGGCGCGGACAACGTGCTCGTCGCACGCGGAGGCGACGGCTCATCCCTGCTGGTCACGGTCTACGGTCGCGACGCGTGGGACAGCCAGGTCGTCGGATCGATGTGGACCGCGCTGACCCGTCGGGGTGAGCGGGCGCACGTGTGGGGAACCCGGCGGTCCCGCGTCGAGCACGAGGCCCTCTTCACCCTGCTGGCCGCGCAGGCGGGCGTGCCGACGCTCGACGTCGTGGCGGTGGGCATCGCCGAGCAGGGGGACGCCCTGCTGGTGACGAGCGCGCCCCGCGCGTCGCTGGGCGAGCTCGAGGCCCGTGCGCTCACCGACGAGCTGCTCGGCGACATGTGGCGCGCCGTGGTCGCGCTGAACGAGGCAGGGATCGCGCACGGACGGATCGACGGCAGCCGGGTCGTCGTCCGCGCCGACGGCGTCGCCGCGCTCGCGGACTTCGACGCCGCGTCGCGCACCTCGGACGAGAGCGACCTGCACACGGACCGCGCCCGGCTGCTGGTCGCGACGGCCCTCGCCGTCGGTCCCGACCGCGCGCTCGCGGCAGCGGTCGCCGCCGTCGGGGCCGAGGGTCTCGCGGAGGTGCTGCCCTACCTGCAGCCGGCCGCGCTCGGGCGCAGCACGCGTGCCGACGTGCGCGCCGCGAGCTGGTCGCTCGACGACCTCCGCGCGGCCGCCGTCGAGGCCGCGGGCGTCGAGGAGCCCCCGCTGGAGCGCCTGCGACGGGTGACCCCGAGATCGATCGGGACCCTGCTCCTCATCGGGCTGCTCGCGTACGTGCTGATCACGCTGCTGGCCGGCATCGACCTGGCCAGCGTCGCCTCCGCGCTCGCCTCGGCAGACGGCGCCTGGCTCGTGGCCGCGCTGGTGGTCTCTCCCTGGATCCAGGCGGCGCTCGCCGGGGCGACCTTGGGCGCGGCAACCGCACGGGTGCGGTACATCCCGGTCCTGATGCTGCAGTACGCGATCCAGTTCATCTCGCTCGTGCTCCCGGCGACCGCCGCCCGGCTCGCGCTCGAGGTCCGGTTCTTCCAGAAGTTCGGGATCCCCGCCGCGACCGCGCTCTCGTTCGGTCTCATCGACAGCGTCAGCGGGTTCGTCGTGCAGATCACGCTGATCCTGGTGATCTTCGTGAGCGGGTTGCCGGGCTTCACCTCGGCCCTCCTCACCGGTTCGAGCACGACGAGCGACGGCTCCTCGAGCCCCTCGCTCGTCGCCCTGCTCGTGGCGCTCGTCGTGATCGGCGTCGTCATCGCGCTGGTCGTCCCGCGGGTGCGTCGCCGCATCGCCGCGCAGATCCCGCGGGTCCGCACCGCGCTGGCCGAGCAGGCACGCTCGGCGCACTCCGCGCTCAGCGTCCTGCGTCGGCCGGGGAAGGTGGCCGCGATGCTCGGCGGCAACCTCGGCGCGCAGCTCCTCCAGGCGGCCGTCCTGGCCCTGTGCCTCCACGCGTTCGGGCAGACCGCGCACTTCTCGCAGCTGATCCTCATCAACACCGCGGTGAGCCTGTTCGCCGGCCTGATGCCCGTCCCCGGCGGCATGGGGGTGGCCGAGGCCGGGCTCACGGTGGGCCTGCAGGCCATCGGCGTGCCCAGCGCGATCGCGGTATCGACGGCCATCACGTTCCGCCTGGTGACCTTCTACCTGCCGCCGATCTGGGGGGCCGCCGCGATGCGCTGGCTGCGCCGCAACGAGTACGTGTGAGGTCGTAGGAGCGGCACCGGGTGGGGCATTCAGGCGATCCTCAGCATGCCTGACGATGCTGACCCCATGGGACCGAGCGGCGGACCCGAGCTCGCGGCGGCCGGCCACGACCGCGCCGTCGGCTGGCTCGTCGCCGGTGCCGCCGGACTCCTCGCGCTCGCCGTCCGCTGGCACCTCGTCGGCGGGTTCGCGGGGCTGCGTGGGTACCACGGCTATGACGACGGCGTGTACTACTCGTCGGCGGTCGCCTTCGTGCACGGCAGGATGCCCTACCGGGACTTCCTGCTGCTCCATCCGCCGGGGATCATGCTCGCGCTGACACCGTTCGCGGCCCTCGCGCGGTGGACCGGCGACTCCACGGCACTCGCAGCCGCGCGCCTCGCCTTCATCGTCGTCGGCGCGCTCAACACCGTGCTCGTCGCGCGTCTCGCGCGGCGCTGGGGCATCGCCTCCGCGGTCGTCGCCGGCACCCTGTACGCCGTCTCCTCGGCGGCGGCCTACGCCGAGCGGCTCACGCTGCTCGAACCGCTGGGCACCCTCACGGTGCTGGCCGCCGTGTCCCTGCTGCTCCGAGCCCGCACGTCGGACTCCCCGCGCTGGTGGCTCTACGCGGGAGGCGCCGCGCTCGGGCTCGGCCCGGTCGTCAAGATCTGGAACGTCGTCCCCGCCCTCGTCGTCATCGCGTGGCAGGCCTACCCGCACCAGCTCCGGTCCGCGCTGCACGTCGCCGCCGCGGCGACCGCGTCCGCGCTCCTCGTGGTGCTGCCCTTCGGTCTGAGCGCGCCGGGCACGATGTTCCGTCTGCTCGTCCTCGACCAGCTGGGCCGAGCCCGGACGCCCGGCACCATCGCCACCCGGCTCGAGGGCATCGTCGGCGTGGACGCGACCCTGCCGACGGCGTCGGCGTCGGTGCGCGCCGCGCTGATGGCGAGCATCTGCGTGACGGTGACGACTGCCGCGGTCGTGGCATGGCAACGGGACCGGGGCCGGCTGTGGGTCGTCCTGCTCGCGGCGGAGACGGCCGTGATCCTCGCCTCGCCGTCGTACTACAACCACTACGCGGCGTACTCGGCGGCGGCCGTGCCCCCTCGTCCTGGCCGCGGCGGTGTCGCTGATCCCGGCGCGCCAGCGGGCCGGGAGCGCTGCGCTGGCGTGCCTCGCGCTCGGCTTCGTCACCGGCGCCTCACGAGCGCCGACGCTGCCGGCCTTCCCCGTGGCGCAGGTGCGCGAGCTGCTCCCGGCGTCGGGCTGCATCGAGTCGGACTCCCCCGGCGCGCTGGCGGTCCTGGACGTCCTGTCGAGGGACGAGTCACGCGGCTGCGACACGCGCGTCGACGTCTCGGGGCAGACCTACGACCTCGGGAGCCGCGACCGTCGCGGCCGACCCGTGCCCCGGATCCGCAACGCACGCTGGCAGCACGACGCCGCGGCGTACCTGACCTCGGGATCGGCGGCCGTCATCGCCCGGACCACCGGCGACGCCTTCGACGCCGCGACCGTCCAGCGCCTGCGCACGCGCTCGACGCTCGTGCAGGTGCACGGCGTGGAGGTGCTGCTTCCCAGGCTCGCTCCTGCGCCGGCACCGCCGTGAGCTCGGCCGACGGCCTCCCGTGGACCCGGTCGACCACGGCACCCAGGGCGTAGTGGTGGAAGCTCGTCATCTCGCCGTGGGCGCCGGTGAGTCATGCCAGCAGCTGGGCCATCTTCTTGGCGACGAGCTCGGTGGCGCGCCGCGGGGCGAGCCGCGACAGGCGGTCGAGCGTCCTGGCGTCGCTGCCGATGCAGACGCGGTACGGGCCGGTGCGGACGGCGTCGACGATCTTCGCCGCCGCGACGGTGGGCTTGGTGAGCGACGACTCCATGGCCGAGGTGTCTGCGCCCGCCCCCGGGATCGCCGAGCCGGAGTTCTCCGCGATCCCGGTCGCCACACCGCCGGGGAACACGACGGTCACCGCGACCGGGGTGCCGCGCAGCTCGGCGTACAGGGCCTCGGTGAACAGCTTGACCGCGGCCTTCGACGCGCCGTAGGCGGCCTGCCCGGGCACGGGCGCCAGCGCGCCCATGCTCGAGACGTTCACCAGGGACGCCGCGGGCCGGGCCTGCAGCTGAGGCAGGAACGCGGTCGTCATGTTGACGACGCCCCAGAAGTTGACCGCCATGACCTTCTCGATCTCGGCGTGCGTCAGGTCGGCCACCTTGACGAACTTCTGGATGATGCCGGCCACGTTGATCAGCCCGTCGACCTGCCCGTGCGCGGCCGCGACGTCACCGACCAGCGCCGACACCGCGGCCTCGTCGCTGACGTCGACGGTGTGCAGCGTGAGCCGGTCGGTCGCGCCGGCCAGCCGTGCGGTCTCGGCGAGGGCGTTCTCGCGCAGGTCGACCGCGGCGACGCGACCGCCCTGGTTCAGCAGGGCGAGGACGACCTCCCGGCCGATGCCGTTGCCGCCGCCCGTGACGACGAAGACGCGACCCTGGATCTCCACGGCCGTCAGCTCTTGGCCATGTGGCGGGCGGCGCGCAGCCCGAAGACGGCGGCCGGTCCGATGGTCGAGCCCGGACCCGGGTAGGTGCGGCCCATGACCGACGCCGAGTTGTTCCCGGCGGCGTACAGGCCCGGGACGACGGTGCCGTCCTCGCGCAGGGCGCGCCCATCGGGGTCGGTGACGACCCCGCCCTTAGTGCCGAGGTCGCCGAGCACGACCCTGTACGCGACGAACGGACCCTTCTCGATCGGGCCGAGGTTCGCGTTGGGGTGAACCGTCGGGTCGCCGTAGTAGCGGTCGTAGGCCGAGTTGCCGCGGCCGAAGTCGCCGTCGACGCCGGACCGGGCGAAGCCGTTGAAGCGCCGCGTCGTGGCCGCGAGGCGGTCGGGCTCGACGCCGATCTTGCGGGCCAGCGCGGCGATGCTGTCGGCCCTCACCTCGATGCCCGCCGCGCGCATCGCCTTGACCGCGCGGGGGTCCATGGCGAACGTGCGGAAGTAGCGCCGGATGTTGCGCGCCTCGAGGATCAGCCAGTACGGGCCGGCGCCCCCGTCGCGCTCGAGCATGTCGTGGCCGAGGTCGACGTAGGACTCGGACTCGTTGGCGAACCGGTCGCCGACGGAGTCGACCATGATCGAGTACGGCATCGAGCGCTCGCCGACGATGAAGGACGGGCGGCCCTCGGGCGGCGCGGCGAGCGACGCACCCCACCACGCCTCGTCCATGAGCTCGACGGCCACGCCGATCTCCTGCGCGGCGGCGATCGGGACCCCGATGTTGCCGAGGTTGCCCGAGGGGGCGCCGTCGATGCCGTGGTACTTCTGGCGCCAGTCCGTGTTCCCCTCGAACCCGCCGCCCGCGAGCATGACGCCGCGGTTCGCGCGGATCGTCACCGGCCCGCCGTCGCGCTGCACGCGGATGCCGACCACACGGCCGTCCTCGACGAGCAGCTCCTCGAGCGGCGAGCTCAACCAGAGCGGCACGCGGCGCTGGACGACGAGCGCGTGACCGAACGCGGTCGCCCACGCGTTGCCGATACCGACCAGGCGCTTGCCCGTCACCACGCCGCCGAGGATCMGCGAGACGACCTTGACGCCCCGGACCATGCCCGACGGCGTCGACCAGGAGCGGCTGAGCAGCCAGACGTCGTCCGTCTTCGCGGGCAGCGGCACGGCGCCGCGCAGGGTCTGCCACCACGATCCGAGGATCTTGGAGTCGAGCGGCTTGACCTCGATCGAGCGGCCGATCTTGCCGCCGGGAAGCTCGGGGTAGTAGTCGGGGTAGTCCGTCGCGCGGGCGAACGTCACGCCGAACTTCTCCGCCGTGGTCACGAAGTCGTCGACGCCGTCGACGAACGCCTCCTTGCGCGCGCGGGTCGAGGCCAGCCCGACCTCGCCGACGCATGCGTCCAGGTAGGTCAGCGCCTCCTCGCGGGAATCGCCGACGCCGTCGCGGTGCATGAGCGGGTTGTCGGGCATCCACATGCCACCCCCGGACATCGCGGTCGAGCCGCCCCACTTGTCGGTCGACTCGACCATGAGCACCGACAGGCCCTCGTCGACGGCGCCCATCGCCGTGGCCAGACCAGCTGCTCCGGTGCCGACGACCACGACGTCGTAGGTGTGCTCCTGCGGGCTCTTCGGTGCCATCTCATGCTCCCAGCTCGACAAACCGGACAACACTGTCCGGATCTAGGATGCAGCATGCCTCCCGCCCGACGCGCAGTCAACCGTGGCCCCGCCGCGGCACCCGAGAACCGTTCCGCGATCCTCGAAGCGGCGCGACGCCTGTTCGCCGAGCGCGGTTTCCTTGTGCCGCTCAGCACGATCGCGAAGGAGGCCGGCGTCGGGCAGGGCGTCCTCTACCGGCACTTCCCCACCCGGTTCGACCTGGCGTTCGCCGTGTTCGAGGACAACTTCGTCGAGCTCGAGGGCGCCGCCTCCGCGGGCGGCCCGGACGCGTTCGGTGCGCTGTGGGCGACGCTGCTCGAGCAGACGGTGCGCGAGGCCGCGTTCGTCGAGATGGTGGTCGAGGCCCGCCGGTCCCAGCCTGCCTACGACGGCGACGACCGGCTGCGCGCCCTCATCGAGCGCACCCTGCCCGAGGCGCGCGCCGCCGGCCGGGTGCCGGCCGACGTGGGGGTCGACGACGTCCTGCTGGCGTGGCGGATGATCTTCGGCGTCGTCGCGACGGCGGAGTCCGCTGTGGCGGCGCGCGCGGACGTGGATCGCGTCGTCGCGTTCTTCGATCCGAGCCGCTGACCCGTCGCGGCGCCAGACACGAACTCCGTTCGGGGGATGCGTCGCCCACGCTTGTGGCGTAGAACGGATCGCATGTTCGAAGAAGGACAGCTGTACGCCCCCGTCACCGCGGACGAGGACGGCAAGGCCACGGTGCACCTCGCCGACGACCACCCCGGTGCGAACGACCAGGAGTACCGCCGCCGCCGCAACGAGATCGCCGCGCCGGCGCTCGCGTGGCAGCCCGGCGACCCGGTGCCGCGCGTGGAGTACACGGACTCCGAGAACGAGATCTGGCGGACCGTGTGCCGTGAGCTGGCGCCCAAGCACGAGCGGCTCGCGATCCGCGGCTATCTCGAGGGTAAGGAAGCCCTCGACCTGCCGACGGACCACGTGCCTCAGCTCGACGAGGTCAGCGCCGGCCTCGCCCCCCTCAGCGGCTTCCAGCTGCACCCGGCCGCGGGGCTGGTGCCCCTCGACGTCTTCTACGGGTCGCTCGCGGACGGCGTGTTCCACTCCACGCAGTACCTGCGCCACCCGTCGCAGCCCCTGTACACACCGGAGCCGGACATCCTCCACGAGGTCGTGGGGCACTGCAATCTGCTCGCGAACCCGGCGATCGCCGAGGTCAAGCGGCGCGCCGGTGAGGCCGCGCGACGGTGCGAGACGCCCGAGGGCCTCCAGTACGTGGCCGACGTCTTCTGGTTCACCATCGAGTTCGGCGTCATGTACGAGAACGGCGAGCTGCGCGCGTACGGCGCTGGCCTGCTGTCCTCCTACGGCGAGATCGAGGAGTTCCGCGGCGCCGACATCCGGCCGGTGGACTTCGACCAGATGGCCACGCTGGCGTACGACATCAGCCACTACCAGCCGATCCTGTTCGCCTGCGACGGCATGGGCGAGCTCACCGACCGGGTGGCCGGGTTCTTCGCCGACTTCGACGACGACGTGGCGGCCCGGCTCGCACGCAACACTGCGCTGACCAGCTGACGCGCCCGCATGGACCAGCGGGGCGCCGACCACTGGGTGGTAAACCGCGACCGGTACGACCGGATGTACGAGCCGTTCCAGACCGCCCTGCTGTCCGCCGCCGGGATCCGCGGCGGCGAGCACGTGCTCGACGTCGGCTGCGGCTACGGCACGACGACGCTGGCCGCCGCGGCGCTCGCCCGACCCGGCACCGTCACGGGCATCGACGTGTCGCCCACCATGCTCGCCCTGGCACGAAGGAGCATGGCGGGCTCAGCGGGCACGAGCACCGTCTCGTTCGTCGAGGACGACGCCCAGACCCACCCCTTCCCGCCGTCGACGTTCGACGTCGTGGTCTCACGCTTCGGCGTGATGTTCTTCGACGACCCGGTCGCCGCGTTCACCACCCTCCGGCGCGCCACCCGACCCGGCGGGCGCCTCGCCTTCGTGTCCTGGCGGTCGCCCGCGTACCAACCGTGGCTCTGCGTCCCGGGCGCGGCGGTCGCGCGCTACGTCGAGCTCCCTGACCTGACCAACAGTGGCGGACCGGGCATGTTCGGCCTCGCCAACCCCGACCGCGTCCGGGCCGTGCTCCAGGCCGCGGGGTGGACGGCCGTCGAGCTGGACCCCGTGACAGCTCCGCTCCGCGTCGGGAGCTCGCCCGAGGATGCCGTCGCGTTCCTCCGGAGCGGATCCCTCGGTCGCCGGGCCCTGGACGGCGCCGACGAGGACGTCGAAGCGCGCGCGCTGGCCGAGGTCCGGGCGGCGCTGGCTCCGTACACCCAGCCCGACGGAGTCCGGCTCGACGCCAGCGTCTGGCTCGTGCACGCGCGGGCGTGACCGATCGCCGGTCAGACCGGCTGCCGGTCCCCCACGAGCATGTGCTGCCTGAAGAACCCCGCGAGCTCGTCCGTCGCGTCGAGCGGCAGGACGGCGGCGACGTACTGGTCGGGCCGGACGACGACGACGCACCCGCCGCGATCCACGCCGCGCCGCTCGAAGATGTCGTCGTCCGGGTGCGTCGCGAAGACCTTCTCGTAGTCGACGAGACGGAACGGCCCGGTGCGCGGGCGGAACAGCTCCGGCACGGCCGAGATGTCCACGTCGACGTGCCGCTGCTGGTACACAACCTTGACGTCGACGACGCTGTCGAGGTCCTCGCCCGCGTGCCGGTGGGCGCGCACCGGCGAGTCCGGCGACCCGGCCATCCACTCGGCCCACGCGGTCAGCGCGGCGGCGTCCCCGTCGGCGAACGCGTACACGCGCCAGCGGCCGTCGGCGACGTGCTGGTGCCCGAGATGCAGGGGGTTCGCGTCGGCGACGCGGACGACGGGGGCGGCCTTGAACCGCTTCCCGACGGGGAAGCCCGTGGCGAGCTCCTGGTGGTCCGGCCCGGCGACGAGCATCGACGGCGGGTACTCGGTCATGAACCCGAACAGGAACTCGGTCGTCCGCACGTAGAAGTCCGCGAGCTCGGCGGGGTCGGTGAACTCCTCCGGCTTCTTCGCCATGAGCGCCGACCACTGCTTGTCGAAGTCGATGAGGTTCTGGGCAATGACCTGACGCTCGGCGGAGTAGGTGGCCAGCAGGCTCTCCGGGCTGCGCCCGGACAGGACGTAGCCCAGCTTCCAGCCGAGGTTGAAGCCGTCCTGCATGGACACGTTCATGCCCTGGCCGGCCTTGGCGCTGTGGGTGTGGCAGGCGTCGCCCTCGATGAAGACGCGCGGGCTGCGCGTGCCGATCTGTTCGAGCGGGACGTCGTCGAACCGGTCGGTGACCCGGTGGCCCACCTCGTAGACGCTGTGCCAGGCGACGTCCTTCACGTCCAGGGTGTACGGGCGCAGGATCGCGTTCGCGTGGCCGACGATCTGCTCGACCGTCGTGCTGCGCAGGGCGTCGTGGTTCTCCGGCCGGACCTCGCCCAGGTCCACGTACATGCGGAACAGCTGGCCGCCCTCCCGCGGGATGAGCAGGATGCTGCCGCCGGAGCCGGACTGGATCGCGCACTTCTTGCGGATGTCCGGGAAGTCGGTCACCGCGAGGACGTCCATGACCCCCCACGCGTGGGCGGCGCTGCCGCCCTGCGGCGTGCAGCCGATGGCCCGCCGGACACCGCTGTGCGCGCCGTCGGCGCCGACGACGTACCTCGCCCGGACGACCTTCTCCTGCCCGGCGTCCGGGCCCGACGTGCGCACGAGGCGGACGGTGACCGGGTGCTCTTCGCCGTCGTCGATCTCGAGGTCGCGGAACTCGTAGCCGTAGTCGGGCGTCATCCGCGTCGGGGCGTTCGCCATGAACTCGGCGAAGTAGTCGAGCACGCGGGCCTGGTTGACGTACAGGTGGGGGAACTCGCTGATCCCCGACGGGTCGTCGGGCGTCCGCTCCCCTCGGACGATCCGCGTGGGGTCGGCCGGGTCCGGGTGCCAGAAGCACACCTCCATGACGCGGTAGGACTCCTCGGCGATCCGCCCCGCGAAGCCGAAGGCCTGGAACGTCTCGACGCTGCGCGGCTGGATCCCGTCCGCCTGGCCGATCGCCAGCCGCCCCTCGCGGCGGTCGATGATCCGCGTGGTGATGTGCGGGAACTGCGACAGCTGGGCGGCGGTGATCATCCCGGCGGGGCCCGTGCCGACGACGAGGACGTCCACCTCGTCGGGGAGCTCGTCGGGACGGTCGAGGCCGACGCCTGCCGCGGGCTGGACCCGCGGGTCGCCGGAGACGTAGCCGTGGTGGTGGAACTGCATGGGACCGACTCCCCTGACGCCGATGTCGAGGTGTGACGGATCGTATACTATCGCCCCGAGCCGCAACGATGCCGCTGCGGTCTACCTGGTCCGGGAGGCCCTGCTCCATGCCGACGGTTTCCGCGCACGTCGCGGTCACGCTCGCCGCCCACGTCGACCACGTCTTCGGGGTCATGGGCAACGGCAACGCGTACTTCCTCGACGCCCTCACGTGTCAGACCGACGCGCGCTTCGTCCCGGTGCGGCACGAGGCGGGCGCCGTGGTCGCCGCCGACGCCTTCCACCGGTCCTCAGGCAGGCTCGCCGCGGCGACGACGACGTACGGCGCCGGGTTCACCAACACCCTCACGGCCCTCGCCGAGGCCGTGCAGGCGCACGTGCCGCTCATCCTCGTCGTCGGCGACGAGCCGACGTCGGGGCCGCGCCCCTGGGACGTCGACCAGATCGCGATGGCCTCGGCCGTCGGGGCCCGCACCTACACCGTGGGTCGCGCGGACGCCGCCGCCACCACCGTCATCGCCGTCGAGCACGCCCTGACCTACCGGGTGCCCACCGTGCTCGCGATCCCCTACGACGTCGCGACCCTGGACACCGGCCCCGTGCCCGAGACGCCGACCCCACGGCTGCCTCCGCCGCTCGCCGTGCGCGGGGCGTTCGCCGACGGCGTCGTGCGGGAGATCGCCGCGGCCCTCGCGACGGCGCGCCGCCCGCTGCTCCTGGCAGGCCGCGGCGCGTGGGTGGCCGACGCGGGCAAGGCGCTCGGCGCCATCGCCGACGCCACCGGCGCCCTGACGGCGACCACGGCGCTCGGGCGCGGGGTCTTCCCCCGGCCCGAGTTCGACCTCGGCGTCGCGGGCGGGTTCGGGGCGGAGGGGGCGATGGAGCTGGTGCGCGAGGCCGACGTCGCGGTCGTCGTGGGCGCCTCGCTGAACCAGTTCACCATGCGTTTCGGCGACCTCTTCGCCCCCGGGTGCCGGGTCTTCCAGGTCGATGTCGCGCCCGCGGCGACCCATCCGCACGTCGGCGGGTTCGTCCGCGGGGACGCCGCGGTCGTCGCCGAGGCGATCCTCGGTCGGCTCGAGGGCGCCGCGCCGAGCGGGTGGCGCGAGTCCGTCGACCTGACGACCGCCCGACGGCACGAGCCCGGGGACGGTATCGCCGCGGACGGGCGGCTCGACCCGCGCTCGGCCGCCGCCCGTCTGGCGGAGCTGCTGCCCGAGGACCGCGTGGTCGTCTCGGACGGCGGCCACTTCCTCGGCTGGTCGAACATGTACTGGCCGGTGACCGCACCGGACCGGATGGTCATGGTCGGCACCGCGTTCCAGGCGATCGGGCTCGGCTTCCCCAGTGTGGTGGGAGCGGCGCTCGCTCGGCCCGAGGCCACGGTCGTCCTCACCACCGGCGACGGCGGCGGGCTCATGGCGCTGTCCGACCTCGAGTCGGCGGTGCGGGTCGCGGGCGGCCGCGGGATCGCGGTCGTGTGGAACGACGGGGCCTACAGCGCGGAGATCCACCTCTACGCGCGCAAGGGTCTGGCCCGGGAGCCGATGCTCATCCCGGACGTCGACTTCGCCGGCGTGGCCACCGCGCTCGGCGCCCAGGGCGTCGCCGTCCGCTCGGTCGAGGACCTCGACGCGCTGGCTCGGTGGAGCGCGCGCCCGGCGACCGAGCGTCCGTTCCTGCTCCTCGACCTGCGAATCTCCGGCGCCGTGGTCGCACCGTTCTGGGAGGAGATCTCCCAGGCGAGCGGCTGACCATGCCGACCACAGCCGTGACCGCGACCTACGGAGAGAGGGAGCCCATGACCCCCCGCCACCTGCCCGCCGACCTTCCCGAGCGCATCCAGCACTACGTCGGCGGCGAGCACGTCGACTCGGCGGACGGCGCGACGTTCGAGGTGCTCGACCCGGTCTCCAACGAGACGTACGTGCACGCCGCGGCCGGCAAGGCGGCGGACGTCGACCGCGCCGTGACCGCCGCGCGGCGGGCGTTCGACGACGGTCCGTGGCCGCGGATGCTGCCGCGCGAGCGGTCGCGGGTCCTGCACCGCGTCGCCGACATCGTCGAGTCGCGCGACGCCCGGCTCGCCGAGCTCGAGAGCTTCGACTCCGGCCTGCCCATCACCCAGGCGCTCGGCCAGGCCCGCCGGGCGGCCGAGAACTTCCGATTCTTCGCCGACCTGGTGGTCGCCCAGACCGACGACGCCTTCAAGGTCCCCGGCCGCCAGCTCAACTACGTCAACCGCAAGCCGATCGGCGTCGCCGGGCTCATCACGCCGTGGAACACGCCGTTCATGCTCGAGTCGTGGAAGCTCGGCCCCGCGCTGGCCACCGGCAACACCGTCGTGCTCAAGCCCGCGGAGTTCACGCCGCTGTCGGCGTCGCTGTGGGCCGGGATCTTCGAGGAGGCCGGCGTGCCCACGGGCGTGTTCAACCTCGTCCACGGCCTCGGCGAGGAGGCGGGCGACGCGCTGGTCAAGCACCCGGACGTCCCGCTGATCTCGTTCACGGGTGAGAGCCGGACCGGGCAGCTCATCTTCGCTAACGCGGCGCCGCACCTGAAGGGCCTGTCGATGGAGCTCGGGGGCAAGTCCCCCGCCGTCGTGTTCGCCGACGCCGACCTCGAGGCCGCGATCGACGCGACGATCTTCGGGGTGTTCTCGCTCAACGGCGAGCGGTGCACGGCGGGCAGCCGGATCCTCGTCCAGCGCGAGATCTACGACGAGTTCGTCGAGCGCTACGCCGCCCAGGCGAAGCGCGTCGTCGTCGGCCCCCCGCACGAGGCGACCACCGAGGTCGGCGCGCTCGTGCACCCCGAGCACTACGACAAGGTCATGGGCTACATCGAGATCGGCAGGACCGAAGGTCGGCTCGTCGCCGGTGGCGGGCGGCCCGACGGCTTCCCGACCGGCAACTACGTGGCACCCACCGTCTTCGCCGACGTCCCGGCGGACGCCCGGATCTTCCAGGAGGAGATCTTCGGCCCGGTCGTCGCGATCACGCCGTTCGACACAGACGAGGAGGCGCTCGCTCTCGCCAATGGCGTGAAGTACGGGCTCGCGGCCTACATATGGACGAACGACCTGCGGCGGGCGCACACCTTCGCCCAGGGGGTCGAGGCGGGCATGGTCTGGCTCAACAGCAACAACGTCCGCGACCTGCGCACCCCGTTCGGCGGCGTGAAGGCGTCGGGCCTCGGACACGAGGGCGGGTACCGCTCGATCGACTTCTACACCCACCAGCAGGCCGTGCACGTGACGCTCGGCGCGGCGCACAACCCGACCTTCGGCAAAGGACACTGACGTGAGCACGTCCACCGACCCCATCCCGACGCCGTCGTCCCCGCCGCCCGACATCCTGCGCGCCGCCTCCATGGAGCTCGTCGTCACCGACCTCGCCGCGTCGCGCCACTTCTACGTCGACGTCCTCGGCCTCGTCGTGACCGAGGAGGACGACCGCGCCGTCTACCTGCGCAGCCACGAGGAGTTCATCCACCACAACCTGGTCCTGCGCACGGGTCCCGTGGCGGCGGTCGCGGCGCTCTCCTACCGCGTCCGCGCCCCGGAGGACCTCGACAAGGCGGTCGCGTTCTACACCGAGCTCGGGTGCCGGGTCGAGCGGCGGGCGGACGGCTTCGCCCGGGGCCTCGGCGACTCGGTGCGGGTCCAGGACCCCCTCGGGTTCCCCTACGAGTTCTTCCACGACGTCCAGCACGTCGAGCGGCTCGCGTGGCGCTACGACCTGTACACGCCGGGCACCCTCGTGCGCATCGACCACTTCAACCAGGTGACCCCCGACGTGCCCCGGGCCGTGAGGTACCTGGAGGACCTCGGCTTCCGGGTGACCGAGGACATCCAGGACGAGGCGGGCACCACCTACGCCGCGTGGATGCGCCGCAAGCCCACCGTCCACGACACGGCGATGACCGGCGGCAACGGCCCGCGCCTGCACCACGTCGCCTTCGCCACCCACGAGAAGCACAACATCCTGGCGATCTGCGACAAGCTCGGCGCGCTGCGGATGTCGGACCGGATCGAGCGGGGACCCGGTCGCCACGGCGTGTCCAACGCGTTCTACCTGTACCTGCGCGACCCTGACGGGCACCGCATCGAGATCTACACGCAGGACTACTACACCGGCGACCCGGACAACCCCGTGGTCACGTGGGACGTGCACGACAACCAGCGCCGTGACTGGTGGGGCAACCCGGTCGTCCCCTCCTGGTACACCGAGGCGTCCCTCGTCCTCGACCTCGACGGCACCCCGATGCCGGTCGTCGCGCGCACGGACTCCAGCGAGATGGAGGTGACGATCGGGGCCGACGGGTTCTCCTACACCCGCAAGGGGGACGCTCCCGAGGAGCTGCCGAGCTGGAAGCAGGGCGAGTACAAGCTCGGGCACCAGCTCTGACGCGCGCTCCCCGCCGATCGGCTCAGGCGTCGTCGGACGCGCTCTCGGCCTGGCGCCGCGCGACGCCCGTGTGCACGGCTGCCGTGAGCAGCCGGACCCCCGCACCGATCAGGACCAGGTTGAGCACCATCTGCACCATGACCATGATCCGCGCGCCCTGGCTCGTGGCGGTGATGTCTCCGAACCCGACGGTGCTGAAGATCGTGAGCGTGAAGTACAGGCTGTCCGTCCGGGTCAGGCCCTCGACGTTGAAGTTGGCCGGGTCCGCCTGCGCCATGAGGTAGTAGCCGGCCGCAAAGAGCACCAGGAACACCGGCACGTACTCGGAGAGCGACTCGACGGCGCGGATCGTCGGCGTCCTGGAGTTCGTGATGGACCGGATCTCCCAGGCGCCCCACGCCGCGAGAAGGACCAGCCCGACCGCCAACGGCAGCCAGAGCGGAAGACGCGCCACCAGGTCCATCGGGAGGACGTAGTACACGGCGATCACGAGCGTGGCGGACACCAGCACCCGCAGCAGGACGCGGAGGAGGAGCCGGCGTCGCTGCCGCGCCGTCTGGACCTGCTCCTGACCCATACCCAGCCTCCGGATGCTTTCGGGGATCGCTTGCCGAGCACCTTTTCATGCGGTCTGCGTGATGTCAGCCGATTGGTGCCGACCTAGCGTCGACGCGAGGACGACATTCATGAGTTCCGTCGAGGGGATCTGAGCATGAGCGAGAACCGCAGCGACCTGGCAGTGGGGCTGAGCGTCTTCGCCGGCGTGATGCTGATCATGGTCGGCGTGCTGCACGCGATCCAGGGTCTGGTGGCGCTGTTCAACGACACGTTCTACGTGGTCGGCAAGGAGTGGGTCTTCGAGTTCGACGTCACCACGTGGGGATGGATCCACCTCCTGGTGGGCATCCTGGTCGCGTTCGCGGGCTTCTTCGTGTTCCGGGGCGCCGTGTGGGCACGCACCATCGGCGTCATCGTGGCCGTGGCGAGCGTGGTCCTGAACTTCGCGTGGCTGCCGTACTACCCGGTCTGGAGCCTGATCATCATCGCCCTGGACGTCTTCGTCATCTGGGCACTCACCGCTCACGGGCGCGACGTCGCCGCCTGACGGTTCTCTGACCTCCCCGCACGTCCCGCGTCATCCATGACCCCGAGGGGTCGAGATCGAAAGAAGGTCCCATGAACACGTTCGGACAGTGGCTCTGGCTCTTGATCTGGTGGTTCTTGTTCTTCGCCTACCTCGTGATCTTCTTCCAGATCCTCAGCGACCTGTTCCGCGACAAGTCGCTGGGCGGCTGGGCCAAGGCCGGGTGGATCATCGCGCTGGTGTTCGTGCCGTTCCTGTCGGCGCTGATCTACATCATCGCCCGCGGCGACGGCATGGGCCGTCGGCACGCCGAGGCGCTCGGCCAGGCCAAGGCACAGACCGACGCCTACATCCGGCAGACCGCCTCGACGTCCTCGCCGGCCGCGGACATCGCGGCCGCGAAGTCCCTGCACGACTCGGGTGCCATCGACGACGCAGAGTTCGCGGCGCTGAAGGCCAAGGCCCTCGCCTGACCCGGGTCCAGCCCTTCCCGACGAATCGCCCCTGCCCATCGAGATCTGGGCAGGACTGGTGAGTCCTCGAGCTGCGGCTCTCGGAGACCGAGAACGCGGCTGAGGGTCGCGGCGGCGGCGGCGCAGGTCGCCGCCCGCCGCCGCGGCCAGGCGGGGCGTTCGGCGTCTGCACGGCGTCACCACCCCCCTGGACCGATGCCAGGGATCCGACACACGACACGGGCGGGCAACAGCCTTGGACTACACCGATCGACTGCTCCACCTCGCGCTCAACGACACGAGCCCGGGCGAGCACGGCTTCGAACCCGAGGTGCTCGACGCGAAGGTGGTTGCCCTCGTCCGCCTCGCGGCCCTGATCGCCATCGGTGGCGCGGTCCCCACCTACGGCGCCGAGGTGGACAACGCCGTGAGCGCCGGCGCGACGACCGCGGAGATCGTCGACGTGCTGGCGGCAGCGATCCCGATCGTCGGTCTGCCGAGCGTCGTCGCGGCCGCACCCAAGGTCGCGCTCGGGCTGGGCTACGACCCGTTCGACCCCGAGCTCACGACGGAGTCGTGACCGCTACTGCCCCAGCAGCCTCATCGCCACTGCTCGCCCGACCGCTGCGTTCCGTGAGCTGACGCCGAGCTTGCGGTAGATGGAGCCGATCTGGGAGCTCGCCGTGTTCCGCGAGACGTGGAGCCGTTCGCCGATCTCCGCGATCGTCAGGTGCGTCTGCAGGTAGGGCAAGATCCGCAGCTCGGCAGGGGTCAGCGGCGAGGTGCCCGGCGCGCCCGCGCCCCCGCCGACGCTCGGGGCGAGGACCGTGCGCAGACCAGCCACCTCGCGGAGCAGGTCCCCCAGGTCCGGTCGACGCATCAGGACGTCGTCGATCTCGCGGAGCAGGTGGCGCGCGGCCACGCGGTCCCCCGTCGCCACACAGGCGAGGGCCATGTGGACCCGGGCCCGCACGGCCAGGAACGGGATCGCGTAGGTGCAGATCGGTCGGGCGCGCATCGCCCTCGTGAGCTGTCGACCTGCCTCCTCGACGTCGCCGCGGTGCACCTGGAGGCGCGCTGCCGCGGCGAACCCCAGGACGGCGACCGCGTAGTCGTCGATGCGGTACGCGGCGACCAGCCCGAGGACGCGGCTCACCCGGTCGGCCGCGTCGTCCCACCGCCCGCCGTCCATGTCGAGCAGCGCCAGCTCGGACTCGATGAGCACGACCCGGACGACGTTGCCGTCCCGCGTGGCGGCCGCGGACGCCTCGTCGAACAGCCGGGCCGCCTGCGTGCGATCACCCAGCAGGAGGCTCGCCTCGCCCTGCAGCATCAGGGCCTGCGACCGCCAGACGCTCCACCGGGGCTCGGATGCCGCCGCGAACGCGCTGTCCGTCCGCATCTGCTCGGGCCCGCCGGCGCACATCAGCGCCCGGACCATGGCCCGACCCGAGTCGAACGAGGCCGTACCGTCCTCCGGCAGCAGGTCGAACGTCGCCTCGTCGAGGATCGCCGACCACCGCTCCGCCTCGGCGCCTCGTCCCGTGAGCACGGCTGCCTGGGTGGCGAGCACCACGAGCGGCGGGTATCCCGCGATCGCCTCGTCTCCCAGGGTGGCCAGCCATCGCTCGGACGTCGACATCTGACCGGCCTGGTACGTCGGCATGCTCAGTGCGGTGACCAGGTGGACGGACCGCTCCCGCTCGGTGGTGCTGAGCAGGTGCTCGAGCGCACGCACGGGCGACCCGTGGGCCTCGAACCAGTCCGCCGCGCGCAGGTGCAGCTTCATGACGATGTCAGGCTCGACCCGGGCGAGCTCCCCCCGCAGGAACTCCCGGAACAGGGCGTGGTACCGGTACCAGCCCCGGCGGCGGTCGAGCGGGACCAGGAACACGCTCGAGGACTCCAGAGCGCGCAGCGTCTCCTGCGCCCCCGCCTCGCCCGAGCCGCCCGGCGCACCGACCACCGCGTCGCACAGCGAGGCGTTCATCTGGTCGAGCACCGACGTCCGGCGCAGGAACTGCAGGGTCTGGCCGGGCAGGTGCAGCAGCGCCTCACGTTGCAGGTAGTCGGAGACGAACCGATCGTCGCCGGTGACCGCGGCGGCCGCCTGCCGGCCGCCGTCCCGGGCGATCAGGGACGCGAGGTAGATGCCCACGGGCCATCCCTCGGTCCGCTGCGTGACGAGGTCGGCCTCCTCGGGCGTGACCTCGACGTCCACAGAGGCGAAGATCTGCTCGGCCCCTGCCGCGTCGAGCGCGAGGTCTTCCGCGAGGATCTCGACCACATCGCCCTCGGTGCGCAGCAGCGGCACGAACGGCTGCGCGGCGCGGCTGGCCGCGGCGATCTGCGACCCCGGCGGCACGCCGGCGACGAGGATGCCGAGCACGTCGTGGCAGATCGGCGACCGGAGCTCGTGCAGGTCGTCGAGCACGAGCAGGAACGGCTCCTCGCTCGACCTGAGTGCCGCCGCCAGGCGCGGCGCCCCGCGGCCGAGCACCGAGTCGCCGGGACCGACCATGTCGGCCACCAGCTCCTGGTCGCGCCCTGTCGCCCGGACGAACGCGGACGCCAGCAGCGTGAGGAAGCCGACGGGATCGTCGTCGAGCCGGTCCAGGGACACCCAGGCGACCCGCCGCTCCTCGGCGGCCACCCATTCGGAGAGCAGGGAGGTCTTCCCGTAGCCCGCCGGCGCCGTGATCGCCACCGCGCGGCACCCGCTCCGACGAGCCCGGTCGACGAGCGCGGCGCGACTGACCGAGCCGGCACGCGGCCGCGGCGCACGCAGCTTCGCGTCGAGGAGGACGGCATCCAGCTCGGCGCTCGCGCTGGCCCTGCCTGGCTCCTCGCTCACGTTCGCAGAGTACGGGCACGGCTGGTCCGCGCACGGGACGGATCGCGGGGACGGACGAAACGCCCGGGCTCCGACGCGCGGGCCCATGCTGGACAGCGGGGCACTCGGCCGCCAAGGTGTCGGTACATGTCGACCACGACGTGGTCGACGAGCAAGGACCTGAGAGGGGCCCCCGTGTCAGAGCCGCAGGAGAACGCGACCGTCGAGGAGACGTCAGGCAGCCCCCGACTGGCGATCCTGCTGGCCATGGCGATGTTCGTCCTGGTGGTGGACACCTCGTTGATGAACGTGTCGATCTCTGCCGTGGTCAACGACCTGGGCACGACGGTCAGCGGCGTCCAGTCGGCGATCGCGCTCGAGGCCCTCGTCTCCGCCGCGTTCATCCTGATCGGCAGCAAGATCGGCGATCTCTACGGCCGCAAGAAGGCGTACATCGTGGGCCTGCTCGCCTATGCGGTGGGCGCGTCCGCGATGGCCCTGGCGCAGAGCCTGACCGCGATCATCGTCTTCTGGGCGATCATCGGCGGCCTCGGCGCGTCCTTGCTCCTGCCGGCCATGCAGTCCCTGATCCACGGCAACTTCGCGGGAGCCGCGCAGCGCAAGGCCTACGCGCTGGTCGGGGCGGCCGCCGCGATCGCCGCCGGCGTCGGCCCCCTGATCGGTGGCTTCATCACGACCTACCTGTCCTGGCGCCTGGCGTTCCTGCTCGAGGTCGTCGTGATCGCGGTCGTGCTGTCCGGGATCGGCCTGGTCAAGGACGTCCCGTACACGGGGCCTCGCAAGATCGACTCGGTGGGAGCCGTCCTGTCCGTCCTGGGCATGGGTGGGGTCGTGCTCGGCATCCTCGTGTGGCAGGAGGGTGGCGAGTCCGTCCTCGCGATCCTGGCGGTGGGCGTCGTCGCCCTCGGCTCGCTCGTCTACTGGCTCGCCCGGCGCAAGCGGCAGGCCAAGCCGACGCTGATCGACCCGGACCTGTTCAGCTCGAAGGTCTTCCGCTTCGGCATCACCCAGCAGACCCTGCAGCAGATCGCGCTGGGCGGCACCATGATCGCCCTGCCCATCTACCTGCAGATCGTGCTGGAGTACAACGCGATGCAGGCAGGTCTGTCCCTGGCTCCGCTGTCCCTGAGCATGTTCGCCGTCGCCGTCCTCGCCGGAAAGAAGGCCGGGACGCGCAACCCCAGCGGCATCATCCGGTGGGGCTTCGCCCTGCTCGCCGCCGGCATCGCCCTCGTGCTGCCCATCGTCCCGCGGGCGGACTCCGGGTGGTGGCTGGTGATCCCCCTGATCATCGCCGGGTCCGGTCTCGGCCTGCTGGTCTCCCAGCTGAACAACTACACCCTGGCCCCGATCTCCGAGGAGCGCGTGAGCGAGGCGGCCGGCGTCAACTCGGCGGCGGGGTCCTTCGGGCTGTCGTTCGGACTGGCGTTCGCCGGCGCGATCCTGCTGGCCGCCCTGTCGACCATCTTCACGTCGATGGCGTCGGAGAGCACCGTGCTGTCCGCGCCGGAGCAGACGGAGGTCGCCGACGTCCTCGAGCACGACGCCGAGGTGATGAGCAACACCGCCCTCGACGCGCTGCTCGTCGACGAACCGCCGGCCACCCAGGACGAGATCATCCGGATCAACACCGAGGCGCGCCCGCTGGCGCTCCAGATCGCCATGCTCATCCCGCTGCTCGCCGCGCTCACCGGGCTGACGATCTCGTTCCGCATGACGCGCCTCCCCCAGGCACCACCGACGGCGCCCGTCGAAGCCGCCGTCTGGGGCTGACCGGCACAGACCCGCACGTCAGGGGCCCGACACGCCGGATGGTCGACAAAACCTCAATATCGGGCACGGTCCTGCCGATACATACCGCGGGGCAGGCATACGCGAACCCGCCGGATGGAGCCACCCCGCTGGAGGAGACCGTGACAGGTACCACGCAGCACCACACCCCGACGCCCGCCACAGGCGTGGGCGCGCTCACGCATCGCGAGCGCGTCGTCCTGGCGGAGCTCGGTGAGGACATCACCCTGGAGGAGATCGCCCGCCGGCTGTGGGTCACCCGCAACACGGTGAAGTCTCAGCTCCGCAGCGCCTACCGCAAGATGGGCGTGTCCACGCGCGCCGAGGCGGTGGCCTGGGCGCAGGCCCACGGCATCTGACCCACTTCCCGTGAGACCGGCGCCTCGACCGGGCAGACTCGGGGCATGGGCGCAGACACGGCCTGGGTGCTGCACGTCGACCTCGACCAGTTCGTCGCGGCGGTCGAGGTGCTGCGCCGCCCGGAGCTCGCGGGCAGGCCGGTCGTGGTCGGCGGTCGCGGCGACCCGACCGAGCGAGGAGTCGTGTCGACCGCGTCCTACGAGGCACGGGTGTTCGGGGTGCACTCCGGCATGCCGCTGCGGATCGCCGCGCGCAAGCTGCCCGACGGGGTGTTCCTGCCGGTGGACGCGCCGGAGTACGAGGCGGCGTCGGAGCGCGTGATGACGACGCTGCGCTCGCTCGGCGTCGTCGTCGAGGTGCTCGGGTGGGACGAGGCGTTCCTGGGAGCCCGCACCGACGACCCGGAGGCTCTGGCCCGGCGGGCGCAGGAGGACGTCCTGCGCGAGACGCACCTGCACTGCTCGGTGGGCATCGGGGACAACAAGGTGCGCGCCAAGATCGCCACCGAGTTCGGCAAGCCGGCCGGTGTCTTCCGCCTGACCGCAGAGAACTGGTTCGAGGTGATGGGTGACCGACCGACCCGCGAGCTGTGGGGCGTGGGGTCGAAGGTGTCCAAGCGGCTCGCCGGGTTGGGGATCGCGACCGTCCACGAGCTGGCGGCCGCGCCGGCCGACGCGCTGGTCGCGGAGTTCGGGCCACGGATGGGCCTCTGGTACCACGAGCTCGGGCAGGGCCTCGGACCGGTGACGGTCGACGACAGCCCCTGGGTGCCGCGCGGCCACAGCCGCGAGACGACGTTCCAGCAGAACCTCACGACGCCGGAGCAGGTGCGCGAGGCGATCCGCCGGCTGGCGCGCGACGTGGTCGAGGACACCGCGCAGGACGGGCGACCGGTGATCCGTGTCGCGCTCAAGGTGCGCTACGCGCCGTTCGTCACCAAGGGCATGAGCCGCAAGCTGGCCGAGCCCACGCGCGACGCCGAAGCCGTCGTCGAGGCGGCGATGGCCCTCGCGGAGAAGCTCGAGGACCGCGAGGTGCGGCTGCTCGGCGTGCGCGCGGAGATGGCCATGCCCGACGACCCGGTCGACCGGACCCCGGTGCGCGGCCGGATCTGACCGTCAGCCGGCCAGCGCCGCCCGGAGGAAGGCGATGTCGTCGGCCTGGGTCTCCGCGGGCGTCTCGACGATCGCGTCGCACCCCGCCTCCCGGACCACGTGCGCGATGAGCTCGGGCGGGATCGTCCCGGTCGCGAAGCCGGCGTGCCGGTCGCGCGCCGAGCCGTGCGGGTCGCGCGAGCTGTTCGCGTGGACGAGGTCCACCCGGCCGGTGACGGCGCGGACGCGCTCGACCAGGGTCTCGAGGTCCTCCCCCGCGGCCCACGCGTGGCACGTGTCGAGGCACGGGCCCACGTCGTACTCGCCGATCGCGTCCCAGAGCAGCGCGATCCGGTCGAGCGTCCGGGCGCACGCGTTCTCGCCACCCGCGGTGTTCTCGACCAGCACCCGCACGGGGAACGTGGCCCGCTCGAAGGTCTTGCGCCAGTTGTCGATGCCGACCGCGATGTCGTCGCCGTCGCCGACGTGCCCGCCGTGCACGATCAGCCCACGGGCGCCCAGGGTCGCGGCCGCGGCCGTGTGCTGCGCGATCATGTTCCGGCTCGGGATGCGGATCCGGTTGTTCGTCGACGCGACGTTGACCAGGTAGGGCGCGTGCGCATAGATGCCCAGGCCCGAGGCGACCAGCGCGTCGGCGTCGGTGCGCGGCACCGGCTTCTTCCACCCCTGCGGGTCGGCCAGGAACAGCTGCACGGACTGCGCGTCGAGCTCGGCGGCGGCCGCCACCGGGTCGTCGCCGCGCACGTGAGCGCCGATCAGGACCACGACGATCTCCTTCCGCTGGACCAGGCGCCAGGCTAGACCGAGACGCCCACAGCCGCCGTGGCTGCAGCGCCGCACGCTGTACCGTGCCCAGCATGACCCGCACGCTCGGTCTGTGCTTCGCCCACCCCGACGACGAGACGTACGGGTCGTTCGGGACCGTCGCCCTGCACGCGGCCGATCCGGAGCTCCGGCTCGTGGTCCTGCACGCGACCGACGGCGGGGCGGGTGAGGTCGCGCCTGGTGTCGAGGTCGGACCCGAGGGGCTGGGCGCGCTCCGCCGCGTCGAGGACGAGCGGGCGTGGCAGGCAGTGGGACGGGTGCCGGACCGGCACGACTGGCTCGGCCTGCCCGACGGCGACGTCGCCGGCGTGCCGCTCCCCGACCTGGTGGACCGCGTCGCCGCCTTCCTGGACGAGGAGCGGCCCGACGTCGTCCTCACGTTCGGTCCCGACGGGATCACCGGTCATCCCGATCACATCGCCATCGGCGCGGCCACGGACGCGGCCTTCGACCGGGTGCGCGCCGACGGCGGCCCCGGGCTGCGCCGGCTCCTGCACGGCGGGATCCGGCAGTCGTGGTTCGACAGGCACCAGGCGTGGCGCGCGTCGCACGGGTTCGAACCGTGGGTGCCGGACCGGCTCTACCACCTGCGCGGGACGCCGGACGCGCTGATCGGCATCGACGTGCCGACAGCCACCGTCTCCGCGCAGGTGCTCGCCGGCCTGCGGGAGCACCGCAGCCAGGCGCACGTGCTGATGCCTGCCGGCCTGGACGACGGCTCGTTCGTCTGGGGCACCACGAGCGAGACGCACGTCATCGCCTGGCCGCCGCGCGGGCCCGACGACGCCTGCCTGACCGACGTGTTCGAGGGTCTCGGCTGAGGCGAGGCGCTCTCGCCGTGCGGTCCGGCCGCTGCGGAACGACGATGCGTTCATGCACGGCGCACGCGGCATCCCCGCCCTTCTCGCGATCGTCGTGGCCTCCGGCTGCGCGGTCGGGTCGTCGGCGAGCCCCGCCGACGACGCGCGCGCCCTGTCCGCCCCGGTCGCGCAGGCGACGTCGGCCGTCGAGACCGCCACGATCGCCGTCCAGCTCCTCGTCGACGACCGCCTGACCCCTCCGGTGACGGACACCGCCCTCGTCGACCAGATCCACRTGCTCKAGGAGGCCGCCGACGCCGTCTCCACTCTCGTGCCCGGCGACGCCCGGGGCGCCGGGTGGCAGGAGGACGCGCTCGCCGCGGTCCGCGACGCGCAGGCGGCCGTCGTCGCCGCACGCGGCTGGGCGAACGACGCGGCGGGGACGGGCGACGTGGTGCGCGCGGGCCTCGACGCGAGCGCCGACCAGCTGGACGAGCTGACCACCACGCTCGACGAGGCGGGTGCCTCGTGAAGAAGGTCCTCGGGCTCGCGCTCGRCATCCTCACCGCGATCGGCGGCTTCCTCGACATCGGGGACCTGGTGACCAACGCGGTCGTCGGCTCCCGGTTCGGGCTGTCGCTCGCGTGGGTGGTGGTCGTCGGCGTCGTGGGCATCTGCCTGTTCGCCCAGATGTCGGGGCGCGTCGCGGCCGTGAGCGGGCGCGCGACGTTCGAGATCATCCGCGAGCGGCTCGGGCCCCGGGCGGCCGGCGCGAATCTCTCGGCGTCGTTCCTCATCAACCTGCTGACGCTCACGGCCGAGGTCGGCGGCATCGCGCTCGCGCTGCAGCTGGCCAGCAGCGTCGAGCCGCGGCTCTGGATCCCGGTGGCCGGGCTGGCCGTGTGGCTGGTCATCTGGCGGACGCGGTTCTCGATCATGGAGAACGTCACCGGGCTGGTCGGGTTGACGCTCATCGTGTTCGCGGTCGCGGTGTTCCTGCTCGGGCCCGACTGGGGAGACCTCGCCCAGCAGGCGCTCCACCCCACGGCGCCGGCCCAGGAGGGGCAGGCCGTGTACTGGTACTACGCCATCGCGCTGTTCGGGGCCGCGATGACACCGTACGAGGTGTTCTTCTTCTCCTCCGGTGCCGTCGAGGAGAAGTGGAAGGTCAAGGACCTCGTGCAGTCCCGGATGAACGTGCTGGTCGGCTTCCCGCTCGGCGGCGTGCTGTCCGTCGCCATCGCCGCGTGCGCCGCGATCGTGTTCCTGCCGAAGGGCATCGAGGTCTCGTCGCTCTCGCAGATCGTGCTGCCGGTCGCGCTCGCGGGCGGCAAGCTCGCGCTCGCCGTCGTCATCGTCGGCATCGTCGCCGCCACGTTCGGGGCCGCACTCGAGACGTCCCTGTCGAGCGGCTACACGCTCGCGCAGTTCATGGGCTGGTCGTGGGGCAAGTTCCGCCGGCCGTCTCAGGCCGCCCGGTTCCACCTGACCATGATCATCTGCCTGCTCGTCGCCGTCGGCGTCCTCATGACTAGCGTCGACCCGATCAAGATCACCGAGTTCTCGGTCGTCTTCTCCGCCATCGCGCTGCCGCTGACGTACCTGCCGATCCTCGTCGTCGCCAACGACCCCGAGTACATGGGCACGTACGTCAACGGCCGCGTCACCAACGCGTTCGCGCTGGTCTACCTCGTGATCATCGTGGTGGCGTCCGTCGCCGCGATCCCCCTGATGATCGTGACGGGAGCGGGCTCATGAGCCTCCCACCGGACGAGCGCCCACCGGGCCTCGTGCTCGACGCGCGCCTGCACCTGCTGGACCGGCAGGTCCTGGACGTCGACGGGGTTCCCGTCTGCACGGTCGACGACCTCGAGGTGCACGGCGTCGACGGCAGCGACCGACCCGACGGCTCCCAGCCGGCCGTCGTGACCTCGTTGCTCAGCGGCGCCGTGCTGGCCACCCGGGTCTTCGGCGGACGGCCGCCCTCGTCGCGCTGGCACCGGATCCGTTGGGCCCACGTCGCGGACGTCGGCACCACGGTGAAGCTCGGGGTGCAGGGGTCCGAGCTCGACGTGACGTGGACCGAGCGCTGGGTCCGCGACCACATCATCACGCGCATCCCCGGAGGCAGCCATGATCCTGGGTGACCTGCTCGACTCCCCCGTCCTCGACCCAGGCGGAGCCCGGCTCGGGTTCGTCGTCGACGTCCGGCTCGCGCTGGACGGACCGCTCGACGGCCTCCTGGCGGCGCCGCGGCTGCACGGGCTGCTGGTCAGCCCGCGCACGGGCACGTCGTTCCTCGGCTACGAGCGCAACGGCGTCAACGCTCCGGCGGTGCTGGCGCGCTGGTTCGCATGGCGCCACCGCGGCACGTTCCTGGTGCACTGGACGGACGTGGAGTCGGTGACCGGGGACGCCGTCGCTCTGCGTGCGGGGTTCCGGCGCTTCGCCGCCGACCTGCCCGGCTCGCCCACCCAGCGTCCGTGAGCATCCGCATCGGGACGTCCGGCTGGTCCTACGACCACTGGGACGGCGTTCTCTACCCCCCGGGCCTGCCGCCGTGGGACCGGCTCGGCCGCTACGCGCAGGAGTTCGACACCGTCGAGCTCAACGCCAGCTTCTACCGGTGGCCGCGCGAGTCGACGTTCGCCGGCTGGCGGCGCCGCCTGCCGCCCGGGTTCGGCATGTCGGTGAAGGCCTCGCGCGGCCTGACCCACGCCAAGCGCTTGTACGCGCCCGAGGCCTGGTCGGAGCGCATCGCCCGCTCCTGGCACGAGCTGGGCGAGCGGCGCGAGGTCGTGCTCGTCCAGCTGCGCCCCGACCAGGAGCGGGACGACGCCCGGCTGGACTGGTTCCTCGGCTCGCTGCCCGACTGGGTGCGCGTGGCCGTCGAGCTGCGCCACCCGTCGTGGCAGGCCGACGACGTCTTCGCGCTGCTCGAGCGCCACGGCGCCGCGTCGTGCGTGATGAGCGGCGCGCACCTGCCGTGCGTGCTGCGCGCCACCGCGCCGTACGTCTACGTGCGGATGCACGGTCCCGACCACGACCACCTCTACGGCGGCTCGTACTCCGACGACGACCTGCGCTGGTGGGCCGACCGCATCCGCGAGTGGTCGCACGACGGACGCGACGTCCTCGTCTACTTCAACAACGACGGCGGCGGGAACGCGGTGCACAACGCCCGGACGCTGCGCTGGATCCTCGGCGCCTGAGGCATCAGAAGACCGGCTTGCCCCCCGTCACGCCCAGCACCGTGCCCGAGACGTAGGACGCGGTCGTGGCCGAGGCGAGGAAGACGAACGCGGGGGCGACCTCGGCGGGCTGACCGGCACGACCCAGGGGTGTGTCGGACCCGAACTTCTCGATCTTCTCCGTCGGCTGCGTCGCGGGCTGCAGGGGCGTCCAGATGGGTCCCGGCGCGACCGCGTTGACCCGGATCCCGCGCGACCCGACCTCCGCGGCGAGGTTGACGGTGAAGTTGTTGATCGCCGCCTTGGTCGAGGCGTAGTCGAGCAGCGACTCCGACGGCTGGTAGGCCTGGATCGAGGAGTTGTTGATGATCACTCCCCCGTCGGACAGGTGCTCCAGGGCGGTCTGGGTGACCCAGAACAGTGCGTACAGGTTGGTGGTGAACGTCCGGTCCAGGTCCTCGGTCGTGATGTCGGCGATCGACTCCCGCCGGGCCATCTGGAAGCCGGCGTTGTTGACCAGGACGTCCAGCCCGCCCAGCTGCTCGACCGCGTCGCGCACGGATGCGCGCGCGGCGCCCTCGTCGCGCAGGTCGGCGGGCAGTAGCACGCAGCGGCGGCCCGCCTGCTCGACCCACCGGGCCGTCTCCTGCGCGTCGACCTGCTCCTCGGGCAGGTAACCGATCGCGACGTCGGCCCCCTCCCGGGCGAAGGCGATGGCGACCGCGCGGCCGATGCCCGAGTCTCCGCCGGTGATCAGCGCTCGTCTGCCGGTGAGCTTGCCGCTGCCCTCGTAGCTGTTCTCGCCGTGGTCTGGCCGGGGCGACATCTGTCCCGTCAGTCCCGGGGGCTGCTGCTGCTGGGCGGGGAAGGTCGTGTCGTCGTCGGGCATGGCTGCTCCTTGCTCTCGTCGGGGTGCGGGTGTCAGGGGGCGACGAAGCCGATGGCCTTGTGGCTGCCGTCGCAGAACGGGGCGATCGCGGACGCGCCGCAGCGGCAGAGCGCCACGGTGCGCCGTCGGCGCTCGAGGGGGACGCCCGCCCCGTCGACGAGCTCGACGTCCCCGCGCACGAGCAGCGGACCGTTGGGGCACGCCTCGATCGTGGGGGGCTGCGGCGCGCTCATGCCGCTCGCAGGGACGAGGTGCCCGCCGACCAGGCACCGAGCAGGTGCCGACCCACCCGGTCGTCCAGGTGCAGGCAGGCGGCGGCGCCGAACAGGACGTCCACGACGAGCTCCGGCTCCTGCTCGGCGAGTCCCCCGGCCAGGTCGCGGCCGGCGATCTGCTCGTGGACGGCGTCGGCCTCGACGTGCTCGTCGAAGTACTCGGTGGTGGCGGCGTCGTGGCCGAGGCGCCGGAAGCCGTCGCCGTACAGGCGGTTGGGCAGCGACGACGTCATCTCGAACGCGGCGAGATGCCCGGCGATCGCGCCGCGCCAGCGCCGGTGCAGGCCGAACAACGACATGAGGTTGAGGGCGGCGAGCGTGACCGCGGGGATCCGGTCGACGTAGTACCCGTAGTCGTCGACGAGGCCCAGGCCGCGCATCGTTCGGGCGAACAGCGCGCTGTGCATCCGTTCCGGCCGGCCGCCGCCGTACTCGTCCGACTGCACCTCGACCAGCGCCGCCTTCGGGGCTCCGGACAGGCGCGGGATCGCCCACGTGTGGGGGTCGGCCTCCATCAGCTGGTACAGCGACCGGTGGATGAGGAGCTCCTCCACCTGCGCGGCGTCGGCGGTCCTGCTCACGTAGCGGGCGACGCTCGGGCCCGGTCCCGGGGCGGTCATCGCGAAGAGCGCCGACGCCACGGCCTCGCGTTCCGCGGCGGTCTCGGGCGGGACCGGCACGGCGTCGCGGAGCGCCCGCTCGAACGCCTCCTCCAGGATCCGGCGCAGGCGCAGCAGCGCCGGATCCCACTCCCAGGCGTCGTCCACGCCCTCGAACCCGCGGTAGTGGAGTGCGTACAGCGTCCACAGCGTGAGCTGCAGGTCGTCGTCGACGACGGGGTCGGGGACGTCCGCGGCGGTGCGCCAACGATCCACCAGCGACGCGTCCGCGACGGCGTCGGCGTGCGGTGGGTGGACCAGCAGGTCGGTGAGCGAGGAACCCAGGGGTCCTCGCGGTACGGGCAGCTTCATGCGTCGAGCTCCGTCCGGGTACAGCCGCCCGATGCTGGAGCAGCAAGCCTTGCCTTCAGCCTGCGCCAGGGCGGCCTGGACCGCGACCGCTCCCGGACGTCAGGGTCGGCTGAGACGAAGCAGCTCCACGTCGACCAGGCGCCCACCGACCACCGACGCCGTCATGAACGTCGCGAACGGCTGTCGTCGACGGTCCGTCGGCGAGCCCGGGTTGAGCAGTCGCATCCCTCGCGGGGTGACCGTGTCCCACGGGATGTGGCTGTGGCCGAACACGAGGACGTCGAGGTCCGGGTGCTCGTCGTCGCAGCGGCGCTCGCGGCCGGTCGCCGCCCCCGTCTCGTGCACGACGCCCAGCCGCAGGCCGTCCAGCTCCACCCGGGCGACGAGCGGCAACCGCTCCCGCAGCGCGGGACCGTCGTTGTTCCCGTAGCAGGCGACCAGTCGCCGCGAGCGCGCGGCCAGGGCGGTGTGCGCGTCGACGGAGACCCAGTCGCCGGCGTGGACCACGACGTCGGCGGCGTCGACCGCCTCCCACACCACGGCCGGCAGGTCGCGGGCGCGGCGCGGCAGGTGCGTGTCCGCGAGCAGGACCAGCTGCACGGTTCCTCCCGCCCGGTCAGCCGACGAAGATGCAGAACGGGTGGCCCGCAGGGTCGGCGTAGACCCGCAGCGGCTCCTCGAGGTCGTCGGACCGGTCGAACAGGAGCCGCGCGCCCAGCCGGAGGGCCCGCTCGTGCTGGACGTCGAGCTCGGCGATGTCGGGCACCGTGGTGTCGAGGTGCAGCTGCTGCGGGATCGGACCCTCCGGCCAGGTGACCTCCGGCAGGGCGTCGACCTGCTGGAACGCGAGCGGGACGCCGCTGGTCGACCGGAGCACGAGCCAGTCCTGCTCGGCGTTCTCGGGCTCGTCGCCGGGCCGGTACTCGAGCCCGAACAGCTCGCGGTAGAACTCCGCCAGCCGGCGGACGTCGGTCGTGTCGAGCACGACCTGCCGGATCGTCGGGAACGTCGCCATGAGTCCTCCTCTCGTTGTCGGACGGGACCGTCGCGCGCCGTGCTCCCGCCCGGTGGACCCGACCCACTCTGGCAGGCGCTCCGTCCCGGTGGTAGGACGCAGGACGTCCGCCCCCTCGCCCGAGGAGATCCCCTCGATCGTCCAGGCCGATCCGGCGCTCCCGCGGGCGGATCTCCAGGCGCTGGGGCACGCGGGAGAGCGCGGGCGTGGTGCACGGCTGAGCCGTTCGGTCCGGTCACCGCGCCAGGCGCGCCCACCACCGGTGCCATGGCGGCGCGTCCTGCCAGTTGAGCCGGAGCGTCCGCCAGGCGCGGTCGAGCCGGTGCACGCGCTGCGCGTGCCCGCGCAGCGACCGGGCGGACACCCCGACGCGCAGGAAGGGGTCGAACCGGATCCGCCGACCGGGACCGAGTGCGAACGCGAGGTCGAGGTCGTCGTGCACCTCGGGGTCGTCGCGCCGGACGGTGGCGCGGACCTCCAGCCATGACCCGCGGCGCACCGCCATGCTGGACCCCCACAGCGGGGTGTGGCCGAGCGCGAGGTGCGCCAGCACGTAGTACGCACCCAGGTAGGCGCCGGACGCGACGTCCCGCACCATCGGAGCCAGGTCGAAGAACCGACCGGAGCCCGTCACGGCGTCGAGCTCGGGGTCGTCGGCCATGCGCGCGGCGATGCGCTCCACCCACCGCGGGTCGGGGCGCGAGTCCGCGTCGAGGCGGGCGATGACGTCGCCGCGGGCGCGGTCGTACCCGGCTGCGGCCGCGCTCGGGATGCCGACGCGCGGCTCCGACACCACGATGGCGCCCCACGCCCTGGCGACCGCGGCCGTGGCGTCGGACGACCCGTTGTCCACGACCACGACCTCGGACGGCGCGACCGTCTGGCGGCTCAGGCGTTCGAGGCACTCGCGCAACGCGGGCGCGTCGTCGCGGACCGGGATGACGACCGAGACGGTCGGGCCGCTCATGCGACGACGAGCCGACGTCGGCGCGCCAGCGCGAGCCCCGCGACGACGCTGCCAGTGAGCCCCGCGGCGAGGTCGCCGACCGTGTCCTGATAGCCCACGTGGATGCTCGGGTCGAGGAAGGTGTGCCCGGCCCACTCGCCGATCTCCCACAGCACCGCCAGCGCACCGCCCGTCCCGGCGACAAGCAGGACGCTCCCCCACCGTGGGTGGCGGGCACCGTCGACGAGGTCCGAGGGCAGGACGCCCCAGCGCACGAGCGCGAGCACGGCGACGAGCGCGACCAGGCCGGTCGCGACCGCGTGCACCGCGACGTCCAGCCAGCCCACCGCGTCGTACCACCCGAGCTGCGCGGCCCAGGCCGCCAGCACGAGGGCACCGCAGTACGCCACGTCGAGCGACGCCGGGACCCCGATCACCCGCGGAACGAGCGACCCGCCGAGCACGAGGAGGAAGAGCGCGGTCGCCACAGGCCCGGACAGCCAGGTCCCGACGACGACGCTGACCGCGGCGAGCGCCCGGACGAGATCGCCAGGCACGACGTGGCGCGGCCACGCGGACGCCTGCAGCATGGGTGCGCCTTCCGGGGTCGAGATCCGGCCCGCGCCGCACCTCCCGAGCACGGGCAGCTCCTCGACCCGGACCCCCATGGTGCGCCACGGCCGACGGTCGCGCCGGGCGAGACTCGGTCCGTCGCCGTCGTCGGCGGCCCCCTCGACGGCCCGCTCGCACCCGACGGCCCCAGGCCGGCCGGCCCGCACCACGCGTACCGTCGCACCATGGGCTTCGACGTCGGCGCGGCGGCGTACGACCGGTTCATGGGCCGGTACTCCGAGCCGCTCGCGGAGCAGTTCGTCGCGACGGTCGGTGTGCTCCCGGGTGCTCGCGCCCTCGACGTGGGGTGCGGGCCTGGTGCGCTGACCGCGCAGCTGGTCGCGCGGCTCGGGGTCGACGCCGTCGTGGCCGTGGACCCGTCGGAGTCCTTCGTTGCCGCGGTACGCGCTCGCTTTCCCGGCCTGCGGGTACACATCGCCGTGGGCGAGTCGCTGCCGTTCGCCGACGACGCCTTCGACCTCGTCGCCGCGCAGCTCGTCGTCCCGTTCATGACCGACCCCGTCGCGGGGCTCGTGGAGATGGCCCGCGTGACCCGGCCCGGCGGGGTCGTGGCCGCGAGCGTGTGGGACCACGCCGGCGGAGGCGGTCCGCTCCGAGGCTTCTGGCGAGCGGTGCACGAGGTCGACCCCTCGGCCGTGGACGAGTCGCACCAGCCAGGCGCCCGCGCGGGGCAGCTGGCCACGCTCTTCCGTGCAGCCCACCTGCGCGAGGTGGTGCCCTGGAGCGAGACCGTGACCGCCGCCTACGCGTCCTTCGACGAGTGGTGGGAGACCTTCACGCTCGGGGTCGGGCCGGCGGGGTCCTATGTCKCCGGGCTCGCGGACGCCCAACGCGACGCGCTCCGGGCGCGCGCCGCGCGGCTCGTCCCGGCCGGACCGTTCGAGGTCGCCGCCGTGGCGTGGTGCGCGCGCTCAACGCCCGGGGACTCGACGCAGCAGCACCGCGATGGCGACCGCTGAGAGGCCGAGGAGGACGGCGCCGAGCAGCTGCGTCGACTGGAACGCCTCGCCGAACGCCCCACGCGCCGCGTCGAGCAGCTCGCCGGCGGCCGCCGGGTGCAGGTCGCGGGCGACGTCGATCGCGCGCCCGAGCGTGCCGTGCGCCGCCTGCCACGCGTCGTCGGGGACCCCGGCGGGCGGCGGCTGGGACATCCCGTCACGGAACACCACGCCGGCGACGCTCCCGAGCACCGCGATCCCCAGGGCTCCCCCCAGGTTGGTGCACGTCTCCAGCAGGGCGGACGCCCTCCCGGCCTGGCGCACCGGCGCGGCGGACACGGCAAGCCCGGTCGCGACGACATACACGGGGGCGAGGCCGAACGACAGGATCACCGACGCCACCACGTAGAGCGGCAGACCTCCGCCGTTCGGGACAGGCACAAGCAGGGCGAACCCGAGGGCGGACACCACGAGGCAGGCCGCGAGGGCGGCGCCCGGGCGCAGCCGGTGGGCGACGCGCGGCGCGGCCACCGACCCGGCCAGGTAGCCGAGCGCCGACGGGATCGTCCAGAGGCCCGCCTCGAGCGGCGAGAGCCCGAGCACGAGCTGCAGGTACTGCGCGAGCAGGAACTGCATCCCGTAGAGCACGAAGAACGCGATCGCGTTCGTCGTGACCGGGAGCGCGAACGCCCGTCGCCGAAAGAGCTCCAGCCCGAACGTGGGGTGGCTGCGCTGACGCGTGAGGAAACCGACGCCGGCCGCCGAGCCGACCACCAGCGCGACCAGCGGCTCAGCGCCTGTGCCGGACTCGGCGAGCCGGGTCACGCCGTACACGACCAGGAGGACGGCGACGACGGAGAGCCCGGCGCTGCGCAGGTCGACGGGGGCCGCGTCCTCGTCGCGGAACTCGGGCAGCAGGCGCGGGCCGAGCACCACGAGCAGCAGCATGACCGGGACCGCGACGACGAACACCGACCCCCACCAGAAGGCGCCGAGCAGCAGCCCGCCGACGACGGGGCCGATCACCCCGCCGAGCGCGAAGCTCGCGGTCCAGACCCCCAGCGCCGTGCTGCGCTGACGGGCATCGGCGAACATCGAGCGGATCAACGACAGCGTCGACGGCATGAGCGTGGCGCCAGCAACGCCGAGCAGCATGCGCGCGGCGACGAGCATCTGCGGGGTGGTGGACAGGGCCGCCAGCAGGGACAGCACCCCGTAGGCGCCGCCGCCCAGCAGGAGCAGCCGCCGACGGCCGACCCGGTCCGCCAGCGCACCCATCGCCATGAGCGAGCCCGCCAGCAGGAACACGTAGCCGTCGACGATCCACAGCAGCTGCGCGTTCGTCGGGCGCAGCTGCTCGGAGATCGCCGGGAGTGCGAGGTGCAGCACGTTCGAGCCCATCGACACCACCAGGCACGGCAGCACGAGCACAGCCAGGGCGGTCCACTCTCGCGTCCCGGCGCGGAACTGGGTCTGGGCCATGCACTCCAGTGAACCGCTGTGAGCGGTGTCACACCACTCAGGTGGCTAGAGTGGTGTCATGCGCGACGTGGGAAGTGCCGACGCGAACGTCCGGGCCGAGATCCCGCCCGCCGCGCTCGCCGTGAAGGACTTCGTCAACTCGGCCGACCTGGCGGCCGGCACCGAGGAGCTGTCGTCGCCCGCCGCGCTGGGCGCCTGGCTGGACGCGCACGGCCTCGCCGGCCCGGCGGGCGTGCTCGACGACGCCGAGGTCGAGCGGGCCATCGCGGTCCGCGAGGGCCTGCGCCAGCTGTTGCTCGTCAACGCCGGACACGCCCCCGACGCACCCACGCTCGACCGGTTCAACGCGGCGCTCGCATCGACGGCGCTCGTCGTCCGGTTCGACGCCGCAGGCGACCGGGCGCTCGCGCCCGCGGATCCCGCCCCCGTCGCGACCGCGGTGGCCCGGTTGCTCGCCGCGGTCGACCGGGCCCGCGCCGACGGAGTCTGGGAGCGGCTCAAGGTCTGCGCGCGCGACGAGTGCCGATGGGCGTACTACGACGCGTCACGCAACCGGTCGGGACGCTGGTGCTCGATGACCGACTGCGGCAACCGCGTCAAGATGAAGCGTGCCTACGCCGCCCGGACCGGCCGCGCCTAGCCTGGACCGATGGACGTGATCGAGTGGTTGCTCGAGGGCGACCCCGCCATCCGCTGGCAGGTGCTGCGCGACCTGACGGACGCACCACCCGACGACGTCGAGGCCGAGCGGGCCCGCGTCGAGACAGAGGGGTGGGGCGCTCGGCTGCTGGCGCTCGAGGACGACGACGGGCTGTGGGCGGGCGGCGCGTGCTTCCCCGCGGGCTACGCGGGCGACGAGCCCGGTCAGCCGTGGACCGCGACGATGCACACGCTGCAGACCCTGCAGATCCTCGGCCTCGACCCGGCGTCCGCCTCGGCCCGCCGCGCCGTCGCGCTCGTCGCGGAGAACGGGAGGTGGGAGCACGCGGGCCAGCGGTACTTCGACGGCGAGGTCGAGCCTTGCATCAACGGCCGGACCATCGAGTCGGGCGCCTACTTCGGGGTGGACGTCGCCCCGCTCGTCGACCGGGTGCTGGGCGAGCGTCTGCCCGACGGCGGGTGGAACTGCGAGGTCGAGAACGGGTCGGTGCGGTCCTCGTTCGACACGACGATCGACGTGCTCGACGGGCTGCTGGTGTTCGAGCGCGCGACCGGCGGTTCGGCCGCCGTCCGCGAGGCCCGTCGGGGCGGCGAGGCGTACCTGCTCGAGCGCGGGCTGTTCCGACGCCTGAGCACTGGCGAGGTGGCCGATCCCACGTACCTCGACCTCRCGTTCCCGTACTACTGGCAGTACGACGTGCTGCGCGCGCTCGACTACTTCCGCGGCGCGGAAGTCGACCCGGACCCCCGCATGGCGGAGGCCGTCGAGCACGTCCGCTCGCGCCGGCAGCCCGACGGACGGTGGCTGCTCGACCGCGTCCCCGCGGGTCGCGTCCACTTCGAGCTCGAGGACGGCGTGGGTCGGCCGAGCCGGTGGAACACCCTGCGCGCGCTGCGGGTGCTCGCGTGGTGGGACGCCGGGAGCTGAGCGGGTGGAGAATCACCAGATGGGCGTCCCCAAGGAGACCGAGTCGAGCATCGACCTACCGGTGTCGAAGGACGTCGCCTGGGAGGCACTCACCCGAGCCGCGGGTGCCGACATGACCCTCCCGGGCACGACCTGGCACCTCGAGCACGCCGACGTGGCGATCGATTCCGCCACCCCGGGCGAGGGCGCCGGCGGCCTGGGGCGCTGGTACGGCATCGACTACCGCGTCGCCGCACACCTCGTGCCGCAGGGTGCCGGCCGGACCCTCCTGCTGCTGACCGCGGATCCCGGCGTCGAGCAGTCCGGCCTGGGCGGGGAGGTGCGTGTCTCCGCCTCGCACCGGCACGCCCGGCGCGACCTGGAGGCACTCGCGGCGGCCACGGGCGACCAGGTGACGAACGGTGGCCACGGGTAGCCGCTGCTCCTGCTAGTCGAGCTCGTCGGACGCGAGCAGCCCGACGTCCACCAGGTCGAGCGGGTGGATCCACGCGTCGGTCACGGGCACGCCCCCGGCCCGCGCGATCGCCCCGCGCAGCGGGATCGCCCAGATGTGCTCGATGAGCGCGATCGCGGCCGCGCTGCCGTCGGGGATCGAGTCCGCGACGTCCCACACCTGGGAGTCGTCGATGAGGTGGCCGTCCGACCCTGCGTCGGCGCCGGCGATGGCGCCGGCCTCGGCACCCTCCTCCCCCGCCAGGCCCAGCCCGAGGAGTGCACCGACCGTGGCACCGAACTCCTCGGCCTCGGGGATCGAGAGGTCGCTCTGCCGGAACGCCTCGATGGCCCCGGCGTCGTTCTTCTGCACGACGAGCACGTCGATCAGCCGGATCTGGTCGTTGTCGCGCAGGTAGGCGAGCTCGTCGAGGATCTCGCCGGTGAAGTTCGGCTGGTCGAAGGCGACCACGAGCAGCTGAACAGGTCCGATGGGCATGCTGATCTCCTGGGTGGGGTCTGTGGTGGGTGGTGACGGATCGGACGGGTCGCTCAGGCGTTGAGCACCTTCTGCTTCTCGGCGTCGAACTCCTCCTGCGTCAGGACGCCGGCGTCGAGGAGGCCCTTGAGCTTGGTGAGCTCCTCGTACTTGTCCTCCGGCGGTGCCGCGGGAGGCGCCTGGACCACCGGCGGCGCCTCCGCGACCGGTGCCGCCGCGGCCTGCTGCTCCGCCTCCGCCGCACCTCGAGCCTCGCCACGCTTCGACGCGACGTGGGCCGTGGCCCCCAGGACTGCGGCCCGTCTCAACATGCGCGGCATCTCGTTGCTCCTTCTGCTGGGGCTGGGCCCGGTGGCCCCGCCACGGTCTACCTCAGGCCATGCTCTGCCCGGCGTCGGCCGGGTTGCTCACCCGTACGCGCGCTCACCCGGGTGAGCGGTCGGAGGTGGCGGGCTCGTCGAGAACGACAGCACCTCGAGCCCCAGGTCGAAGAGCTGGTGCAGGACGCCCTGGACGTGCGCCTGGTCGGTCAGGCTGCCGATCAGCTCCGTCCGGCCCTCGCCTGCCGTGAGCGTCATCCCCTCGAAGGCGTCGCCGAAGCGCGCGTCGAGCTCTCCGGCGACGACGATCGTGCAGAGGACCATCTGCGCATCGTGCGCGACCGCACCCTCAGGAGGGACCACCCACGGGGCTGCTCACCCGGGTGGTCGGGTCGACCTCGTCGTCCATCGCGCGCAGCCTCGCGATCGCGGCCTCCCGTGACGCGACCCCGAGCTTGCGGTACGCGGCCTTCAGATGGGACTTCACCGTGTTGTACGAGATGAACAGCTGGTCGGCGATCTCCCGCTGCTGCAGACCGTCGGCGGCAAGGCGCAGCACGACGACCTCCCGCTCGGACAGCTCCTCCCCGAACTCGGTGGCGTGGCGGGTCGGGGCTGCCAGCTGGTCGCGGAGGGCTGCCGCGCGCACGACGAGCGCGCCGGGCCCGGGCAGCCGGTCGAGGATCTCCTGCGCCCGGTCGACGGACGCCAGCGCCGCGGCGCCCTGGCCCACGTGGCGCTGCCCTGCAGCCAGCAGCAGGAAGGCGTTGGCCAGCCAGGTGCTCCGTGGCATGTCCTCCAGGACGTCGATCGCCGACCGGTACTCGGCCAGCGCGCCCTGCGGGTCCCCGAGGCGTCGCGCGCGCTCGCCCCGAGCCAGCAGCACGATCGCGCCCGGGAGCGAGCGGTCGGCTCCGGCCACGCGGAGCACCTCGGTCACGCGGTCGAGCAGCGGGTCCGCGTGGCTCGCTGCTTCGGTCGCCGACTCCGCCAGGCCCAGGTTGCCGACGGCGAAGGCCAGCATGATCGGGTTGGCGTCGGAGATCTCGCCCACCCCGCGCTGGAGCGTCTCGCTCGCCGCGGCATCGCCGAGCAGGTACTGCGCCTGGCCCAGGCACGCGAGCGCGATGCCGTGCCAGCTGCGGTTGGGCGCCCCGGCGATCGCGCGCTGCGCCGCCGCCTGGGCCCGCGGCACGTCGTCCACACCGATGGCGCTGTCGAGGAAGTCGACCCGGAAGCCCAGCGTCAGACCACCGGAGTCCAGCGCGTCGAGGGGGCCGGTGCGCGCCACGTCGAGCCACTCCGTCGCCTCGTCGAGGCGGTTGTCCAGGCTCGCGGTGAGGGCGCGCGCGAAGGCGAGCCCAGGGTCGCGGCGCGCCTCGGGCCAGGACAGCGCCGCGAGCCAGCGGTCGAGGTTCGCGCGGCGCCCGCCGGCGGACATCGGCTGCACCTGGCCGGCGACCAGGCGAGAGGCGACCGCGACGTCGCGCGCGGCGATCGCGTGCTCCGTCGCCGCCTCGAGGTCACCGGCGGCCTCGAGCCACGCGGCGGCGCGCCCGTGCAGCACGGGGACCAGGTCGGGCCGGGTCCGCGTGAGCTCGACGCGGAGCGCCTCGCTGAACAGCTGATGGGCGTGGTACCACTCCCCCGCGCTGTCCACCGAGATGAACAGGTTCGCCCGCTCGAGGTCGGCGAGCAGCGCGCCCGACCCCGTCGTGCCGGCCACCACGTCGCACAGCGGGCCGTTGAGCCTGCCGAGGACCGAGACCTGGAGCAGGAACTCGCGCGTGGAGGGCTCGACGAGCTCGAGGACGTCCCGCGAGAGGTAGTCGACGACGTGCCGGCTGGCGCCCGAGAACTGGTCGATGAACGCCGAGCGGCCGACCGCCGGCATGAGCAGCGAGGCGAGGCGCAGCGGGGCCGGCCACCCGCCGGTCCGCTCCGTCAACCGTCGCTCCTGGTCGGACGTCAGGCCGGCGACCCCGATCCCGTCGAAGAAGCGGGTCACCTCGGCGTCGTCGAACCGGAGCCCGTCCGCGCGGACCTCGACGAGGTCACCCGAGGCCCGCAACCGGGCGATCCCCAGGGCCGGGTCCGAGCGCGTCGCGACGACGAGCTGGACGCGTGCCGGCCGGTACCGCATGAACTCCGCGAGCTGCGCACTGATCGCCGGGGTCTCGGCGCGGTGGTAGTCGTCCAGGACGAGGACGACGTCGTCGGCACCGTCGGCCAGCTCGTCGTACAGCCGCGGGAGCGCGACGTCGACGATCTGCGCCGGCCGGGCGCGCATCGCGGCCAGGGTCGCCTCGCCGACGCCCGCCTCGGCCATCGCCAGCGCGGCGACGACGTGCGTCCAGAACCGCTCCGGCTCGCCGTCGCCCGCGTCGAGCGTCACCCAGGCGAACCGCTCCGACGGATCGGCCCGGACCCACTCGGCCAGCAGGGTGGTCTTCCCGTACCCCGCGGGCGCCGAGACCAGGGTCAGCGGGTGACCGCGCCCCTCGCGCAGCGTCTCCAGGAGCGCGGGTCGCGGCACAGAGCCGCGCGGCGGTCGGGGCGGGGCGAGCTTCGCCCGGACCACGCCGAGACCCAGCGTCCGCCGTGACATGTCTGCCTGCTCCGAGCCGATGTCGTGCACCACGAACTCTCCCCAGGGCCGCTTGAGTTGAACCCTAGTCCGCGAAGGTGTCGGACCGGGCACATCGGTCATCCGGGTCCCGGTCACCCGGGTGAACGTGGCGAGGGGTGATCACGCACCCCGACCGGCCGTCGGACGATCGCACCGAGCCCCCGACACGGGTCTCGCGACCGCCCGCGCACGCGACGGGTGCTCGTCTCCACCACGAAGGAGCCCGCCATGGACCTGTCCGCGACGTTCGGAAGCGGTGACGTGCTGCTCTGGATGCTGGAGTTCTTCCTCTTCATCATCTGGTTCTGGCTGCTGATCGCCATCTTCGGCGACCTGTTCCGCGATCCCGACACCGGTGGCGGCGCGAAGGCCCTGTGGGTCGTGCTGCTGATCCTGCTGCCGTTCCTGGGCATCCTGCTCTACCTCATCGTCCGGGGTAAGGGCATGGGCGAACGCCAGGCCAAGCAGATGCAGGCGGCCCAGTCCGCGTTCGACGACCGGATCCGCACCGCGACCGCGTCGTCGCCGTCGTCCTCGCCGGCCGACCAGATCGCCCAGGCCAAGGCCCTGCTCGACTCCGGTGCCATCGACCAGGCCGAGTTCGCGAAGCTCAAGGCCGCGGCGCTCGGATCCTGACCACCTACCGAGAAGCGAGGACGATCTGATGACCGAGACATCGCTGGACAAGCTGGGGCCCGTCGACTACGTCGTCGTGGAGTTCCCGGCCGGCGAGAGCAGCTTCACCGGGGAGATGGTCGACGAGCTGATCAAGCTCGTCGACGCCGGGACCATCCGCGTGATCGACGTGCTGGTGCTGACCAAGAACGAGGACGGGTCGGTGGAGGCGATCGAGCTGTCCGACATCCCCCAGCTGGGCGAGCTGCAGAAGATCGAGGCCGAGCTGGCCGAGCTCCTCGCGGCCGACGACGTGGAGAACCTCGCCGCCGCGATGGACCCCGGCACGGTCGCCGGCGTCCTGATCTGGGAGAACCTGTGGGCCGCGGGCTTCGCGTCCGCCGCCCGTCGCGCCGGAGGCCAGCTCATCGCCGACGGCCGCATCCCCATCCAGGCGATCATCGCGTCGATCGAAGCCGACGCCGCACTCGAGGAGGTCTGACATGCCGCTCCGCCCAGCCCGCATCGGGAGGGTCGGCGTCATCGGCCACCCCGTCGCCAAGACCGCCGTCGTCGCCAAGGCGATCACGCCCGGCCCCGCTCCGGTCGCCAAGACCGCCGTCGTCGCGGCGGCCGTGACCCCCGGGCGCCGACGCCGCATCTAGTGGGCCCGACCCGCCACCACCGAGAGGGAGGCGCATGAGCGAGAACCGCAGCGACCTGGCCGTCGGCCTGAGCGTCTTCGCCGGGACCCTGATGGTCCTGATCGGGATCCTGCACGCGATCCAGGGCGTGGTCGCCCTGGTCAACGACACGTTCTTCGTGGTCGGGCCGGAGTGGACGTTCCAGTTCGACGTCACCACCTGGGGCTGGATCCATCTGCTGGTCGGCATCCTCGTCGCGTTCGCCGGCTTCTTCGTCTTCCGTGGCGCGATCTGGGCTCGCACCGTCGGCGTGCTGCTCGCCGCGTTCAGCGCGATCGTCAACTTCACCTGGCTGCCGTACTACCCGGTCTGGGCCCTCGTGGTCATCGCGCTCGACGTCTTCGTGATCTGGGCCCTGACGGTCCACGGTCGCGACGTCGCCGCCTGAGCGCACCGCCTCATGGGATCACCGGACGGCATCGCCGGGGTCTTCGACCGCGCCGCCGCGACATACGACGACGTGGGCGTGCCGTGGTTCGGGCCGATCGCCGCCGGTCTGGTCGACGAGCTCGCGGTCGCTTCCGGCGAGCGGGTGCTCGATGTCGGCTGCGGTCGCGGCGCCGCGCTGGCACCGTTGGCGCGGGCGGCGGGTCCTGCCGGGTACGCGCTCGGCATCGACCTGGCTCCCGCGATGGTCGAGCTCACCGCGCGCGACCTGGCGGACCTCCCGCAGGTCGAGGTCCGGGTCGACGACGCGCGCGCGCCGGACCTCCCCCCGTCGTCCTTCGACGTCGTGGCGTCCTGCCTGGTGCTCTTCTTCCTGCCCGACCCCGCGGACGCCCTGCACGCGTGGACAGGGCTCCTGCGGCCCGGTGGCCGGCTCGGCGTGACGACGTTCGGGGAGCAGGACGAGGGCTGGCGGGCCGTCGACGCGCTGTTCGACCCCTACCTGCCGCCCGCGATGCTCGACGCCCGCACGAGCGGCCGGCGCGGGCCGTTCTCGTCGGACGGCGGCATGACGGACCTGTGCGACGGCGCCGGCCTGGTCGACGTCCGGACGGTGCACCGCACGGTCGAGGCCACCTTTCGCGACCCCGAGCACTTCCTCGAGTTCTCGTGGTCGCACGGTCAGCGCGCGATGTGGGAGGCCGTCCCGCCGGGCGGCCGCGACACGGTGCGCTCCGACGTGCTCGACGCGCTGGCGGGCCTGCGCGACGCCTCCGGCCGCATCGTCCTCGGACAGGACGTGCGGCACACCCTCGCCCGGCGGCCCTGACCGATTGCGCCGGCGGCGAACCTGGGGCATATCCGCCCCGCCGCGCTCGCTGTACCCGCCGTGGAGTCTGAGCCCCTGGACGCGTACTCGCGCACGGTCGTCGCCGTCGCGGAGGCCGTGCTGCCCAGCGTCGCGAGCCTGACCGTGCGCACCGCGCGCGGCACGGGCGCCGGCAGCGCGAGCGTCATCACCACCGACGGGTACCTGCTCACCAGCGCGCACGTGGTGGCCGGCGCGACCCTGGCCGAGGCGGCGTTCAGCGACGGMACGACGCTGCCGGCGGACGTCGTCGGGCGCGACCCGCTCTCGGACCTGGCCGTGCTGCTGGCACGGGGCGACGTGCCCGCGCCCGTCGAGCTCGGCGACGCCGCCGGGCTGCGCGTGGGCCAGCTGGTCATCGCGCTGGGCAACCCGCTGGGCCTGGCCGGGAGCGTGACGGCCGGCATCGTGTCGGCTCTCGGCCGGTCGCTCCCGACGGCCTCGGGCCGCGTGGTCGACGAGGTCGTGCAGACCGACGCCGCGCTGAACCCCGGCAACAGCGGCGGCGTGCTGGCGGACAGCGCCGGTCGGATGGTCGGCGTGAACACCGCCCTCGCCGGGATCGGCGTGGGCCTGGCGGTGCCGATCAACGCCACGACGCGGGAGATCATCACGACGCTCATGACCCGCGGCCGGGTGCGCCGGGCGTGGCTGGGCATCATCGGCGCGCAGGTGCCCCTCCCGCCCCAGCTCGCCGAGCGGATCGGCTCCCCCACCGGGCTGCAGATCGCCGGCGTCCAGCCCGGCAGCCCGGCCGCCCAGGCCGACCTGCACCGCGGCGACATCGTGGTCGAGCTGGACGGCAGCCGGGTGGTCACCTCCACCGCCGTGCAGAAGCTCATGGTCGAGGACGCCATCGACCGCCGGATCGAGGTCACGGTCTGGCGCAACGGCGCCCTGGTCGACGTGCTCGTGTTCCCGCGGGAGCTGGTCACCTAACCGGCTGCGAGGTGCTCCGCGCTCCGGTACGCCAGGGCGAGGATGGTCAGCACGGGGTTGAACCCGCCGTTCGTCACGTGCACCGACCCGTCCATGACCCAGAGGTTGTCGTGGCCGTGCACCCGGCCGTGGGGGTCGGTGACCGAGGTCGCGGGGTCGTCGCCCATGCGGCAGGTCCCCGCCTGGTGCTGGCCCGCGGTGACCCCGGTGGGCGCCGGACCTGCCGGCCAGACGCGCGTGGCACCGGAGGCGTCGAGCCACTCGAGCGCGGCCGCCTCCTGCCGGAGCGCGGTGGTGAGCGTCACCGGGTGCTGACGCCCGGAGAGGCGGGCGACGGGCATCCCGTGCCGGTCGACCAGCCGGGGGTCGAGCGTGACGCGCAGGTCGGGCATCGGGATCTCCTGCACGGGTCCGACCACGTGGCTGGTGCGCCGGTACAGGTCGCGCATCGCGTGCTTGCCGGACAGGCCCCACCGCGGCGCGTCGGGCGGGAGCGCGGCGAGCCAGTGGGCGATCGGCAGCTTGATGACCTCGTTGGCCAGCACGCCGGCGCCGATCGTGCCGGGGAGCCCGTTGACGTAGTCGCAGGTCGCGATCCGCACGTTCGGACCCGGCCCGTCGATGACCGGCTCGTCGAACAGCCCGAAGCCGCCGACGTACGGGTGGCCCTGCAGGTGGCGCCCCACCTGGTCGCTGTGGTTGCCGAGGCCGTCGGGGTGGGCCGCCGACCGGCTGGCCAGCAGGAGCCGCGCCGTCTCGATCGCGGAGCAGGCGAGCACGACATGGCCCGCCTCGATCGCGCGGCGGCCGCCCGTCGCCTCGTCGACCACCAGGACACCCGTGACCGACCCGGTGGGGCCCGTGCGCACCTCGAGCACACGCGCGCCGGTCACCAGGACGCACCCGGCGGCGACGGCGGCGGGCAGGACCGTGTTGTACGGACCGTTCTTCGCGTCGCTCGGGCAGGCGAACCCCACGCACTGGCCGCACTGCACGCAGCGCCCCCGGCCGCCCCGCGGAACCGAGTTGATGAGCAGCGGGACCGGGCCCGTGGACAGCCCGAGCAGCTCGGCGCCGCGGCGCAGGAGTCGGGCCTCGGTGTTGTCCGGCAGCGGCGGCATCGGGTACTCGGCGGACCGCGCGCCCTGGTTGCGGTGCGCGGCGCCGTCGCCCGACACCCCGAGCTCCTGCTCGACCCGCGTGTAGAAGGGCTCGAGCTCGGCGTAGTCGAGGGGCCAGTCGGCGAGAGAGCTGCCCTCGGGCACGCCGTGGGTGCTCGCGAGCCGGAAGTCCTGCGGGGTCAGCCGCCACGCCATGCCCTGGTAGACGCGCGTGCCGCCGCCCACCGTGTGCGGCAGCGCGCCGTAGCCCGGTCCCCACGGCGGCTCGACGCGCTCGGTGCCGTCGGGGTCGACGACCACCCGCGGGCCGCCGTCCTCGAGGTAGGGCGGCGTGTTGTGGCCGTACCGGCTGACCCGGAAGTTCCGCAGGTGGTCGTTGCCCACCTGGTCGTACGTGAGCAGCTCGCCGCGTTCCAGCAGCAGCACCCGCAGTCCCGCGCGGGTGAGCACCGCGGCCGCGACTCCCCCGCCGGCCCCGGCGCCGACCACGACGACGTCGTAGCGGTCGGCCGCGTCCGACAGACGCCGGGTCGGGAGCGGCGGCGGACCGAGCGGACCGGGGTCGCGCCGCGGGCGGGGGTCGTAGCCGACCATGGCCCACCCCGGGGCGTCGCGAGCGCCGTAGTACTGCTCTGCGACCAGCTGGATCATCGTCCGCGCGAAGGCCGCGGCGTCGACCGGCCACGACGCCGCCGTGCGGCCCGCCAGGAGGTCCTCGACGGACTCGTCGGCCAGGTGCGCGAAGCCGGGCGCCAGCAGCGTCGTCCACGGTTCGCCGTCGGCGCCGGCCCGAAGCGCGTCGACCACGCCGGCCTGCGACGCCGACGGGAAGTCGTCCTCCGGCACCAGGCGGTCGACGAAGGCGGCGACCTGCGTCCAGTCGATGCGCACGACGCCAGTGTCGCGCCTGCGGGGGCGGCTCGGTCGAACGCGGTGACCGACGCCTCTATGTTGTGACGGTGGCCAGTGACACCACCACAGGCGCTCGTCGCCCTGGACGCCTCGGACCGCGGCCTCGGCCACGTGGTCATCGTGGTCAGCCCGAGCAAGCTGCGACAGTTCGCGCCGGCGGCCTGAGGTGTCACGGTCCCGGGTCCGGCACGGTCGAGAGGGTATGAGCGTGACGAAGAGGATCGTGGTCGTCGGCGGTGGCTACTCCGGGTTCTACGCGGCGTGGAACCTGGAGAAGAAGCTGCGTCGCGACGAGGCGCAGATCACCGTGATCGACCCGCGCCCGTACATGACCTACCAGCCGTTCCTGCCCGAGGTGATGGCCGGCTCGATCGAGGCGCGCCACGCGGCAGTCTCGCTGCGCCGGCACCTCAAGCGCACGCGGATCCTCACCGGGCAGGTCACCAGGGTCGAGCACGCGCGCAAGACGGTCGTGGTGCGCCCGACCGACGGTGACGACCTCGAGCTTGCGTACGACCTCGTCGTCGTCACCGCCGGCGCCGTCACGCGCACGTTCCCCATCCCGGGCGTCGCCGAGAACGCGATCGGCATGAAGCACGTCGAGGAGGCGGTCGCCATCCGCGACAGCCTGCTCACCGCGTTCGACCGCGCGTCGGGGCTGCCCCCGGGCCCGGAGCGTCGGCGGCTCCTCACCGTGACGTTCGTGGGCGGTGGGTTCTCGGGCGTCGAGGGCTTCGGCGAGCTGTTGTCCCTGGCCACCGGGCTGCTGCGCTCCTACCCGGAGCTGAGGCCCACGGACCTCAGGTTCCACCTGGTCGAGGCCGCGGGCCGGATCCTGCCCGAGGTGACCGACGGTCCGGGGAGGTGGGTGGTCCGCAACCTCGAGTCCCGCGGCGCGCACGTGCACCTGAACACGCAGCTGGTGTCGGCCGTGGACGGGCACGTGGTGCTCTCGACGGGCGAGGAGCTCGACTCCGAGCTGATCGTCTGGGCCGCCGGCAACGCCGCCAACCCGGTGGTCGCCCAGCACACGGACCTCCCGGTCGACGAGCGCGGGTACCTGGTGGTCGGGGCGGACCTGCGGGTCGGCCCGCGGGGCGCGCCCGTGGCCGACGCGTGGGCGGCGGGCGACGACGCCGCCGTCCCGGACCTAGCCGCGGACCTGCCGGGCCGGCGCACCGTGCCGAACGCGCAGCACGCCGTCCGCCAGGGCCGGCACCTCGCCATGAACATCGCGGCTGTCCTGCGCGGGCAGGAGACGACGGACTACGTGCACGAGAGCCTCGGGGTCGTCGCKACGCTCGGGATCGGTCAGGGGATCTTCCAGTACCGCCGCATCGTCGTGAAGGGCCTCCCCGCCTGGCTCATGCACCGCGGCTACCACGTGCTGGCCGTGCCCACGTGGGAGCGCAAGGTCCGGGTGCTGGCCGGGTGGCTGGCGATGGGCGTCTTCGGGCGCGACATCGTGTCGCTCGCGAACGTCCAGCACCCCCGCGACGCGTTCGTCCGCGGCGGCGTTCCCGACTAGGTGCGGGGCTGCACCCTGAGCCCGACCGCTCCCCCGTCGACGCCCAGCAGCGTGCCCGTGGTGGACCCGGCAAGCGGGCTGGCCAGGTACGCGATGGCGTGCGCGACCTCGTCGGCGGACACCAGGCGCCCGATCGGCTGGCGGGCGCGCAGCGCGGCGGCCGCCGCCTGCGGGTCGTCCGCGGCCGCCAGGAGCCGCTCGACCCAGGGGGTCTGGGTAGTGCTCGGGAGCACCGCGTTGACGCGGATCCCCTCGTGCACGTGGTCGGCGGCCATCGCCAGCGTGAGCGCGGCGATCGCGCCCTTGCTGGCCGAGTACAGGGCGCGCTGCGGGTAGCCGGCGGCGGCGACCATCGAGCAGGTGTGCACGATCGCCGCGCTGCTCGACGCCCGCAGGTGCGGCAGCGCCGCGCGGGACACCCGGGCGGTGCCGACGACGTTGACGTCGAGCACGCGCGTCCACTCGGCGTCGTCGTTGGCCGCGACGTCCCCGACCGCGCCGATCCCCGCGTTGTTCACCAGCACGTCGAGACCGCCGAACGCCTCGACCACGCGCGCGACGGCGTCGTCCACGGCCGCGCGGTCGGCGATGTCGCAGACGACACCGAGATCGCTTGCGGAGTGCTCGCCCGCGGTCGGGTCGAGGCTGGCCACCCGTGCGCCGCGCGCCTGCAGGAGCGCGACGGTGGCGGCGCCGATGCCGCTCTCCCCGCCGGTCACGATCGCGGTCAGTCCGGCGAAGTCGGTCATGTCGTCTCCTGGGGGTGGACCAGCACCTTGCTGGCGGTGAGCTCGCCCCGGGCCAGGGCGCGGAAGGTGTCGGGCGCCTGGTCGAGGTCGACGTGCGCCTCGACGAGCGGTCCCAGCGCGGCGGCGTGGTCGCCCACCCAGGCGGCGGTCTCGACGAAGGCGCCGTCGTCGTAGGAGAACGTGCCGATGATCGAGCGCTCGCCGGTGCTGACGGCGTACGCGGCGAGGTCCACGGTCGGCGCCGCCATGCCCACCAGGACGATGCGCGCGCCCGGTGCCGACACCTCGAGCGCCGTGGCCAGCGTGCGGCTGGACCCGACGGCGTCCACGACGAGCGTCGGGCGCCGCGAGCCGAGGCCGTCCGGGTGCACCGCGGCGAAGCCGAGGCGCGCGAGCAGGTCCCGCCGGTGCGCGTCGAGCTCCGCCACGACCACGTCCGCGGCGCCGAGCCGACGGGCCGCGAGCGCGACGGCCTGGCCGATCGGCCCGCCGCCGATCACCAGGAGCTCGTCGCCCTCCACGAGACCGCCCCGCTGGACCGCGTGGAAACCGACGGCGAGCGGCTCAACGAGCGCGCCGAGGTCGGGCGGGGTGCCCTCGGGCAGCGGGACGACGTTGCGCGTGGGCGCGACCATCCGCTCGGCGAACGCCGCGCTGAGCTCGGGCTGGACGCCGATCACCCGCCGCTGGAGGCAGCGCTGCGCCTGGCCGGCGGCGCACGCGGCGCAGTGCCCGCACCCGAGCACCGGGTTCACCGTGACCACGCGTCCGGGGGCGTGCGTGCCCGTGCGGTCCACCACCACGCGCGCCACCGTCTCGTGGCCCATCACCTGACCCGGATGCCGCCGGCCGGTGTCGCCGGTGTACCCGTGCAGGTCGGAGCCGCAGATACCGGTGGCCAGGATCTCCACCAGCGTGTCGGTGGGTCCCGGCGTCGGCTCGGGCCGGTCCTCGACCGCCATGTCCCAGGGTCCGCGGAAGACGAGTGCGCGCATGGTTCAGCTCCTCGGGTCGACGTGGGTCTTCGGTGCGGCGCCCCAGCTGCGGCCGCCGAGGACGTCGGCGACGTCGTCGAGCCCCAGGGTCGCGGCGACGAGCGGGCGGGGGTCGACCGCGCCGGAGGCGTAGAGGTCGACGATGCCCGCGAGGCCGCCCGACGCGCTGAGCACGCCGACGGCGGTGACGTCCTTGAGCGCGAGCAGGCGGGTGTCGACCAGGCTCGGCTCGGTCGACAGCCCGATGTAGACCACGCGGCGACCGGGCTCGACGAGCTCCGCCGCCAGGGCCGGCACCGCCGGGCCGTTCGTCGCGTCGATCACGGCGTCCCACGGCAGGTCCGGCAGGGTCTTGCGGGTCCACACGCGCTCGAAGCCGATCGACCGCGCGAAGGCGGTCGACGTCGCGCTGCGACCCATGAGGTGCACCTCGACGCCCTGTGCCGTGGCGATCTGCGCCGCGAGCAGGCCGATGGCGCCGGGTCCGAGCACGAGCAGCCGCTCGCCGGGCTCGAGCGCCGCGCCGCGGACCGCCCGCAGCGCGTTCCCGCCCGGCTCGACGAGCGCGCCGAGCGTCGCGTCGACGGTGTCGGGCAACCGCTGCAACGCCGTCACCGGCACGGGCAGCTGCTCGGCGAGCGCGCCGGGCCATCCCCCGCTGATGCCGATCTCGAAGCGGTCCGCGCAGACGTGCTGGCGCCCGCTCCGGCATCGCGCGCAGCGTCCGCAGCCGAGCATCGTGTCGCCCGTGACCCGTCGCCCGAGCCAGGCGGCGTCGACGCCGTCGCCGACCGCGGACACGGTCCCGCACCACTCGTGCCCGAGCCGCAGGGGGTACTCGGCGAGCCCGGTAGCCAGGTACTGCATCTCGCCCGTGAAGAACTCGACGTCCGTGCCGCAGACACCCACCCGTTCGACGTCGACCACCACCTGGCCGGCGCGGACGTCCGGCGGGACGACGTCCTGGACCTCCCCCGCCCGGGGACCGGTGAGCACGAACGCCCGCATCAGCGCGGAGCCACCACGACCTGGCGCTGGGCGCCCAGACCGTCGATGCCCAGCTCGACCACGTCGCCGGGCTGCAGGTAGACCGGCGGCCTCAGGCCCATACCGACGCCAGGCGGGGTGCCGGTATTGATGAGGTCGCCGGGCTCCAGCACCATGAACTGGCTGAGGTACCGGACGATCTCGAACGGATCGAACACCATCGTCGACGTGCTGCCGTCCTGCCGCCGCACACCGTTGACGTCGAGCCACATCCGCAGGTCGAGCACGTCGTCGATCTCGTCGGGCGTCGCCAGCCAGGGCCCCGCCGGGTTGAAGGTCTCGGCCGACTTGCCCTTCGACCACTGCCCGCCGCGCTCGATCTGGAACGCCCGCTCGCTCACGTCGTTGCAGACCACGTACCCGGCGATCGCGTCGCGCGCCGCGTCGTGGTCCTCCAGGTAGCTCGCCCGCCGACCGATCACGACGCCGAGCTCCACCTCCCAGTCCAGCTTCGTCGAACCGCGGGGCTGCCGGAGGTCGTCGTGCGGCCCGACCAGGGTGTTCGGTGACTTGGTGAACAGGATCGGCTCGTCGGGGACCGCCTGGCCCGTCTCGGCGGCGTGGTCGCGGTAGTTCAGCCCGATGCACAGGATCTGGTGGGGCCGGGCGATCGGCGCGCCGACCCGCAACCCCTGCAGCTGCTCCACCCGGCCGGCGGCGACCCGCTCGGCGACCACGTCGCGCAACGCGTCGAGGCCGCCCGCCAGGAGGGCACCGTCGACGTCCTGCACGACGTCCGACACGTCGACGTAGGTGTTGTCGCCCACGCGGACGGCGGGCTGCTCGGCTCCGGGCGGTCCGAGGCGCATGAGGTGCATGAGGGTCTCCAGGTCAGGGGCCGGACCAGGGCGTCACCGGGTGCCCGGCGACGCCGACGTGGGCGAGGAACAACCGACCGGAGTCGGGGAACGCGGCGAGGTCGGCCGACGCCAGCTGCGCGGTGGCCGTGGTGACGAGCAGACGGTCCAGGCGGTCGCCGACGAACGCGACGCTCGCGGTGTGCGGCGCGGGCACGTCGACGATCCCGACGAGCTCGCCGGACGGCGTGTACCGGCGGACCTGACCCGCACCCCACATCGCGATCCAGAGGTGGTCCTCGGCGTCGACGCACAGCCCGTCGGGCGACTCGTCGTCGAACCGGAGCCAGTCCTGTCGGGCGCCCACGGCACCGGTCGCCGCGTCGTAGGTGCGGACGTGGACCACGTGGCTGGCGGTGTCGGCGGAGTAGAACAGACCGCCGTCGACGCTCCAGGCGAGCCCGTTGGACAGGCCGAGGTCGTCGTCGAGCACGGTGGTGGACCCGTCGGGCTCGAGGCGGACCAGCCGCTGGCCGCCGTTGACGCCGTCGAGCGCGAGGGTGCCCACCAGGAACCTGCCCGCGGGGTCGCACGCGCCGTCGTTGAGCCGGCGAGGGCCGTCGGTCACGCGGCCGCCGGGAAAGGTCCGCTGCGCGCCGGCGACCAGCAGCTCCCCGTCGGCGGAGCAGACCACCGCGCCCACGGTGCCGTCGACGTGCGTGCTGCGCACGGGGACCACGCGGTCGCCCTCGAGCCGGCCCTCGTGCACGGTGCCCCTGTCGACGTCGACCCAGAGCACCCGCGCCCGCGGCGCGTCCCACAGGGGCCCCTCGCCGAGGCCGTAGATGGCGTTCGACGCGACGGCGGCCGTCCACCGGGTCGGGCTCACCGGTCCGCCTCCAGCGTCGCGCGGATGGCCGGCAGGGCAGCGACGAGGTCGGCGAGCGGCGTGCGGTACTGCGGCGCCGAGACGCTGACCGCCCCGCTCGGCCGCGTCGGGGACGTGAGGAAGGCCGGCACGGCGACGCAGACGATGCCCGGCTCGTTCTCCTGGTCGTCGACGGCGTAGCCCTGCGCCCGGATGGTCCGCAGCTCCGCCGCGAGCGCGTCGGCGGAGGTCAGGGTGTGGGCGGTGCGCCGCTCGAGGGTGCGGTCCCCCACCCACCGCGCGACGGCGTCGTCGTCGGGCAGGGCCCACGACAGCAGCAGCTTGCCGACGCCCGTGCAGTGCGCGGGGTTGCGCCCGCCGACGGTCGAGGTGAGCCGCACAGCGCCGGACGGCGGGTCGACCTTGGAGCGGTAGACGACGTCGTCGCCGTCGAGGACCGCGTAGTGCGCCGTCTCGCCGTAGCGCTCGGCCAGCTCGGTGAGCACCGGGGTGATGCGCAGGTGGTCGGGCCGGGCCTCGTGGTGCGCGAACGCGAGCCGCAGGAACTCGTCGCCCAGCACGTAGCGGCCGCGGCCGTCCCGCGACGCGAACCCGAACCGGCAGAGGGAGGCCAGCGCGCGGTGCACGGTGGGCTTGGGGCTCGCGGCGGCGCGCGCCATGTCCTCGAGCGCGATGCCGTCCGGGTGGCGGGCCAGCTCGGCCAGGATGCCGAGCACGCGATCCGACCCCACGAGGGTGCGTGCGCCGTCGTCCGCCATGGGGGTACCGTACCCATGTTCCACATAGCCATCCAGCGTTCCGATAGATGGAAGATCGATGCCGGAGCTCCGCAGCGCACAGTGGTACGAGGGTCACGACCGCAACGCCTACATCCACCGCGCCTGGATGCGGCGTGGGCTGCCGGACTCGGCGTTCAGCGGCCGCCCGCACATCGCGATCGCGAACACGGCGTCCGACCTGGCGCCCTGCAACCGGCACCTGTCCGAGGTGTCCGAGCACGTGCAGCGGGGCATCTGGGAGGCGGGCGGCGTCCCGCTGGACCTGCCGGTGGTGTCGCTGGGCGAGACCCAGGTCCGGCCGACGGCCATGCTCTGGCGGAACATGGCCGCGATGGCCACCGAGGAGATGCTGCGGGCCAACCCGATCGACGGCGTCGTCCTGCTCGGCGGCTGCGACAAGACCATCCCGTCGCTGCTCATGGCGGCCGCGTCGGTCGACCTGCCCGCGGTCGTCGTCCCCGGCGGACCGATGCTCACCGGGACGTTCCGTGGCACTCCGCTGGGGTGCGGAACGGACGTCTGGCGGCTCAGCGAGGAGGTGCGCGCCGGCACGCTGAGCGAGGCCGCGTTCCTCGACTCGGAGTCGTCGATGATCCGCAGCCGGGGGCACTGCAACACCATGGGGACGGCGTCGACGATGGGGCTGCTGGCGGAGGCGCTCGGCACCGTGCTCCCCGGCACCGCGGGCATCCCGGCCCCCGACAGCCGCCTGCTCGCCCGCGCGCACGAGACCGGGCGGCTGGTCGTCGAGATGGTCGCCGCCGACCGCCGTCCCAGCCGGGTCCTGTCGGCCGGCTCGTTCCGCAACGCGATCGTCGCGCTGGCCGCGCTCGGCGGGTCCACCAACGCGGTCGTGCACCTGCTCGCGATCGCCGGCCGGCTCGGCGTGCCCCTGACCCTGCAGGACTTCGACCGGATCGGCGCCGACGTGCCGCTGCTGGTGAACCTGCAGCCGTCGGGGACATACCTGATGGAGGACCTCTACCGGGCCGGCGGCCTGGCGGCGGTGCTGCGCGAGGTGGTCGACCTGCTCGACCCGTCGGCGGTCGACGTCACGGGCAAGCCGTTCGTCGAGTCGCTGGAGGGCGCCCAGATCTGGGACCCCGACGTCATCCGCGTGCGCGCCGAACCGCTGCAGCCGCACGCCGGGATCGCTGTGCTGCACGGCAACCTCGCGCCCGCCGGCGCGATCATCAAGCCCTCCGCCGCGTCGCCGCACCTGCTCCAGCACAGCGGCCGCGCGATCGTCTTCGACTCGGTGGAGGACCTGCACGCCCGCATCGACGACCCGGGGCTCGACGTCGACGCCGACAGCGTGCTCGTGCTGCGGGGGTGCGGGCCGCGCGGCTACCCCGGGATGCCGGAGGTGGCGAACCTGCCGCTGCCGACGAAGCTCCTCCGGCAGGGGATACGCGACATGGTCCGGGTGTGCGACGGGCGGATGAGCGGGACGGCCTACGGCACGGTGGTGCTGCACGTGGCCCCGGAAGCCGCGGCGGGCGGACCGCTGGCCCGCGTGCGCACGGGCGACCTGATCACGCTCGACGTCGCCGGCCGCAACCTCTCGGTCGACGCCGACCTCGAGTCCCGCGAGCCCGCCGCCGCCCTGGTCGAGGCGCTCGCCCGGCCGACCCGCGGCTGGGAGAGGCTCTACGTCGAGACGGTGCAGGGTGCCGAGACGGGCGCGGACCTCGACTTCCTCGTCGGCGGCAGCGGCGACCGGGTCTCCCGCGACTCCCACTGACCCGCACGATGCCTCCCCGCGGGCCGCGCCGGTTCCGCCCGCACGCCCTGTCAGGATGTGCCCGTGACCACACCTGCACCCGCCATCACCGCGCGCCGCTGGCGCAGCCGACGCTCCGCCGCGGTCGCGGGGATCGTGTTCGGGGTCCTGCTCATCTCGGCGCTGGTGATGCTCCGGCTCGCCGTGGCGGGCGGGGACCTCGAGGACGTGGACATCAACCACACCCGGCGGGCGCTCGTCCGCATCGCCCTCAACCTCGTGCCGTTCGCGGGCATCGCGTTCCTCTGGTTCATCGGCGTCGTGCGCGACCAGCTGGGCGACGTCGAGGACCGCCTGTTCTCGACAGTCTTCCTGGGCAGCGGCCTGCTCTTCCTCGCCATGCTGTTCGAGGGCGCAGTGACCGCGGGCACGCTGGTCCGGATGGTCCCGGGCGACGACCTCGACGCCGGGATCTGGGCGTTCGGTCAGGGGACCACGGAGACGCTCGTGTCGGTCTACGCGATGCGGATGGCGGCCGTGTTCACGCTCTCGGTGAGCACCGTCGCGCTGCGCACCGCCACCGTCCACCGCGTCGTCGCGTTCTCGGGCTACGCGGTCGCCCTCGTGCTGCTGCTCGCCGCCGGCACGTACAAGTGGACGCAGCTCGTCTTCCCGCTCTGGGTGCTCGTGATCAGCATCGCCATCCTCGTGACGCCGGAGCGCAGCCGCGTCGAACCCGCAGCCGCGTAGAGCGGCGTCAGCCCGGGGTCAGGACGCAGAACTCGTTGCCCTCGGTGTCCGCGAGGCACACCCACGGCACGTCCCCCTGGCCGACGTCGGCGTCGGTTGCCCCCAGGGCCCGCAACCGGGCCACCTCGGCCGCCTGGTCGTCGCCGGCGTACGGCCTCAGGTCGAGGTGGATCCGGGTCCGCACAGTCTTCTCGACGGGTGTGCGGACGAGCTCCAGGTACGGCCCGACACCCTGCGACGAGCGCAGCCTCGCCCGGTCGTCGGTCACCTCGTGCACCGTCCAGTCGGTCGCCCCACCCCAGAACCGGGCCATGGCCCGCGGGTCCGCGCAGTCGACCACCACGGCGGCGATGGGACCGGTGTCCCGGTAGATCGGTCGGGGCTCGAGCACGCGGAAGACGTTGCCCTCCGGGTCGGCCAAGACCGTCCACGGCACGTCCCCATCGGCGCCGACGCGCGTCGCGCCGAGCTCGAGGAGGCGCGCGACCCACTCCGCCTGGTGCTCCGCGGACGTGGTCGCGAGATCGAGGTGGGCGCGGTAGTCCACGGTCTCGGGGTCCGGGACGATGACGACGTCGACGCAGACGGCGGCCGGGTCCGGCCAGGCAAACCCGACGGGTTCGACGTTGGTCACTCCGGGTCCCTCGCTGGACACGCCCCAGCCGAGCGCGTCCGCCCAGAACCGGCCGAGCGCCGCGTCGTCCTGCGCCTTGATGTTCACCTGGACGAGTCGCAGTGCCATGGCAACCGACCCTATGGCGCGACCACAACCGCACATCGTCGCTAGGACGCCACAGCCTCGCGCGCGTCGAGATCGCCGGACGCGCGACCCGCCGGCTCGGTGATCTCGGCCCACACCGCATCGAGGGACAGGCCGAGCACGTCGGCGATCGCGGCGACGGTCGGGAAGGCCGGCGTCGCGACCCGACCGGACTCGATCTTGCGGAGCGTCTCCGGCGAGACGCGCGCCTCGAGCGCGGTCATCAGCATCGAGCGGTCCCCCCGGGCTCGGCGGAGCAGGGCGCCGAGGCGCTGTCCGCGCTCGACCTCGGCGGGAGTGAGCGGCAACCTGACCATGCCGCCGATTCTAATCCCGGGATACTATGGCCGGGATAGTTATTGGCCCGAGAGAGGCACTCCATGATCGAGATCCTGAGCCGGCCCGAGCTCGACCGAGCCCGCATCACCGGCGCGCTGGTGGCCGACATCCTGCAGACGCTGAAGAGCCGCAGCGCCGTCGGCACGAACCTCCTCGACATCGACCGGTGGGCCCGCGACCTGATCGTGCAGGCGGGAGCGCAGTCCTGCTACGTCGACTACGCGCCGTCCTTCGGCCGCGGACCGTTCGGCCACTACGTCTGCACCGCCGTCAACGACGCCGTGCTCCACGGGCTGCCGCACGACTACGCACTGGCCGACGGAGACCTGCTGACGCTCGATCTCGCGGTCTCGCTGGACGGAGTCGCCGCCGACTCCGCGATCAGCTTCGTCGTCGGCCGAACGACCTCCCCGGAGAGCGTCGCGATGATCGGCGCGACCGAACGCGCCCTGCGCGCGGGGATCGCCGCCGCACGACCCGGCGCACGCATCGGCGACATCTCGCACGCCATCGGCTCGGTGCTCAGCGCGGCGGGGTACCCCGTCAACACCGAGTTCGGGGGGCACGGCATCGGGTCGACGATGCACCAGGACCCGCACGTGCCGAACACCGGGCGCGCCGGGCGCGGTTACACGCTGCGCCCCGGGCTGCTGCTCGCCCTCGAGCCGTGGGTCATGGCGGACACCGCCGAGCTGGTGACCGACGCCGACGGGTGGACGCTGCGCAGCGCGACGGGCTGCCGGACCGCGCACAGCGAGCACACGATCGCCATCACCGACGACGGCGCCGAGATCCTGACGCTGCCGACGCCGTCGTCCTCATGACCCGGTCGCCGCGGCCCGGGCGGCCGCTTCCAGCCGCTCGCGGTAGGCGGGCCAGTCGATGGTCGGGATGTTCGGGTCGTCGCGGCGGCTGCCGACGGCACCGTCGACGAGCTCCCGCACGATGTCGGCGTGGCCCGCGTGCCGGGCCGTCTCCACGCCCATGTGCACGAGCATTTGGTGCAGCGTGACGTGCCGCCGCTCCCCCCACCACGGCACGTCGCCCGGCGCGTCGAGCGGCAGCGCCTCGATCGTCGCGTCGCTGTGCGCGGCCGAGTACCGGTGCAGCTCGACGATCTCCTCGCGGGTCTGCTCTGCCGGTGCCCACATGTCCGCGTTGACCTCGGCGTCCTCGGCGAACCACGCCAGGTCGCGCTCCGCGGGTCGGCCGAAGACCTCGCCGAAGTAGCCGAGCTCGACGCTGGCCACGTGCTTGACCAGGCCGAGCAGGTTGGTCCCGGTGGGAGTCATCGGCCGACGGACCTCGTACTCCCCCAGCCCGTCGAGCTTGCTGAGCAGGCTGTCGCGCTGGGCGCGCAGGTAACGGTGGAGGGTCTCCTTCTCGTCCATCCGGCCACTATGCCGTGACCCGGGGTCTGCGCGGATGCGCCTGGGTACTCTCCCTGCGTGCCACCGATGGAGAGCGTCCGCTACGGCCCGCACCCCGACCAGGTCGTCGACCTGACGTTCCCGACGACGCCCGCGACGAGACCCCCACCCCTGGTCGTCCTCCTGCACGGCGGCTTCTGGCGCGTCGCCTACGACCGGCTGCACGTCCGCGTGGTCGCTGACGCGCTGACCGCCGAGGGCTACGCCGTCGCGAACGTCGAGTACCGCCGCGTCGGGGGCGGCGGGGGCTGGCCGACCACCTTCGCCGACGTCGCCCGGGCCATCGACACGGTCGGGGAGGCGGTGGCCGATCGGGTCGACCTGGACGCGGTCGCCTACGTCGGGCACTCCGCCGGCGGGCACCTCGCCCTCTGGGCCGCCCTGCGCGACCGGCTCCCGGCGGGCACACCGGGACGCGTCGAGGTCCCCGCCCGCGTGCGCGGGGTCGTCGCCCTCGCGCCGGCCGCGGACCTGGCGGCCGCCGACCGCCTCGGGCTCAGCCGGGGTGCMGTCGCCGAGCTCCTGGGCGGGGRCGCGGCGGACGTCCCGGACCGCTTCGCGGCGACCGACCCGGCGGTGCTGGGCGCCCCCGCGGCGGCGACCGTCGTCGTGCACGGCGAGCTCGACGACACGGTGCCGGTCAGCGTGTCCCGCGGCTACTGCGAGCGCACCGGCGTCCGGCTCGTCGAGCTCCCCGCCACGGGGCACTTCGAGCTCATCGACCCCTCGTCGGCGGGGTGGCCGGTGATCGTCCGCGCGCTGAGGGACGTCCTGCGCTGAGCACGTCGCGTGGGCCCCTTGAAGTACCCGCCGTGACAGACGACCATGGACGCCTCACACCCGGCCGGGTCGACGACGACCCGCGCACCTCCCCGCGAGGAGCCCATGAGCACCGTCGGTGCGAGTGACCTGTTCGAGACGCCTGCCCACGACGCCGACGCGGACGTCTTCTCCCAGCGGGTGGTCGCGGCGACGCTCGGCGCGCTGGACGCCTTCGCGATCCACCTCGGCCGGACGCTCGGCTGGTACCGAGCGCTCGCCGACGACGGCCCCCTGACCTCCGTCGAGCTCGCCCGGCGCACCGGCACCCAGGAGCGGTACGCACGCGAGTGGCTGGAGCAGCAAGCGGTCGGGGGCTGGCTGCTCGTCGACGATCCCGGTCGGATCGCGACCGAGCGCCTGTTCCGCCTCGCTCCTGGAGCCGCCGACGCCCTCACCGACCCCGACAGCCTCGCCTTCTCGGCGCCGCTGGCGGGGTTCGCCGTCGCGATCGGTCGCCGGTTCGACGACTTCGTCGAGGCGTACCGCACGGGCGGCGGCGTGAGCTGGGCACAGCTCGGCCCCGATGCCCGGACCGCCCAGTCGGCGGTCAACCGGCCGCTGTTCCTGCACCAGCTCGCCCAGGAGATCGTCCCGATGCTGCCCGAGCTCCACGCGGTCCTGGCGGGAGGAGCGGCCCGGGTGGCGGACATCGGCAGCGGCGAGGGGTGGTCGTCCATCGGGCTCGCCACCGCGTTCCCGGCGGCGACGTTCGAGGGGTTCGACGTCGACGAGCCGTCGGTGGACGCCGCCCGCCGGCACGCGGCGGAGCACGGCGTGCAGGACCGCGTGACGTTCACGCGCGCCGACGCCGCCCGGCTGCGCGAGTCCCGGGCGCGGTCGTTCGACGTGGTGATGGCCTACGAGTGCGTGCACGACCTGCCGGACCCGGTCGGCGTCCTCTCCGCGATGCGCGCGATCGCGCGGGACGACGCCTACGTGCTGGTCATGGACGAGCGGACGGCCGAGTCGTTCGCCGCACCGGCGGACCCGACCGAGCGCCTGCTCTACGGGTACTCGATCCTGTGCTGCCTGCCGGACGCGCTCAGCACGCCCGGCGCCGTGGGCACAGGGGCGGTGATGCGACCCAGCGTCCTCGCGGGCTACGCCGAGGCGGCCGGGTTCTCCCGTCTCGAGGTGCTCCCGGTGGAGAACCCCGACTTCCGGTTCTACCGCCTGCACCTCTAGACGGAGCGCGCTGGGGCCGGCTCGGCGGCACCCACCGGCCGCGTGGGCAGCAGCCGCGAGAAGAAGAGCGCCAGCGCCGCGACCAGGGCGAGCACCATGAGGCTCGCGCGCAGGGCGTCGATCCGGGCCGACTCGTTCTCGTCGACGATCGCCGCCGCCTCGTCCGCGGGCAGCCCGGCATCGTCCAGCGCCGTCTCCAGCTGGGCGTCGGAGACGAACGGGACCCCGCTGGCCAGCTCGACCTGCGCGTTCGCGGTGACCTCGGCACTGATCGCCGGGTTGTCGCCGAGGCCGGCCAGCAGCGTCGAGGTCAGGGTCGCGATGAGGATCGACCCGGCCACGGCCGTGCCCAGGGAGGCGCCGAGGTTCGTCATCGTGTTCTGCACCCCGCCCACGTCGCCGGACTGCTCGTCGGGCACGGCCGAGACCGTGATCGCACCCAGCTGGGAGGCCAGCGCACCCACCCCGAAGCCGGCGAGCAGCAGCGGGACGGCCACGATCTCGGCGCCCGCCCCGACCTCGAGCGCGCCGACGAGGACGACGATGCCGAGCAGCATCGCGAGCACCCCCCAGCGCACCACCTCGCGCGGGGAGGCCCCGGGGAAGAACCTCGGGATCCCGACGGCGGCGATCAGCAGCGACACCGAGAGCGGCAGGAGCCGGACGCCCGTCTGCAACGCCGACAGGCCGAGCGCGACGGACAGGAACAGCGGGATGACGAAGAAGAGACCCGCCTGGATCATGAACTGGAAGAAGAACATCGTCAGGCCGCCCGCGAGCCGCGAGTTGCGCAGCATGTCGAGCCGCAGGAGCGGCTCGCGGCCGGCCGCAGTCACCCGCTGCTCCCACGCGACGAACAGCCGCAGGACGATCACGCCGGCCAGGACGAACCAGACGGTCGGCGACAGGCCGAACCACGACGAACCGCCCGGTCGGGCGCGCACCCAGCCCCACTCGCCGGCCCGCAGCACGCCGTAGACAGCCAGCCCCAGCCCCAGCGCGGACAGCACGGAGCCGACCACGTCGAGGCGGAACCGCTCCTCGGGCTCGGCGTCGGCGATCTTGCGGGTGAGCGCGAGGATCCCGATGACGAGCACGACCTCGCCGGCGAAGACGTAGCGCCAGGTCCAGTTCGTGGTGACGAACCCGCCGATCAGCGGTCCCGCGGCCACCGCGATGGCGCCGGCCGAGGCCACCAGGCCGTACGCCCGGGGTCGCTGCGGCGTCTCGAAGTTCGACGCCACCAGCGCCACGATCGCGGGCATGATCAGCGCCGCGCCGAGGCCCTCCAGCACGGACCAGCCCACGATGAGGACGGTCAGACTCTGGGCGATCGACGTGACGAACGAACCGCACGCGTAGATCACGCAGCCGATCGCGAACGCCCGCCGCCGCCCGATCAGGCTCCCGACCTTGCCCCCGGTGATCATCATCGTGGCCATCACGAGCGTGTACAGCGTGATCGCCGTCTGGATGCCCGTGACGGTGGTCCCGACGTCCTCGGCGACCTGGGCGATGGACACGTTCATCACCGAGCTGTCGAGCGTCATGAGGAACTGGGCCGTCGCGAGGGTGAACAGGACCAGCCCCGCCGCTCCGCCGGTGCTGCGCGCCATGGTGCTCCCCGTCCGCCCGGCAGGGTGCCGGAGGTTCATGGGTACCACCCCGGCCGGCCGCGCGCTACGTCGTCGCAGGTCGTGGCGCCGCGGGGTGAGTCGTGAGACCGTGTCGAAGGATCGCCGGCATCAACTCGGGGGGTACCCGATGGACGAGGTGATGGACGAGCTCGACGAGTCCACGGCGCGCCGGGAACCCGGTTGGTACCGCCACCTCGACCTCATGGCGACCGTGCTCCTCGCGATCGCGACCGTGCTCACCGCGTGGTCGGCGTTCCAGAGCAGCCAGTGGAGCGGTGTCCAGGCGGCCGCGTACAGCGCAGCCTCGCGCGAGCGCGCCGAGTCCAACCGCGCGCAGACGCTCGCCGGGCAGCAGACGATCATCGACGTGATGCTCTTCACCGACTGGCTCGCCGCGCTGCACGACGAGGGCGACGCCTCCGTCGTCCCCGACCCGTACGTGCCCGACCCGGCGCTCTACTCGGGATTCCTGTTCGAGCGGTTCCGCCCCGAGTTCCAGCCCGCGGTGACCGCCTGGCTGGCGACGGACCCGTTGGTGGATCCCGGTGCGCCGCCCACGCCGTTCGCCATGGACGAGTACGTCCTCGCGTCCGGGACGGAGGCCGCCAAGCTCGCGAAGGCGTCGGAGCGCTCCGCCGCGGTCGCCCGCGTGGCCATCGAGCGCAAGGACAACTACGTGCTGGCCACCGTGCTGTGCGCGTCCGTGCTGTTCTTCAGCGGCATCGGCTCCAAGCTGGGCTCACCCCGCCGGCGGGCCACGATGATCGCGATCGGTGCCGTGGTACTGCTGGCCACGATCGGGGTGGTCCTCACCTTCCCGACGCAGTTCTGACGGGCCCTCGCGCCGAGCAGGAGCACCGTCGCTAGCATCGAACGATGCGAAGCTCCCTGATGCAGAACGCGGAACTCTCCACCGAGCCCGGCAGCTTCGTGCTGCAGAACTCCCGGATGCTCAAGGTCGACCTCGCCGGCACCGGCGGGTTCTTCTACGCCAAGCAGGGCTCGATGGTCGCCTACCAGGGCGACGTCGACTTCGCCTACCAGGGCAGCGGCGGCGTCTCGAAGATGTTCAAGAAGGCGTTCACGGGCGAGGGCATGTCGCTCATGAAGGTGTCCGGCAGCGGGGACGTGTTCCTCGCCCAGGACGCCGACGAGATCTTCGTCCTCGAGCTCGAGAACGAGAGCGTCACGGTCAACGGGGCGAACATCCTGGCGTTCGAGAGCGCGCTGACGTGGGACATCCAGCGGGTCGAGGGAGMCTCGATGATGAGCGGCGGCCTGTTCAACACCACGTTCACCGGGACCGGCGCGATCGCGGTGACCGCCTACGGCACGCCCGTCGTGCTCCAGGTGGACGTGCCGACCTTCGTCGACGTGCAGGCCGCGGTGCTGTGGTCCACGTCGCTGACGTCGTCCGTGCGCAAGACGGCCAAGCTCTCGGCGGCGATCGGCCGCGGTTCCGGCGAGGCGTACCAGCTCGGCCTGTCCGGCCGCGGATTCGTCGTCGTCCAGGCGTCCGAGGGGCACCCGCCGATCCGCCAGTCCTGACCCAGGACGCCGATCGGCCCCGGCGCGTGTGCACCGGGGCCGATCGTGACGTGCGGGGTGTCAGGCCACCCGGCCGCTCGAGTTCTCCTCGTCGCCGATCTTGTGCACGACGATCGAGTTGGTGGAGCCCACCACGCCGACCGGCGCACCCGCGACGACGACGACGTAGTCGCCGATCTCCGCCAGGCCCTGCGCACGCAGCGTCGAGTCCACCTGGCTCACCATGGCGTCGGTGCTCTCCACCGACGGCACGCGGTACGTCTGCACGCCCCAGCTGAGCGAGAGCACGTTGCGCACGTCGTCGACCGGCGTGAACGCCACCAGGGGGATCGCCGAGCGCAGGCGCGACATGCGGCGGGCCGAGTCGCCCGACTGCGTGAACGTCACGAGGTACTTGACGTCGAGCGTCTCGCCGATCTCGGCGGCGGCGCGCGTGATGGCACCGCCGCGCGTGTGCGGCGTCGAGCCCAGGGGTGCGATGCGCTCGCGGCCCAGCTCCTCGGTCGCCTCGATGATCCGCGCCATCGTGCGCACGGTCTCGATCGGGTAGTCGCCCACGCTGGTCTCGCCCGAGAGCATGACCGCGTCGGCGCCGTCGAGCACCGCGTTGGCGCAGTCCGAGGTCTCGGCGCGCGTCGGGCGCGGGTTCGTCGTCATCGACTCGAGCACCTGGGTCGCGACGATGACCGGCTTGGCGTTGCGGCGGGCCAGCTCGACCGCGCGCTTCTGCACGAGCGGCACCTGCTCGAGGGGCAGCTCGACGCCCAGGTCGCCGCGGGCGACCATGATGCCGTCGAAGGCCGCGATGATCTCGGCCAGGTTCTCGACGGCCTGCGGCTTCTCGATCTTGGCGATGACCGGGACGACCCGGTTCTCCTCCTCCATGATCCGGCGCACGTCGGCGTAGTCGTCGGCCGAGCGCACGAACGACAGCGCGATGATGTCGGCGCCGACGTTGAGGGCCCAGCGCAGGTCCTCCTCGTCCTTGTCGCTCATCGCGGGCACCGACACGGCGACACCGGGCAGGTTGAGGCCCTTGTTGTTCGAGACGGGGCCGGGGACCTCGACGCGGGTGACCACGCGGGGGCCCTCGACGGCGGTCACGCGGACCAGGACCTTGCCGTCGTCGATGAGGATCGGGTCGCCCACGCGCGCGTCGTTCGGCAGGCCCTTGTGGGTCGTGGAGACGAGCTCCTTGGTGCCCTCGACGTCCTCGGTGGTGATGGTGAACGTGTCACCGACGGCGAGATCGTGCTTGCCGTCCTTGAACCGGCCGAGCCGGATCTTCGGGCCCTGCAGGTCCACCAGGACGGCGACCGAGCGGCCCGACGCCTGCGCGGCGGCGCGGACGTTGTCGTACACCTTCTTGTGGACCTCGGTGTCGCCGTGGCTGCGGTTGAGCCGCGCCACGTCCATCCCGGCATCGACGAGGGCCTGGATCTGCTCCGCCGACTCCGTCGCGGGGCCGATGGTGCAGACGATCTTTGCTCTACGCATGAAGCGAGCCTATGCCTTTCGTGATTTCACGGTCGGACCAAACGTCCTAGTGCAGCCCCGGCCGACCCTCTGGGTCGGACGGCTCGCAAGTTCGGTCAGGAGGGGTTCAGGGGCGCAGCGCCACGGTGCTGGCGGTGACCGGTGAGGGCAGCTCCGTGCTGCCCGAGAGGTAGGTGTCGACGGCGGCCGCGGCAGCGCGGCCCTCGGCGATCGCCCAGACGATCAGGGACTGCCCGCGGCCCGCGTCGCCCGCGACGAACACGCCGGGGACGGTGGTCGAGTAGTCGTCGGAGCGCGCGACCAGGCCGCGGGGCGTGAGCTCGACGCCGATCTGCGCGGTGAGCGGGTCGACCTCGGGCCCGGTGAAGCCCATGGCGACCAGCACGAGGTCCGCGGGGATCTCCCGCTCGGTCCCGGGCGTCGGCACCCGGCGCCCGTCGGACAGGTACTGCGTGGTCGCCAGCTGCAGCGCGCGGACCTTCCCGGACTCGTCGCCGACGAACTCGACGGTCGACGCCAGGTAGTCCCGGTCGCCGCCCTCGGCGTGCGAGGAGGACACCTCGAACAGGATCGGGTCCGTCGGCCACGGCTGGTGCGCCGGACGCTCCTCGGGCGGCCGCTTGCCGATGGCCAGCGTCGTCACCGACGCGGCACCCTGGCGCAGCGCGGTGCCGAGGCAGTCGGAGCCGGTGTCGCCGCCGCCGATGATGATGACGTGCTTGCCCTCGGCGGTGATCTGGTCCGCGACCGGCTTGCCGGCGGCGACCGCGTTGGCCTGGTGCAGGAACTCCATGGCGACGTGCACCCCGCCCAGCTCCTTGCCGGGCACCTGGAGCTCGCGCGGCACGGTGGCACCCGTCGCGATGACGATCGCGTCGTAGCGCGCCTGCAGCTGCGGCCAGGTGACGTCGCGGCCGACCTCGACGCCCGGGCGGAACCGCGTGCCCTCGGCCTCCATCTGCGCCAGCCGGCGGTCGATGTGGATCTTCTCGAGCTTGAAGTCGGGCACGCCGTAGCGCATGAGCCCGCCGATGGCGTCGTCTCGCTCGTACACCGCGACCGTGTGACCGGCCCGCGTGAGCTGCTGGGCGGCGGCCATCCCGGCCGGGCCGGAGCCGACCACCGCGACCGTATGGCCCGTGAGCCGCTGCGGGACCTGCGGCGTCACGTAACCCCGGTCGAACGCCTCGTCGATGATCGAGACCTCGACGTTCTTGATGGTCACGGCGGGCTGGTTGATGCCCAGCACGCAGCTCGACTCGCACGGGGCCGGGCAGATGCGGCCCGTGAACTCCGGGAAGTTGTTGGTCGCGTGCAGCCGGTCGATCGCGTCGGACCACTGCCCGCGCCACACCAGGTCGTTCCACTCGGGGATGAGGTTCCCGAGCGGGCAGCCGTTGTGGCAGAACGGGATGCCGCAGTCCATGCAGCGGCCGGCCTGCTCCTTGAGGTACGGCTGGCCGTCCTGCAGGTGCTCGTGGACGTCCTTCCAGTCGCGGAGGCGGACCTCGACGGGGCGGTTCGGCGGGAGCTCGCGCTCGCGCACCTTCAGGAAGCCGCGGGGGTCAGCCACGGGCCACCTCCAGGATCTGGTCCCACACGCCGGGCGCGGCCGGGTCGAGGCCGTCGGCCTCGGCCTGGGCGAGCGCGCGGCGGACGCGGGCGTACTCGGTGGGCAGCAGGCGCGTGAACCGCGCCCGGGTCGTGGTGAAGTCGTCGAGCAGCTGGGCGGCGACCGGCGAGCCGGTCTCGTCGAGGTGCGCGTGCAGCAGCTGCTGCACGAGCGCGGCGTCCTCGTCGTCGAGCGGGTCGAGCGACAGCTCCTTGGTCCGCAGCGCGTCGACGTTGACCAGGGCGGGCTCGAGGTCGAGCACGTAGGCCGTGCCGCCGGACATGCCGGCGCCGAAGTTGCGGCCGGTCCGGCCGAGCACCAGGACGGTGCCGCCGGTCATGTACTCGCAGCCGTGGTCGCCCACGCCCTCGACCACCAGCGTGGCGCCCGAGTTGCGCACGCCGAAGCGCTCGCCGACGAGGCCGCGCAGGAAGACCTGGCCGGTGGTCGCGCCGTAGCCGATGACGTTGCCGGCGACCACGTTGTGCTCGCTGGACAGGGCGGCGTTGCGGTCGGGCCGCACGACGATGCGGCCGCCCGAAAGGCCCTTTCCGACGTAGTCGTTGGCGTCCCCGAACAGGCGCAGCGTGATGCCGCGGGGCAGGAACGCCCCGAACGACTGGCCCGCGGAGCCCGTCAGCGTCACGTCGATGGTGTCGTCCGCGAGCCCGGCGCCGCCGAACCGCTTGGTCACCTCGTGGCCGAGCATGGTGCCGACCGTGCGGTTGACGTTGCGGACGGGCAGGTCGATGCGCACCGGCTCGCGGCGCTCGAGCGCGTCCTGCGCCAGCGCGACCAGCCGGTTGTCCAGCGCCCGGTCGAGACCGTGGTCCTGCAGCTTCGTCTGGTGCAGCTGGGTGCCCGCGACGGGCGTCGGGACCGCGAGGACGGGGCTCAGGTCGAGGCCCTCGGCCTTCCAGTGGTCGACGGCGGCGCGGGTGTCGAGCAGCTCGACGTGCCCGACGGCCTCGAGCAGGGTGCGGAAGCCCAGCTGCGCGAGCAGCGCCCGGACCTCCTCCGCGATGAACTCCATGAACGTCACGACGAACTCGGGCTTGCCCGTGAACCGGGCGCGCAGCTCGGGGTTCTGCGTCGCGACGCCCACCGGGCAGGTGTCGAGGTGGCAGACGCGCATCATGACGCAGCCGGACACGACGAGGGGCGCCGTCGCGAAGCCGAACTCCTCGGCGCCGAGCAGCGCGCCGATGACGACGTCGCGGCCGGTCTTGAGCTGCCCGTCCACCTGCACGACCACGCGGTCGCGCAGGTTGTTGAGCACGAGGGTCTGCTGCGTCTCGGCCAGGCCGATCTCCCACGGCGTGCCGGCGTGCTTGAGCGACGTCAGCGGGCTGGCACCCGTGCCGCCGTCGTGGCCCGAGATGAGCACGACGTCCGAGTGCGCCTTGGCGACGCCCGCCGCGATGGTGCCGACGCCGAACTCGCTCACCAGCTTGGTGTGGATCCGCGCCCGCGGGTTCGCGTTCTTGGCGTCGTGGATCAGCTGCGCCAGGTCCTCGATGGAGTAGATGTCGTGGTGCGGCGGCGGCGAGATCAGCCCGACGCCGGGCGTCGAGTGCCGCGTCCGCCCGATCCACGGGTACACCTTGTTGCCCGGCAGCTGACCGCCCTCGCCGGGCTTGGCGCCCTGGGCGAGCTTGATCTGGATGTCGTCGGCGTTGGTGAGGTACTCGCTGGTCACGCCGAACCGGCCCGACGCGATCTGCTTGATCGCGGACCGGCGCACGGGGTCGTTGAGGCGCTCCGGGTCCTCGCCGCCCTCGCCGGTGTTCGACTTGGCGCCGATGCTGTTCATCGCGATCGCGAGGGTCTCGTGCGCCTCCATGGAGATGGAGCCGTACGACATCGCGCCGGTGTTGAACCGCTTGACGATCTCGCTGACCGGCTCGACCTCGTCCAGCGGCACGGGCTGGCGCTCGCCGTCCTTGAACGCGAGCAGACCGCGCAGCGTCATCAGGCGCGAGGACTGCTCGTCGACCCGCTTGGTGTACTGCTGGAAGACGTCGAACTGCCGCGTGCGCGTCGAGTGCTGCAGCCGGAACACGGTCTCGGGGTCGAACAGGTGGTCCTCGCCGTCGCGACGCCACTGGTACTCGCCGCCCACCGCGAGCCGCAGGTGCGCCTGGCGGTTGCCGCTCGCCGGGTAGGCGTCCGCGTGCCGCGCCGCGACCTCGGCCGCGATGACGTCGAGCCCGATCCCGCCGAGGCGGCTGGTGGTGCCGGTGAAGTACTTGTCGACGAGCGGCTGCGAGAGCCCGATGGCCTCGAACACCTGCGCGCCCCGGTAGGACGCGATGGTCGAGATGCCCATCTTGGACATGACCTTGAGCACGCCCTTGCCGAGCGCCTTGATGAGGTTGGCGACGGCCTTCTCCGGGCCGACGCCGGGCAGGTACCCCGAGCGGGCCAGGTCCTCGACGGTCTCCATCGCGAGGTACGGGTTGACCGCGGCCGCGCCGTAGCCGATGAGCAGCGCGGTGTGGTGCACCTCGCGGACATCGCCGGCCTCGACCACCAGCGAGATCATCGTGCGGGTGTGCCGGCGCAGCGTGTGGTGGTGGACCGCGCTCAGCAGCAGCAGCGACGGGATGGGCGCGAGGTCCGCGTCCGAGTTGCGGTCCGAGAGCACGATGAAGCTGACGCCGTCGGCCACCGCCGCGTCGACCTCGGCGAAGATCTCCTCGAGGCGCGCCTCGAGGGCCTCTCCCCCGCCCGCCACCTTGTACAGGCCGCGGATGGTCATCGCCCGGTAGCCCAGCGAGGGCTCCTTGGCCACGTGCACGATCTTCGCCAGCTGGTCGTTGTCGATCACCGGGAAGGGCAGGATCAGCTTGCGGGCGTGGCCCGGGCCGTCCTCGAGCAGGTTGGGCTCCGGCCCGATGGCGCCGCCGATCGCGGTGACCAGCTCCTCGCGGATCGCGTCCAGCGGCGGGTTGGTCACCTGCGCGAACATCTGCGTGAAGTAGTCGAAGAGCATGCGCGGGCGGTCGGACAGCACCGCGACCGGCGTGTCGGAGCCCATCGCGCCCAGCGGCTCGGCGCCCGCGGCCGCCATGGGGCTGAGCAGGATCTTCAGCTCCTCCTCGGTGTAGCCGAACGCGCGCTGGCGGCGGCGGACCGAGGCGGCCGAGTGCGCGACGTGCTCGCGCTCGGGCAGCTGCTGCAGGTAGACGGAGTTGTCGCGGACCCAGTCGGCGTAGGGACGCTGCGCCGCGAGCGACGACTTGATCTCCTGGTCGTCGATGATGCGGCCCTTGCCGGTGTCCACCAGGAACATGCGGCCCGGCTCGAGACGGCCCTTCGCGACGATCGTCGCGGGGTCGATGTCCAGCACGCCGGCCTCGGACGCGCACACGACCAGACCGTCCTCGGTGACCCAGTACCGGCCGGGACGCAGCCCGTTGCGGTCCTGCACCGAGCCGATGAGCGTGCCGTCGGTGAACGTGATCGCGGCCGGGCCGTCCCACGGCTCCATCAGCGTCGAGTGGTACTCGTAGAACGCGCGTCGCGAGGGGTCCATCTGGGCGTGGTTCTCCCACGCCTCCGGGATCATCATCATCACCGCGTGCGGCAGCGTGCGGCCCGACAGGTGGAGCAGCTCGAGGACCTCGTCGAAGCTGCCCGAGTCCGAGCCGCCGGGCGTACAGACGGGCATGAGCGGCGTGAGGTCGCCCAGCTCCTCGCTGGCGAGCGTGCCCTCGCGGGCGGCCATCCAGTTGCGGTTGCCGCGCACCGTGTTGATCTCGCCGTTGTGCGCGATCATCCGGAACGGCTGCGCGAGCGGCCAGGACGGGAACGTGTTGGTGGAGAAGCGGGAGTGCACCAGCGCGATCTCGGAGGCGTACCGCGGGTCCGACAGGTCGGCGAAGAACGGCTCCAGCTGACCGGTGGTGAGCATGCCCTTGTAGGCGAGCGTGCGGGCCGACAGGGAGGCGAAGTAGAGGCCGAGCTCGCGCTCGGCGCGCTTGCGCAGCCGGTACGCGCGGCGGTCGAGGTCGATGCCGGACAGCTCGCGCGACGGGTCCGCCACGACCAGCTGGCGGAAGACGGGCATGGACGCGCGCGCCGTGGGACCGACCAGGTCGGCAGTGACGACGACCTCGCGCCAGGCGAGCACGTCGAGCTTCTCCTCGGCGGCGATCGCCTCGAGGGCCGCGACAGCCGCGCGCTGCTCGGCCTCGTCGACGGGCAGGAAGGCCATGCCGATGGCGTAGAAGCCGGCGGGCGGGAGGTCGGCGTCGACGACGTCGCGCAGGAAGGCGTCCGGGATCTGGGTGAGGATGCCGGCGCCGTCGCCGCTGTCCTCCTCGGCGCCCACGGCGCCGCGGTGGTCGAGGTTGAGCAGCGCGGTCAGGCCCGCGTCGACGATGTCCCGGCCGGGCGTGCCGCGCAGCGTGGCCACGAACGCGAATCCGCACGCGTCGTGCTCGGCAGCGGGGTCGTAGAGACCCTGCGGCGGCGGGGCGCTCAGAGCGCCAGGGCTCGCGGGCGACGTCGACATCAGCACCGTCCTCACGGTCCCCGACACGGGTCGGGGCGTAGCACGAACAAGGGGGGAACGCGGGACGTCGTCGGCCCAGTGTGGCGACGATACAGGGCAGTCAGCGGACCGCCCGCATCGTCGGCGATGAGGTGAGCTGCCGGCCCTCCGCGGGTCAGCGGGCGGGGTCGGTCGCGTTCTCCTCGTCGTCCTGCACGGTCGGGGGTGCCAGCAGGAGGGTCGTATCACGTCCTGGGTGCCGGCGTCCGACCACCACGAACGCTACCAGCGCTCCGATGCCGACGATGATGGCCGTCCAGACGTTGAGTCGCAGCCCCAGGATGTGGTGCGCCGGATCGATCCGGAGCAGCTCGATCCAGAGCCGGCCGGTCGTGTAGATGACGACGTAGAGCCAGAACACGCGGCCGTAACCGAGCCGGAGCTTGCGGTCGAGCCAGATCAGCATCGCGGCGCCTGCGAGGTTCCAGACGATCTCGTACAGGAAGGTCGGGTGGTAGAGCGTGCCCGCGGGATCGCCGACGGGCATGTGCTCGGGGTCGATGCGCAGGCCCCACGGCAGCGTGGTGGGCCCGCCGTACAGCTCCTGGTTGAACCAGTTGCCCAGCCGGCCGATCGCCTGCGCCACGAGCAGGCCGGGCGCCAGCGCGTCCGCCCACGGCGCGAGCCGGACGCCCTGGCGGCGGGCGCCGATCCAGGCGCCGACGCCACCGAGGGCGACCGCACCCCAGATGCCGAGCCCGCCCTCCCAGATGTACAGGGCGCGGACGGGGCTCCCACCGACGCCGAAGTACGCGTCGGGCGAGGTGATGACGTGGTAGATCCGGCCGCCGACGATGCCGAACGGCACGGCCCAGAACGCGATCTCGAGGGTCGTGTCGGGCTCGCCGCCGCGCTCGATCCAGCGGCGCCGCGTCATCCAGAGCGCCACGACGATGCCGAGCAGGATCGCGAACGCGTAAGCCCGCACCGGGAAGGGCCCGAGGTGCCACACTCCCTGCGACGGGCTCGGGATCGCGAGCGGGAGCAGCGCGCTCACCGCGTGCGCCCAGGCGCCGAGCGGACGCCCTCGGCGAGATCCGTCGTCAGACGAGCCAGGGCATCCCGGCCCGCCGCGTCGTCGGGCGCATCGAGCATCGTGCGCACCAGCGCCGAGCCGACGATGACGCCGTCGGCGTAGCCCGCGACCTCCGCGGCCTGCTCGGGACGCGAGATCCCGAGGCCGACGCAGACGTGCTGGGCCCCGGCTGCCCGGGTGTGCGCGACGAGCTCCTCCGCTCGGTTGCCGACCGTCGCCCGCTCCCCCGTCACGCCCATCGTCGAGGCCGCGTAGACGAACCCGCGCGACGCGGCCGCCGTCGAGGCCAGGCGCTCGGGCGTCGAGCTGGGCGCGACGAGGAACACGCGGTCCAGGCCGTGGGCGTCGGACGCCGCGATCCAGTCCGCGGCCTCGTCGGGGATGAGGTCGGGCGTGATCAGACCGGCGCCGCCCGCGGCGGCGAGGTCGCGCGCGAACGCGTCGACGCCGTAGCGCAGGACGAGGTTCCAGTACGTCATGACGAGGATCGGCGCACCGCGCCCCGCTACCTGCTCGACCGCCCGGATGGTGTCGCCGACCCGCGTGCCGCCCGCCAGTGCCGCGTCGACCGCGCGCTGGACGGTGGGGCCGTCCATGACCGGGTCGCTGTACGGCACGCCGAGCTCGACCACGTCCGCGCCCGCGTCGATCATCGTGCGCACGGCCTCGATCGACCCGTCCACCGACGGGTACCCGACGGGCAGGTAGCCGATCAGCGCCGCGCGCCCGAGGGCGTCGAGGTGCTCGGCGACCTGCGACCGGACGGCGACGGCACTCACAGCTGCTCTCCTTGGTCGGCCAGCACGACGGGCTCGTCCTCGATCAGGTCGAACCACGCCGCGGCGGTGGCCACATCCTTGTCCCCGCGCCCCGACAGGTTGATCAGCAGCACCGGCTCGTGGCCGTCGTCGCCGGTCCAGCCGGACAGCTCGGCGCCCAGCTGGATCGCGCCCGCCAGCGCGTGCGCCGACTCGATCGCGGGGATGATCCCCTCGGTCCGGCACAGGATCCGGAAGGCCTCCATGGCCTCGACGTCCGTGACGGGCCGGTAGTCGGCGCGCCCGATGTCGTGCAGCCACGCGTGCTCGGGCCCGACGCTCGGGTAGTCCAGGCCGGCCGAGACCGAGTGGCTGGGCAGCGTCTGGCCGTCGTCGTCCTGCAGGAGGTAGGACTTGGCGCCGTGCAGCACGCCCGGCTCCCCGCCGGAGAACCGCGCCGCGTGGCGCCCGGACGAGATGCCCTCGCCGCCGGCCTCGAAGCCGAACAGCCGGACCTCGGGGTGGTCGAGGAACGCGTTGAAGATGCCCATCGCGTTGGACCCGCCGCCCACGCACGCGGCCACGGCGTCGGGCAGCCGGCCGATCTCCTCGAGGAGCTGGGCCTTGGCCTCCTCGCCGATGATCTTGTGGAAGTCGCGGACCATCTCGGGGAACGGGTGCGGTCCCGTCACGGTGCCGAGCAGGTAGTGCGTGGTCTCGACGTTGGCCACCCAGTCGCGCAGCGCCTCATTGATCGCGTCCTTGAGGGTCCGCGTCCCGATGGTCACGGGGATGACCTCGGCGCCGAGCAGCCTCATGCGCGCGACATTGAGCGCCTGCCGGCGCGTGTCCTCCTCGCCCATGTACACGGTGCACTCGAGGTCCAGCAGCGCGGCAGCGGTCGCCGTGGCGACGCCGTGCTGACCGRCACCGGTCTCCGCGATCACGCGCGTCTTGCCCATGCGCTTGACCAGGAGGGCCTGCCCGAGCACGTTGTTGATCTTGTGCGAGCCGGTGTGGTTGAGGTCCTCGCGCTTGAGGAACACCCGCACGCCGGGCGCGACGTGGGCGGCGAACCGCGGCACCTCGGTCAGCGGGCTCGGCCGGCCGGTGTACGTCTTGTGCAGCCGCGCGAGCTCGCGCCCGAACGCCGGGTCGGCGAGCGCCTTGTGGTACGCCGTGTCGAGCTCGTCGAGCGCCGCGATGAGCGCCTCCGGCACGAACCGGCCGCCGAACTCCCCGAAGTACGGCCCGGCGTGGGTGGACAGCGGTCCGCTGGCGACCGCCTCGAGCAGCTTGTCCGAGACGGGTCCGACGGTCGATCGACCGCTCACTGACGCACCGCCCGCAGGGACGGGTGGGCGCCCGCCGCCACGAGGTCGGCGACGGACTCGCGCGGGGCGTCGTCCGTGACCAGCGCCTCGCCGACGAGCACCGCGTCCGCGCCGGCGCGGGCGTAGTCCATGACGTCGTGCGGCCCGCGAACCCCGGACTCGGCGATCTTCACGATGTGCGACGGGATGGCCGGCGCGACGCGGGCGAACGTGGTCCGGTCCACCTCGAGCGAGCGCAGGTCGCGGGCGTTGACGCCGATCACGCGGGCACCGGCGTCGGCCGCGCGGGCGACCTCCTCGGTGTCGTGCACCTCGACCAGGGCGGTCATGCCCAGGGAGTGCACGCGCTCGACCAGCGACTCCAGCACGGTCTGCTCGAGCGCCGCGACGATGAGGAGCACGAGGTCGGCGCCGTGGGCCCGCGCCTCCCACACCTGGTACGGCGTGACGACGAAGTCCTTGCGCAGGACGGGGATGTCGACGCGGGCGCGGACGGCGTCCAGGTCCGCGAGCGAGCCGTGGAAGCGGCGCTCCTCGGTGAGCACCGAGATGACGGCGGCGCCGCCCTTCTCGTACTCGGCGGCCAGCGCGGCGGGGTCCTTGATGGTGGCGAGGGCGCCCTTGCTCGGGCTCGAGCGCTTGACCTCGGCGATGACCCGGACCGCGTCCTCGGCCCGCAGCCGGCCCACGCACTCGATGGCGGACTCGCGGCGGTGGGCGCGCTCCTTGACCTCGGCGAGCGGCGTGGCCTGCTCCCGGACGGCCAGGTCCAGTCGGACTCCCGCGACGATGTCGTCCAGCACGGTCATCGACAGCTCACCTTCTCCCCCGGTCGGTTTCCGGACCTCATCCTCGCCGTCGGTCGTGGCGGTGGGCCCAGAGGCACATCGTAGATCGGTCGCGGAGTGACCCGGACCACAGGCCGGTGGGTGGGACAGGGACTTTCGTCAGGGGGCCAGCCACGGCGCCAGCGCCGGGACGTTCCGCAGGATCCCGAACGCCAGGATCACCGCGAGGGTCGACCAGGCGAGCCACGCGGGTGCCGGACGCACCGCCCGCCCCTGCGCCCGGCGCACGACGAGCCGACCCCAGAGGGCGACCACCAGCGGGACCGCGAGCACCCAGAGCGGGTTCATCGACCACGCGCCCGCGACGTCGCCGTGCGCGAGGTCGTGCGTCGCCCGCAGACCGCCGCACGCCGGGCACCAGAGACCGGTCAGCGCGTAGAGCGGGCAGACGCCGTAGCTGCCGGTGGTGTGGGGGTCCCGCAGCGCCAGGACGACGGTCGCGGCCACGGTGAGGCCCCCGGCCACCAGCGGCCGGCGCACGGACGCGCGACGGCCCGCCCCGACCGACGGCACGGCGTCGGGCGTGAGCGGGCCGTCGGGCAGCTCAGTAGTTGGAGCCGTTGTAGCCATCGTTGAAGGCGTCCCGGAAGTCCGCGTTCGAGAACAGGATGCTGAACAGGATGATCCCGATGATCGACAGCGCGATGGCGACCCAGCCGAGGATGATCCCCGCGGTCGCCATGCCGCCGTTGTTCGCCTCGCCGCGCGCGACGGCCTTCTTGGCGTTGTTGCCGACGATGATCGCGGGGATGCCTGTGAGCAGCCCGCACGAGAGCACGAACGAGCAGATGCCCAGCACGAGCGACCAGACCGCGAGGCTGTTCTTCGGGTACGCCACGCCGTAGCCGGGCGGCGGGTAGCCGCCGGGCGCCGATCCGTACGGCGCAGCCGCCGGGTACGGGGTCGCGGGCGGGGCGCCGTACTGCGGAGCCGACGGGTACTGCGGGGCCGACGGGTACTGCGGGGCCGGCGGGTACTGGGGCCCAGCCCCCGGTGCCGGGGGCGCACCCGGGTACTGCGGAGCCGGGGGCTGCGGCGTGGCGTCCGGGTCCTTCGGCGGCTCGGCGCCGTACGGGTTCTGCGGCTCGTTGGGGGTCGACATCGGTCCTCCTGCGTCGCGTGCGCCGACCCGGGCTCCCGAGCGGCGGTCGAACAGCCTTCGGTCAGTGCCCGCCGGTGCGAGCCGCGCGGGCGCGTGTCTTGGCGCCGCCCTGGCCGTGGCCCGAGGCCTGCAGCACCTTGCCGGCCACCAGGCCGAGCGCAACGAGGGCCAGGCCGACCCAGAAGAGCCAGACCATGGCGAACAGGACGCCGAGCCCGGCGATCGTGAAGGCGATCACCACGCTGTAAGTGGTGACCCAGGCGGCCAGCGTCTTGCCGTGGTTCGTGGGGGCCGCCGTGGGCGGCAGGTGCATCGCCTCGGTGGTCGTGGCGTGCTGCGCGCGGTGCGCGAGGGTGTTGTCGGCCATGTGGGTGCCCTTCGTGCTCGGTTCTGCGCTCACCCTATCCGACGGGCGACCCCCAGCCCGGGACGAGCGCTGCAGGTCAGGACGGGTCGTCGCCGCGGCTGAGGGCGTCCCAGTCGGACCGCTCGTCGGGCTCCGCAGGAGCGGTCGGGGCGGCCGCGGTCTCGTGCCGGCGCGACGGCCCGGCCCACGCGCGCGACGCGAGCACCAGCCAGACGCCGGCGAGCGCGTCGAGCACCCCGACGGCCACCGCCAGCCAGGGCCAGATGCTCGTCGTCACGGGCCCCGCGAGCTTGCCCACGCCGGTCACGTCGGCGACCACCGGGGACACCGCGGCGACCGGGTCGCCCAGCACGGTCAGCGTGGTGCCGACGACGAGCACCCCGCAGGCCACGACCACCACGGCGACGACCCAGCGACCCGCCCGCCCGACGAGGGCGACCGCGGCCACGGCGGCGAGGATGGCGACCGCCGCCGCGAGGATCGCCGGCGCCACCTGCGAGCCGGACACCTGCACCGTCACGGTGCCCTCGAGCGCCGTCGTGCCCGTGGTCGTGAACCAGGTCGGCACCGCGACGAGCGCCGTCAGCCCGGCCAGGACGAGCAGCAGGGCCGCTGCGCGACCCCGACCCGCCCGGCGGCGCTGGCGGGCGTCCGTCACGCGCCCGCCCGACGGAGCCGGGACGCGATCTGGACGGCCCGGACKGCCGCGGCGGCCTTGTTGCGGGACTCCTCGTACTCCAGCGCGGGCACCGAGTCGGCGACGATCCCGCCGCCTGCCTGCACGCTCGCGCGCCCCTCGCGGATGAGAGCCGTCCGGATGGCGATGGCCATGTCCATGTCGCCGGCGAAGTCGAAGTAGCCGACCGTGCCGCCGTAGATGCCGCGACGCGCGGGCTCGATCTCGTCGATCAGCGCGATCGCGCGCGGCTTGGGCGCGCCGGACAGGGTTCCCGCGGGGAACGTCGCGACCAGGGTCTGCAGCGCGGTCGCGCCCTCCCGCAGGCGCCCGACGACCGTCGAGCAGATGTGCATGATGTGCGAGTAGCGCTTGACCGCCATGAACTCGACGACCTCGACGCTCGTGGGTTCGCAGACCTTCACCAGGTCGTTGCGGGACAGGTCGACCAGCATGATGTGCTCGGCCCGCTCCTTGGGGTCCGCCAGCACCTCGTCCTGCAGACGGCGGTCCTCGTCGGGGGTCGCACCGCGCGGCCGCGACCCGGCGATCGGGAACGTCACGACGCGGCCCGACGTGACCTTGACCAGCGTCTCCGGGCTCGAGCCGACCACCGCGAAGTCGCGCCCGTCGGCGTCCTGCAGCTGCAGGTAGTACATGTACGGGCTCGGGTTGATGGTCCGCAGCACCCGGTAGACGTCGAGAGGCTCGGCCGGGCAGTCGAGGTCCAGGCGCTGCGAGAGCACCACCTGGAAGACGTCGCCGTCGCGGATGGCCTCCTGGCCCGTGCGCACCGAGTCCTCGAACTCCTCGCGCGTGGACCGGAACGCGAGCTCGGGCTCGGGCACGTCGGTCAGCACTGCGACCGCGGACTCCGTCGGCTCGAGCAGCGCCGCCTCCATGGCGTCGAGGCGCGCGAGCGCGTCCGCGTGCGCCTCGTCGACCCGCTCGTCGGTGTCGTCGAAGTTGATCGCGTTGGCGACCAGCCAGACCGAGCCGTCGTGGTGGTCGACGACCGCGAGGTCCGTGGCCAGCAGCAGCGTGAGCTCGGGCACGCCCAGCTCGTCGGGGGCGTTCGCGGGCAGCGTCGGCTCCCAGTGCCGCACGATGTCCCACCCGAGCGCGCCGACGAGGCCGCTGGTCAGGGGCGGCAGCCCCGCGATCGCCGGGGTGCGCAGCGCGTCGAGCGTGCGGGCCAGGACGTCGAGCGCGTCGCCGTCCGTCGGCACGCCCACGGGCACGTCGCCCACCCAGACCGCCGAGCCGCCGCGCACCGTGAGCGTCGCCCGCGAGTGCACGCCCACGAACGAGTAGCGGTCCCAGCTGCCGTCGGCCTCCGCCGACTCGAGGATGAACGTGCCGGGCCGGCCCGCGGCCAGCGTCCGGTACAGGCCGACCGGCGTGATGTCGTCGGCGAGCAGCCGACGGACCACGGGGATGACCCGGCGGTCCTGCGCCAGGCCACGGAACTCGTCGAGCGACGGCCACGTGCCGCCCCAGGGGACCTCCGCCGCGGTGACGTCCGTGGGCACGGTTCCGGCGGTCATCGGGGGTCTCCTCCGGTGGGTCGGGTGCCGACGACGGCCGGCAGCGGGCCGCCGGCGTCGAAGCACGTGTGCGCGCCGGTGTGGCAGGCGGCTCCCACCTGGTCGACCTCGACCAGCAGGGCGTCGCCGTCGCAGTCGAGGCTCACGGCCTTGACGAACTGGGCGTGGCCCGACGTGTCGCCCTTGCGCCAGTACTCCTGGCGCGAGCGGCTCCAGAACACGACGCGACCGGTCGTCAGCGTGCGGTGCAGCGCCTCGTCGTCCATCCAGCCGAGCATGAGCACCTCGCGCGAGTCGTGCTGCTGCACGATCGCCGCCACCAGGCCGTGCTCGTCACGCTTGAGGCGGTCGGCGACGGCGGGGTCGAGGGTCGGTGCGGCGGGGCTGGAAGACACGGACCGATCCTGCCACGGGGCCGCGTGCGGCACGGACCCCGTCCACCCGCGGTCAGCGCGTCTGCGACACCCAGGCCGCGTGCATCGCGGCGTAGTGGCCCTCGCGCGCCACGAGGTCGTCGTGGTGCCCGACCTCGACCACGCGCCCCGCGTCGACGACGACGACCGTGTCGGCCGCCTCGGCGGTGGACAGCCGGTGCGCGATGGTCAGGGTGCTGCGGCCGCGGGTCAGCGAGTCGAGGGCGCGGGCGATCCGCACCTCCGTCGCCGGGTCGACCGCCGAGGTCGCCTCGTCGAGCAGGAGCAGGTCCGCCTCGGCCAGGTAGGCCCGCGCGAGGGCGACCAGCTGCCGCTCCCCCGCCGACAGCGACTCGCCGCGCTGGCCCACGGGCGTCTCGAGGCCGTCCGCGAGCTCGTCCACCCAGGCGTCCAGGCCGAGCGCCTCGATGGCCTCCCGGATACGGGCGTCGTCGGCCGGCGCGGACGTGGTGCCGTCCTCGTGCCGGAGCCCGTACGCCACGTTCTGCGCGAGCGTGCCGTCGAACAGGAAGCCCTCCTGCGGCACCAGCACGACGCGGCGCCGCAGCTCCGCGACCGAGATGTCCCGCAGGTCGACGCCGTCCAGCAGCACCGACCCGCTGGTGGGGTCCATGAAGCGCGCGACCAGCTTGGCGATGGTCGTCTTGCCCGAACCCGTCGCGCCGACGACGGCGACGGAGGTGCCCGCGGGGATCGCGACGTCGACGCCGGTGAGGACGGGCGGCCCGTCCGGGTACGCGAAGTCGACGTCGCGGAGCTCGACGTGGGCCGGGCCGCGCGGGCTGGGCACGCCGTCCGGGCCGGCGTCGACCACCTCGACCGGCGTCTCGAGCACGCCGAGGACGCGGCGCCATCCCGCGACGGCGTTCTGCAGCTCGTTGAGGATCTCGGTCGCCATCTGCACCGGACCGGTGAAGAGCTGGACCAGGAACAGGAAGGCGAGCAGGCGACCCGCGGTCATCTCGCCGGCGATCCCGAGGTAGGTCCCCGCCACGACCACGACCGCCAGCACGAGGTTGGCCACCAGCACGCCGCTGGAGAAGACGAGGGCGACCAGGTTCTGCGCGCGCACCATGGCGCTGCGGGTCGCTGCGACCGCCGCGTCGATCTTGCGCTGGGTCCGCTCCGCGACGCCGTACGCCCGGATGGTCTCGGCGCCGACGACGGCCTCCGAGACGGACCCGAGCATCCCGCCCACCCGCTCGCGCACCGCCGTGTACCTGGCGTTGACGCGCTTCTGCAGCGGCTGGAGGAGGACGAACAGCGGCACGAAGCCGAGCCAGACGATGAGCGTGAGCTGCCACGAGTAGAAGGCCATGAGCACCGTGGCGACCGCGATCTGCAGGACCGAGACKAGCAGCATGATGCCGCCCCACTGCACGAACAGCKAGATCGTGTCGACGTCCGACGTCACGCGCGAGACCAATGAGCCGCGGCGCTCGGTGTTCTGCGTGAGCACGGACAGGTCGTGCACGTGCCGGAACGCCTGCGTGCGCAGCGACAGCAGGCCGCTCTCGCTGGACCGGAAGAGCCGCACGTTGACGTAGGCCGAGCAGACGGCGCCCACCAGCAGCCCGAGCGCAGCCAGCCCGGCGAGCGCCGCGACGCGCGGCACGTTCGGGCCGCCCGGGGCGAGGATTCCCGTGTCGACGGTCTGCTGCACCGCGATGGGCACGAGCACGCGGCCGATCGACGCGACGACCGCGAGCAGGACCGTGACCTGCCAGCCGACCAGCAGCTGGGGTGAGACCTGGATCCCGCGGCGCAGCGTCGCGAGCACTCCCAGGGTGCTGGCGGGAGCGACCCGGTGGTTGCCGCTCATGCCGGCTCCTCCACGACCTCGAGGGCCGCCTCGTCGGCGGCCTCGGCCGCGCGGCGGGCCGTCTCCTGCTCGTACGCCGTGGCCAGCTCGCGGTAGCCGGGGTCCCGCGCGAGCAGCTCGTCGTGCGTGCCGCGGTCGACCACGCGACCGGCCTCGACGTGCACGACCTCGTCGGCCAGCAGGACCGAGGACATCCGGTACGCGACGAGCAGCACGGTCGGGCTGCCGGCGCCGCCGTCGTCGCGCAGGCCGCGCAGGATCGCCTGCTCGATGCGCGGGTCGACGGCCGACGTCGCGTCGTCGAGCACCAGCACCGCGGGGCGCCGGACGAGGGCGCGTGCGAGCGCGAGGCGCTGCCGCTGACCGCCCGAGAGGTTGGCGCCGCGCTCGCCGAGGGGCGCATCCAGGCCACCGGGCAGCGCACGGACGACGTCGTCGACGCGGGCGAGGCGCAGCGCCGCCCAGACAGCCTCGTCGTCGGGCGAGCCGGCCTCCCCCGCATCGGCGAGCGTCACGTTCGACCGGACCGTGTCCTCGAAGATGAACGTCGACTGCGCGACGAGGGCCACGTGCCGGCTGAGGTCGTCCGGCCGCACGTCTCGCAGGTCGAGGCCGTCGACGTGCACCGACCCGTGGGACGGGTCCGAGAGCCGGCTGACCAGCGACACCAGGGTCGTCTTGCCCGCGCCCGTCGGTCCGACGAGCGCGACGGTGCGGCCCGCGGCCACGTCGAGATCGACGTCGTGCAGCAGCTCGAGCTCACCGCCGCCGGGCAGGGCCACGGAGCGCCCGACGTCCCGCAGCTCGACGCGGGCTCCGGCGCCGGGCGACCACGGGGTGGTGCCCACGCTCAGCGCACCGTGCGCGTCGATGACGCGCGCGATCCGGTCGTAGCCGACGAGCGCACGCGGGACCTCGCCGAGCACCCAGCCGAACGCCCGCACCGGCACCGCGAGCAGCGTCAGCAGGTAGGCGGCGGCCACGACGTCGCCCGTCTCCACCCGCCCCGCGCTGACCTGCATCGTGCCGACCACCAGCACCAGCAGCGTGCCCAGGCTCGGCAGCAGGTCGATGACCGGGTCGAACAGCGCGCGGACGATCCCCACGCGCACGTTGGCGTCGCGCAGCTGCGCGGCCCGCGCCGCGAACCGGGCCTCCTCGCGCGCCGCCGTGCCCAGGGACGTGACCAGCACCGCGGCCTCGAAGCTCTCGTGGGCGATGTCCGCGACCTCGGCGCGCAGCTGCTGCGCGTGGATCGCCGCGGGCGACATGCGGCGCTGGAACACGAGGTTCGCGACGACGGCGAGCGGCAGGACCACCAGGGCGGCCAGCGCGAGCCACACGTCGGTCCGGAACAGCGCGACCGCCGCGACGACGAGCATGACCACGACTCCCAGCGCGAACGGGAGCGGGTTGAAGATCGAGGTCGCGGCCTCGACGTCGGCGCTCGCGTTCGACAGCAGCTGGCCGGTCGGGTGCCGACGGTGCCACGACATCGGCAGCCGCAGGTACTGGCGGGTGACCGCCGTGCGGTGGTCCTCCTGGATCAGCGCGAAGCCCTTGCCGGCGAACATGCGCCGGCCGGCGACGGTGACGGCCAGGGACACCGCGACGAGCGCGATCGCCAGCCCGGCCAGCCAGATCTTCCCCCGCGCCTCGGTCGAACCGTTCAGCGCCGGGACGACCACCTGGTCGGTCACGGCCCCGAGCACCCTGCTCACGGCGACCGTGAGGACCCCGAAGACGGCCGAGGTGCCGATGGCGAGGACGTAGGTGCCCGGGTGCGCGCGCAGGCCGCGGACGATCAGCTGGACCGCCCGGCGCGGCACCGAGCCGGTGAGGGCCACCGACGCCGGTGACTCGTCTCGCGTGGGCACGACAGGACCTTCCGTGGAGCTCAGGGGGTGCACTCATCCTCTCACGGCACAGTGAGCGCTTACCCGTCACGCATCGTCGCCGCCCGCGTGCGATCCTGCGCTCATGACCTGGCACGAGATCGAGCGCGCGCAGCTGGCGCAGGCACTCCTGGACGTCTCGCCCGAGGCGCCGACCCTCTGCGAGGGCTGGCAGGCCCGGCACCTGGCCGCGCACATCGTGCTGCGCGAGCGCTCGCCGATGGTCGGCGCGGGGATCGCCGTGCCCGCCCTCTCGGAGCGCGCCGAGGCGGCGATCGCCAGGCTCGCGGACACCGCGGCGACCGAGGGCGCCTACCGCGACCTCGTGGCCCGCGTGGCCGCCGACCGCCCGGCGTTCTGGCACCCCGGCAGCTGGGCCGGCGAGTCGACGAACGTCATCGAGTTCTTCGTGCACACCGAGGACGTCCGCCGCGGCGCGGGCCCGGTCCCGCCCCGCGAGCTGGACCCCGAGCTCGTCGAGGTCCTGTGGGCGCAGCTGCAGCGCTCGGGCGGCATGCGGCTGCGCAAGGTGCCCGTCGGCGTCGTGCTGGTCCGCACCGACGGCGTCCGCCACCGGCTGCGCGCGCCCAAGGTGGACAGCGGCACGGTGGTGGTCCGGGGCGACGTCGGCGAGCTCGTCCTGTACCTCCTCGGCCGCGGCGCCGCCGCCGACGTCCGGGTCGAGGGCGACCCCGCCGACCTCGCCGAGATCGAGCGGGTCCTGCCCTCGCGCTAGCCGGCCGCCTGGTCCGGGTGGCCGGTGGCGAGGATGTCGACGACGAAGACCACGGTCTGGCCCGCGAGCTCCTCGCTGTCCGTGACCCCCAGCGCGTACGTGGGCGGCACGACGAGCATGACCTGGCTGCCGACCGGCTGGTCGACGAGCCCCTCGGCCCACGCCTGCACGTCCTGCAGCGAGAACGAGACCGGCAGGCCGTGCGTCCAGGTCGAGTCGAACGGCTCGCCCGTGGTCCACGCGAACCCGGTGTACTGCACGGTCACGACGTCGCTCGCGCCCACCTGCTCCCCGGTCCCGCGGATCAGCGGTGCTGCGACGAGCGTCGATGGCGGGTCCGTGCCCGTCGCGGTGATCGACGGGGCGCCCGACGCGTCCAGCGTGACCGCCGGAAGGTCCGAGCGCGGGGGCACGGGTTCGCCGTCGGCGCGGGTCGGCAGCACGTCGACCACCGTCACGGTGGGGTAGCTCGTGGCCCCCGACCCGCTGCCCGGGCTGACCTGGAGCAGGCGTGCGCCCACCTTCTGGCCGCGGAGCGTGTCGTAGAGGTCCGTGCCGAGGTCCTCCTCCGTCAGCAGCATCGCCGTCGGGTTGGTGGAGTAGCTCTCCTTCACCAGCGAGGCGTCGGTGGCGTCCTCGAGCCAGAAGTCGATGAGCACGGGACCGCCCTCGACGAGGTCCGCGCCCGTGCCCTCCCAGATCTGCTCGGTCCGGGTCTTGTCCACCTGCAGCGGGGTCACGTAGGTGATCGTCGGCGCCGCACCGGGTTCACCGGACACCGTCACCACGGCGGGCTCCGACTCCGGGGTGCTGCACCCGGCGAGGGTCAGCAGCGCGATCGCCAGACCGGCCACCAGGGCTCGGCCCTGCAGTCGTCGCACGTCGTTCCTTCCGGCTCTGGGGTCCCGGCGGCCGCCAGGTCGATGGTCCGGGCGGACTCCAGGACCGCCACACTGTACGGCCCGAGTCTGTCCGGCCCGTGCAGAGTCGCAGCCCTGCCCGCCTTCGGGCTACATCGACTCGATGAGCCGGTCCACCCGCTCGTCGACGCTGCGGAACGGGTCCTTGCACAGGACCGTGCGCTGGGCCTGGTCGTTGAGCTTGAGATGCACCCAGTCGACCGTGTAGTCGCGTCGGGCGTCCTGCGCCGCGCGCACGAAGTCGCCGCGCAGCTTGGCCCTCGTGGTCTGCGGCGGGACGGCCGTGGCTTCGAAGATCTCCAGGTCGGTGGTCACCCGCTCCACCATCCCCTTGGCGGCGAGCAGGTTGTAGAGCCCCTCGGTGCGGGAGATGTCGTGGTACGCCAGGTCGAGGCGCTGCACCCGGACGTCGGACAGGTCGAGGTCGTGCTTGGCGCGGTACCGCTCGATGAGCTTGTACTTGATGACCCAGTCCAGCTCGCGGTCCACCAGCGAGAGGTCGCCGGTGCGGAGTGCGCGCAGCCCGCGCTCCCAGAGGTCCAGCACCTGCTTGTTCTCGGGGCTCGGCCCGCCCTCCGACGCCAGGAAGTCCGTGACCCGCGTGAGGTACTCCTCCTGCAGGTCGATCGCCGTGACCGTCCGACCGTTCGCCATGGTGACCGGGTGCATGCCCGTGATGTCGTGGCTGATCTCGCGGATCGCCCGGATCGGGTTCTCCAGCGCCATCTCCCGCATGGGGATGCCGGCCTCGATCATGCGCAGCAGCAGGTCCGTCGTGCCGACCTTGAGCATCGTGGTCGTCTCGGACATCGACGAGTCGCCCACGATCACGTGCAACCGCCGGTAATGCTCCGCGTCGGCGTGCGGCTCGTCGCGCGTGTTGATGATGGGCCGGGAGCGGGTGGTCGCGCTCGAGACCGCCTCCCAGATGTGGTCGGCGCGCTGCGACAGGCAGTACACGGCCCCGCGCGGGGTGGTGAGGACCTTGCCGGCGCCGGTGAGGATCTGGCGCGTGATGAGGAACGGCACGAGCACGTCGGAGAGCCGCGAGAAGTCGCCCTGCCGGCGCACCAGGTAGTTCTCGTGGCAGCCGTAGGAGTTGCCGGCCGAGTCGGTGTTGTTCTTGAACAGGTGGATCTTGCCCGGCAGGCCCTCGTGCTCGAGCCGCTGCTGGGCGTCCGCCACCAGCCCTTCGAGGATGCGTTCGCCGGCCCGGTCGTGCGTGACCAGCTGGCGCACGTCGTCGCACTCCGCGGTCGCGTACTCGGGGTGCGAGCCGACGTCGAGGTACAGCCGTGAGCCGTTGCGCAGGAACACGTTGGACGAGCGGCCCCAGGCGACCACCTTGCGGAACAGGTACCGCGCGACCTCGTCGGCCGACAGCCCGCGACCGTCCTGCGCGGCGCAGGTCACGCCGTACTCCGTCTCCAGGCCGAAGATCCGTCTGTCCATCGCCGTGCTCCTTCCGTCGCTCGTGCGTGCGGACTCGCTCAGTCCGCGTCGAGCAGGTCCTCCAGCAACGCCCCGGCGAGCCGGCGGAACGTCCGCCGCGGGCGGGTCCGGTCGAGCACCGCGACCTCGAGCTGCGTCGCCGGGATCGCCCGCGTCTCGCCGCCGTCCTCCGTCGGTGCACCGAGCGTCCGCACGGCCAGCGCGAGCACCTCGGGCAGCGTCAGGCCGGGCCGCCAGTCGGTCGCCAGCAGCCCGCCGAGGCGCTCCGCCTGCCCGCCCATGACGACGTAGCCGTGCTCGTCGGTCACCGAGCCGTCGTACGCCAGCCGGTAGATCTGGTCGCCCGCGGCGGCGCGGCCCACCTCGGCGACGACGATCTCGACCTCGAGGGGCTTGGACTCGGTGGTGAACGAGGTGCCCAGCGTCTGGGCGTAGGCGTTGGCCAGCCCGCGCGCCGTGACGTCCTCGCGGTCGTAGGAGTAGCCGCGCAGGTCGGCGTAGCGCACGCCGGCCACCCGCAGGTTCTCGAACTCGTTGTACTTGCCGACCGCCGCGAAGCCGATCCGGTCGTAGATCTCAGAGATCTTGTGCAGCGCGCGCGACGCGTTCTCCGTGGCGAAGGCGATGCCGTCGTCGTACTGCAGGACGACGACCGAGCGGCCGCGGGCGATGCCCTTGCGCGCGTAGTCCGCCCGGTCCTTCATCAGCTGCTCGGGCGAGACGTAGAACGGCATGCTCATCGCGCACCCCCGCGTCCCTCATGGGTGCGTCGGCGTTCCTGCTCGACCTGCTCTGCGACGGCCGCGAGATCGGTGTCGGCCACGCGCAGGTACCCGGACTCGGTGACCGTCGCGACGACCGGCCAGATGCCCCGGGTGTGGTCCGGACCCCCGGTCGCCGAGTCGTCGTCGGCCGCGTCGACGAGCGCCTCGACGGCCACCCGCACCGCGCCCGCGGCGTCGAGCCCCGGCCGCCAGAGCTTCTTGAGCGAGCCGCGCGCGAACACCGATCCCGAGCCGACCGCGTGGTGGTCGTGCTCCTCGTACCGGCCGCCCGTGACGTCATAGGAGAAGATCCGGCCGATGCGCCGGTCGAGGTCGAAGCCGCCGAACAGCGGCACCACGGCCAGCCCCTGCATCGCAAGCCCGAGGTTGCCGCGGATCATGGTCGCCAGCCGGTTGGCCTTGCCGTCGAGCGACAGCAGGCTGCCCTCGATCTTCTCGTAGTGCTCGAGCTCGAGCTGGAACAGCCTGACCAGCTCGACCGCGAGGCCCGCGGTGCCGGCGATGCCGACCGCGGAGTACTCGTCGGCCGGGAAGACCTTCTCGATCTCGCGGCTCGCGATCATCGAGCCCATGGTCGCCCGGCGGTCGCCGGCCATGACGATCCCGCCCTCGAACGAGAGGGCCAGGATCGTGGTGCCGTGCGGCGCCAGGACGTCGCCGCCGGGCCGGTTACCCGGCAGGAGCTGCGGGGCGTGGCTGGACAGGAAATCCACGAACGACGACGAGCCCGGTGTCGTGAACGCGTGCGGCAGCCGCCCGGAGGCGGACAGGTCGTGAGAACTCATCGGCGCTCACTGACCGCCCTTCTGCACGAATCCGCGCACGAACTGCTCGGCGTTGGACTCGAGGACGTCGTCGATCTCGTCGAGGAGCGCGTCGACCTCGGCGTCCCGGGCCTGAGCGCTCGGTGCCGCCGGGGCCGGGGTGTCGGGGCCGTCATCCGGCTCGGCGTCCTCGCGGCGCGGGCGAACGTGTTCCTGACCAGCCATGGTGACCTCCCCGGAGTGCCGACGACGTGCTGACGCCCACCCTAGGCCCATCCTCCGACGCTCCCGGTCCCCGCGCCACGGTGCGGACGGAACGTCGCCCACCGAACCCCGGCAGCCGTGGGCCGAGCGTCACGCGCCCAGCGCCTCCAGCAGCGACGCGGCATCGGGGCTGCGGTCCAGCAGGCCCCCGACGTGCGCGTACGTGCCGCGCAGCGGGTCGCGCATCGGCACCCTCTGGAGCGTCGCGGCACCCGGCACGTCGAACACGACCGAGTCCCAGCTCGCCGCGGAGATCTCGCCGCCGTAGCGCGCGACGGCCTCGCCGCGGAAGTAGGCCCGGGTGTCCCGCGGCGGGTGCAGGACGGCCTCGGCCACCTGCTCGGCGCTCACCAGCAGCTCGACCGCGTCCGCCTGGACCAGCCGGTGGTACAGGCCCCGCTCGGGCCGCACGTCGGACCACTGCAGGTCCATCGCGGCGAGCCGCGGGTGGTCCCACGCCAGTCGGTCCCGGCGCCGCATGCCCTCGAGCAGCCGCAGCTTGGCCAGCCACTCGACCTCGCGCGCGCAGGACGCCGGGTCCGTCGCCAGGCGGTCGAGGACCGACGTCCAGCGGTCGAGGACGTCCGTCGTCTGTGCGTCCGGCTCGTCACCCACGTGGGCCAGCGCCCCCCGCACCGCGTCGAGGTACTCGCGCTGGACCTCCAGCGCCGTCAGCCGGCGCCCGTCGGCGAGCTCGAGCCTGGTGGTCAGCGTCAGGTCGTGGCTCACCAGGTGGACCGCGTGCACCGGGTCGCGCAGGACGAGGCGGTCGATCGGGGCGAGCGCGCCGCCGGCACCGCCGTCGGCCACCGCCCGCTCGATCAGCCAGAGCACCAGGGACGTGGTGCCGAGCCGCAGGTAGGTGGCCACCTCGAGCATCGTCGCGTCGCCGATGATCACGTGCAGCCGCCGCCAGCGGTCCGGGTCCGCGTGCGGCTCGTCGCGCGTGTTGATGATCGGCCGGCGCAGCGTCGTCTCCAGACCGACCTCCGCCTCCATGTAGTCCGCGCGCTGGGACAGCTGGAACCCGGGCTCCTCGCCGCGCTGCCCGAGCCCCACCCGACCCGCGCCGGTGAACACCTGGCGCGTCACGAAGAACGGGATCAGCCGCGCCGCGAGGTCGTTGAAGGGGACCGCCCGGTCGACCAGGTAGTTCTCGTGCATGCCGTAGGTCGCGCCCTTGCCGTCCACGTTGTTCTTGTACAGCGCGACGTCCGGCAGGGCCGCGGTGGACGCCAGGGCGCGGACCGACGCGAGCATCACGCGCTCCCCCGCACGGTCCCAGCGCACGGCGTCGAGCGGGTTGGTGACCTCGGGCGACGAGTACTCCGGGTGCGCGTGGTCGACGTACAGGCGGGCGCCGTTGGTGAGGATGACGTTCGCTGCGCCCGGGTCCTCGTACTCCTCGGTGGCGGCCCTCGGCAGGGCCTGCGGCCCGTCGCCGGACGGCGCCGGCACGGCGGGGTCGTCCGTGAGCAGCGAGGGATGGGCCGACGCGCGCTGAAGGTGGAAGCCGCGGGCGTCGTGCAGCGGGTCCTCGTCGTCGTAGTCCCAACGCGCCTTGGTGCGCGCGCCCTCGCGGGCCGCGGCGTGCACGGCGACGACGTGGCTCGACAGCAGCATCGGGTTGGCCAGTGGGCGTCCGGGCTGGAGGATCCCGTACTCGGTCTCGATCCCCATCACGCGGCGCACGGTCACAGGACCACCCTAGGGTCCCGCTAGCAGTGATCGACGCGTCCGTCTGTGCTGGTAGAGGCTCAGAGGTACTGACCGGTGCTCGTGACGTTCTCGATGGTGCGCGAGCCCTCCGCGCCCTTCTTGCCCTGCACGATGGTGCGGATGAAGACGATGCGCTCGCCCTTCTTGCCGGAGATGCGCGCCCAGTCGTCCGGGTTGGTCGTGTTCGGCAGGTCCTCGTTCTCGCGGAACTCGTCGACGCACGCGGTGAGCAGGTGGTCGACGCGGATGCCGCGCTGACCGCTGCTCAGGAAATCCTTGATCGCCGACTTCTTCGCGCGGTCGACGACGTTCTGGATCATCGCGCCCGAGTTGAAGTCCTTGAAGAAGAGGACCTCCTTGTCGCCGCTGGCGTAGGTGACCTCGAGGAACCGGTTCTCGTCGCTCTCGGTGTACATGCGCTCGACGACGCGGGTGATCATCGCCTCGACCGCGGCCGAGGCGGACCCGCCGTGCTCCGCGATGTCGTCCGGGTGGATCGGCAGCGTCGGCACCAGGTACTTGCCGAAGATCTCGCGCGCGCCCTCGGCGTCGGGCCGCTCGATCTTGATCTTCACGTCCAGCCGGCCGGGCCGCAGGATCGCGGGGTCGATCATGTCCTCGCGGTTGGAGGCGCCGATGACGATGACGTTCTCGAGCCGTTCGACGCCGTCGATCTCGCTCAGCAGCTGCGGCACGATCGTCGTCTCGACGTCGCTGGAGACGCCGGTACCGCGGGTCCGGAACAGCGACTCCATCTCGTCGAAGAACACGACGACCGGGTGCCCCTGCGACGCCTTCTCGCGCGCCCGGGCGAAGATCAGCCGGATGTGCCGCTCGGTCTCGCCGACGTACTTGTTGAGCAGCTCCGGGCCCTTGACGTTGAGGAAGAAGCTCTTGGTGTCCGCGGTGCTCTCGCCGCGCGCGGCCGCCGCGGTCGCCGCCAGCGAGTGGGCCACCGCCTTGGCGATCAGCGTCTTGCCGCACCCGGGCGGACCGTAGAGCAGCACTCCCTTCGGCGGCTTGAGCCCGTGCTCGAGGAACAGCTCGGGGTGCAGGAACGGCAGCTCGACCGCGTCGCGGATGGCCTCGATCTGCGGCCCGAGGCCGCCGATGTCCTCGTAGTCGATGTCCGGCACCTCTTCGAGCACCAGCTCCTCGACCTCGGCGCGCGGGATCACCTCGAACACGAAGCCGCTGCGCGAGTCGATGGTCAGGGCGTCGCCGATGCGCACGTGCGCGTCCCTGACCTGCCCGGCGAAGCGCACGACGCGCTCCTCGTCGCCGCGACCGACCACGAGCGCGCGGTCCGCGCCGAGCAGCTCCTTCACGGTGACCAGCTCGCCGACCTCTTCGTACCCGCCGGCCTCGACGACCGTGAGGGCCTCGTTGAGCATGACCTCCTGGCCGGGGCGCAGGCTGGACACGTCGAGCGAGGGGCTGGACCCGACGTGCATCTTGCGGCCCGACGACACGATGTCCACCGTGCCGTCGGCGCGCGACCCGAGGAACGTGGCGTACGTGCCGGGCGGCTTGGCCAGGTCGTCCACCTGGCGCTTGAGGTCGATGATCTGCTCGCGGGCCGCGACGAGCGCGTCACTGAGGCGCTCGTTCTTCGCGGCCAGCACGGCCAGCTCTCGGTGCAGGTCCCGCCCAGGGGCGGCCGGATCGGTCATCTCGTCGGCCTCCGTTCCGCGTCGTGCGTGGTCGTCACTCCGTTCCCACCGTGCACCGCGCTGTGCCTGCTGGTCCGACGACCCTAACCACCAGTGTCAACCGTCGACGTACGACGCGCGCGGACCGGCTCAGATGCTGACCACGGGTTCGCCCGGGAGCTCAGGCTTCCGTGGGCGGGTTCGTCGCAGGGGCCTGGCCGACGTCGCGGCGCGCGCGGCGCAGCTTCTTGTCCGAGACCAGCCGCTCCCCCATCGCTTCGGGCGACCAGAGCTCGGCGTCGTCCACGGCAGGGGCACCGTCGGGAGCCACCGGGTAGGCGCCCTTCGCGGGCCGGCGGCGGCGCTGCGGGGCGTCGACCCCGTCCGCGAGCCGGCGCGTGGTGAGCAGGAAGCCGGTGTGCCCGATCATCCGGTGCTGCGGACGCACCGCCAGCCCCTCGAGGTGCCAGCCGCGCACCATCGACTCCCACGCCTCGGGCTCCGTGTACCGACCGTCGGTCCGGATGTCCTCGGCCAGCCGCGACAGCTGCGTCGTCGTCGCGACGTAGGAGATGAAGACGCCGCCGGGCGCGAGGGCGTCGGCGACCGCGTCGAGGTTCTCCCACGGCGCCAGCATGTCCAGCACGACGCGGTCGACGGTGCCGGGCTCGGCCACGGTCGGCAGGACGTCGGACAGGTCACCGACCGACAGCTCCCACGCCGGGTGCGGGCCGCCGAAGAAGCCCTCGACGTTGCCGCGCGCGATCGCCGCGAAGTCCTCGCGCCGCTCGATCGAGTGCAGGGACCCGCCGTCTCCGACCGCGCGCAGGAGCGACATGGTGAGCGCGCCGGAGCCGACCCCGGCCTCGATCACCCGGGCACCCGGGTAGATGTCCGCCATCGCGACGATCTGGCCCGAGTCCTTGGGGTACACGACGGCCGCGCCGCGCGGCATCGACAGCACGTAGTCGGCGAGCAGCGGACGCACGGCGAGGTACTCGATGCCGGCCGTGTTGCGCACGACGGAGCCCTCCGGCGCGCCGAGCAGCAGGTCGTGGCTCAGGTAGCCGCGGTGCGTGTGGAACGAGGCTCCCTCGGCCAGCGTGATCGTGTGCAGCCGGCCGCGCGGGTCGGTGAGCTGCACGCGGTCGCCCGCGCGGAAGAGGCCGCGACGCTGCGCGGCCCCGGTGGACGTCTGGTCGGGGTTCACGGTCCCCGAGTCTAGGAGCGGATGGCGGCGACGACGTCCATCGCGCGGACCAGGCCGACCACCCGACCGTCCACCACCGCCGCCACGACCGGCGAGTGCTCGGTCCCCCGACCGACGGCCGCGACGAGCTCCTGCCCGACGAGGGTGCCGTCCACGACGGCACCGACCGGCAGCGGGACCGCCACGGCGGTGACGGGCGTCGTGCCGGCGACGTCGGCGGGGACCGAGGCCGCGGCCACGCGGTCGACGTAGGCGGCCGGTCGGCCGTCCGGCGAGAGGATGACGACCTCGTCTGCACCGGCCGCCGCCGCCAGGGCACCCGCGTGCGCGATCGACTCGGTGTGACCGACGGCGACCGCGCGCCGCCCGACGGTGGCCAGCGTCAGCTGGCCGACCGCCTTCTGCGAGCGCCCACCGCGCACGGCCGCGGACGCCCCCGACCAGAGGAACGCGCCGATGAGGGCGGCCCACACCACGTCGAAGATGTCCGGCTGGCGACCTTGCATGAGCGGCAGCAGCAGCGCCCACGCGAAGACGGCGACCGCCACGAGGCGCCCCACCCATCCGGCCGCGACGGTGCCCGTGTGCCGGTTCTTGGTCGCGGCCCACACGGCCGCCTCGAGCAGGTAGCCCCCGTCGAGCGGCAGGCCGGGGATGAGGTTGAAGAACCCGACGAACGCGTTGGTCAGGCAGCCGGACCACAGGAGCAGCCCGACCAGGCTCACCGAGTCCACCGGCCGGGCCAGCGCGAAGAACCCCGCCGCGAGCAGGAGGTTCGCGATCGGGCCCACCACGGCGATCAGCGCGCTGCTGGCCGGTGTGGGCGTCGCGCCGCCGAACGCGGTGTGCCCGCCCCAGAGCGTCAGCACGAACTCGCGGGGCTGCTGCCCCCGGGCGCGCGCCATCAGCCCGTGCGCGAGCTCGTGCACCAGGACGGAGGCGAGCAGCAGGACGACGAAACCGAGGGCGACGACGTAGACCAGCGCGCCGAGGTTCTCGGAGCGGGCCCGCACGCTCGGCGCGAAGATCAGCGTCAGCACGACCGCAGCGATCAGCCAGCTCGGGGCCAGGATGATGGGCGCACCGACCGCCCGGCCGATCACCCAGCCGGAGGATCGCCGGGCCGGGGGTCGGGAGTCGCTCACCGACCCAGCGTAGGTCTCCGTCCGTGGGTCGATGACCGGTCGTGTGGGCGGCGGCGCCTACGCTCGACCACGTGACCGTGCAGCACCTCGACCAGGACACCCCCGACGCCCCCGCCAACCCCGGGGCGAGCGCCGACGACGCCGTGGAGGAGCTGGTCGAGGTCGCCGTCGAGCAGGCCGCGACGGAGCGGCCGCCGTCCCGTCCTGGGCTGTCCCCGTCGCGGGCCAACGACTTCCTGCAGTGCCCGCAGCTGTTTCGGTTCCGCGTCATCGACCGCCTGCCGGAGCCGCCCAGCTCGGCGGCCGCCCGCGGCACGCTCGTGCACGCCGTGCTGGAGCACTTGTTCGACCTCCCCGCCGCCGAGCGCACGCTCGCCGCGGCCCACGGCCTGCTGCCCGACCAGTGGGCCACGCTCCTCGAGCGCAACCCGGACGTCGCGGAGCTCTTCGCGCAGCCCGCGGACCTCGCCGAGTGGCTGACCAGCGCCGAGGCGCTGCTCGCCACGTACTTCACGCTCGAGGACCCCACCCGCATCGAGCCCCGGGAGCGCGAGCTCATGGTGTCGACGGAGCTCGAGGAGGGCGGCCCCCAGCTGCGCGGCATCGTCGACCGCGTCGACGTCGCCCCCAACGGCTGGGTCAGGGTGGTCGACTACAAGACCGGCCGGTCCCCGCGCGCCGGCTTCGAGAGCTCGGCCCTGTTCCAGATGCGCTTCTACGCCTACGTCATCTGGCGCACGCGCGGTGTGCTGCCCAAGCGCCTGCAGCTCGAGTACCTCGGCGACGGCGTCGTGCTCACCCACGAGCCCACCGAGCCGGAGATGGCCACCATCGAGGCCCGGGTGCGGTCCATCTGGGCGGGCATCGAGGACGCTGCCCGGTCGGGCGACTGGCGTCCGCGGACGTCCAAGCTGTGCGACTGGTGCTCGTTCAAGGCGCTCTGCCCGGCGTTCGGCGGCACGCCGCCGGAGATCCCCGCAGGTGCGGTCGAACGGTCGATCGGCGTCGTCCCCGCCGCCTGAGCGGCGTCAGCTCGCGCGGCGCAGGTCCAGCACGTCGCCGCTGCCGATCCGGGCGAGGTCGGCCAGGGTGAGGTCCGCCAGCGACGCGACGCGGCTCAGCCCGGGCCTCGCCGTGAGCGCCTGCATCACCTCGACCGCGACCACCCGGGCACCCGACGCGACCGCCGACGCGATCCCGGAGTGGGAGTCCTCGACGGCCACGCAGTCGGCGATGTCGACGCCGAGCCGCTGGGCGGCCACGAGGTACGGCTCGGGGTCGGGCTTCGGGTGGGTGACCTCGTCGCCGCTGATCACCACGTCGAAGAGCCCCACCGCGGCGGCGAACGGCTCGGCCAGCGTGCGGAACGAGGATGTCACCAGCGCCATCGGCACCCGCGCACCGTGCAGCGCGGCGAGGATCTCCTGCGCGCCCTCCTGCCACGGGATCCCGGCGGCGACCCCCGCCGCGACCCGCGTGTTGAGGAAGTCCGCGATCTCTTCGTCCGGCAGGTCGACGCCGCGACCGCGCAGAGCCTCGGCGGCCACATGCATCGGGTTGCCCACCATGGCCAGGCCGTCCTGCCGCGTCCACACCCCGCCGTGCGCCTCGACCAGCTCGGTCTCGGCCGCCATCCAGTACGGCTCGGTGTCGATCAGCGTGCCGTCCATGTCCCACAGGACGGCGGTCGGCGCGGCGAGGTCGGTGAAAGTGCGGGGCATCGGTCCATCGTACGAGCCGGCCGCGGCGGGCTTCCGACGCGCGCGCAGCGGTGCTGTGCGGAGAAGGCGCTCCCCAGCGCAATACGCTGAGACGATGAGCGAGACTCCATCGGCCGACCTCCCGGTCCGCGAGACCGTGCTGCTCGCCGCCTTCGAGGGGTGGAACGACGCCGGGTCGGCCGCCACCCAGGCACTGGAGCACCTGCATGAGGTGTGGGACGCCGAGCAGGTGGACGAGCTCGACCCCGAGGAGTACCACGACTTCCAGGTCAACCGCCCCGTCGTCGGCCCCGGCCCGGACGGTCGCCGGGAGATCACGTGGCCGACGACCGCCGTCGCGGTGGCCACGGCTCCGATCAGCGGTCGTCGCGTCGTCCTCGTGCACGGCATCGAGCCGTCCATGCGCTGGCGCCGGTACTGCACCGAGCTGCTCGACATCGCCGCCGGCCTCGGCGTCGACGCGGTGGTCACGGTCGGCGCGCTCCTGGCCGACGTGCCGCACACGCGGCCGATCCCGGTGAACGCGACGAGCGAGGACGCCGACGTGCGCGACATCTTCGGGCTCGAGCCGAACACGTACGAGGGTCCGACGGGGATCGTCGGCGTCCTCCAGCACGAGGCCGCCGCCCGCGGGCTGCGCGCGATGTCGCTCTGGGCAGCCGTGCCCCACTACGTCGCGCACCCGCCGTCCCCCAAGGCGACGCTCGCGATCCTGCACCGGATCGAGCAGCTGCTGGGCGAGCCCGTCCCCCTGGGCGAGCTGCCCGACGACTCCGCCGCCTGGCAGCACGGTGTCGACGAGCTCGCCGCCGAGGACTCCGAGATCGGCGAGTACGTGCACCAGCTCGAGGAGGCCAAGGACACGGCCGACCTGCCCGAGGCCAGCGGCGAGGCGATCGCGCAGGAGTTCGAGCGCTACCTGCGCCGCCGCGACAAGGGCACGGGCGGCTGAGCCCGCCCACCCCCGAGCAGCAGAAGCCCCTGCCCCTCCTCCGCTCGGACGTCCGCAGATTCGATCGCCGGAACGCTCGAACGTGCGGACGCAAGCGGCGGGTGCCCGCGGACGTCCGCAGATTCGGACGCCGGAACGCTCGAACGTGCGGACGCAAGCGGTGAATGCCCGCGGACGTCCGCGGATTCGGTCGCCGGGACGCTCGCATGTGCGGACGCAAGCGGCGGGTGCCGCGGACGTCCGCGGATCCGGTCGCCGGGACGCTCGAACGTGCGGACGCAAGCGGCGGGTGCCCGCGGACGTCCGCAGATTCGGTCGCCGGGACGCTCGGATGTGCGGACGTCCGGGACTAGCCGGTTGCCCGGCGGTCAAGCGGAAGGAGGCCGGCTTCGGCTACAGGCGGATGCCCAGGAGGGCGTCGAGGAGGCGGCCGATGATGCCTGGGGCGCCCTCGACGGGGTCGGCCGTGCCGGCCAGCGCCAGGTCAGCCCACGCGTCGATCGCCGCGAGCGCCGCGGGGGTGTCGAGGTCGGTCGCCAGGGCGAGGCGCACGGCCGCCAGGGTGCCGTCGGCGTCGGGCCCGCCGTTGCCGGACACGGAGCGCCGCCAGTGCTCGAGCCGCTCCTGGGCGGCGACCAGCCCCTGCTCGGTCCATTCCCAGTCGTCGCGGTAGCGGTGCGCCAGGATGGCCAGTCGGATGGCCATGGGGTCGACGCCCTGCTCGCGCAACCGTGAGACGAGCACGAGGTTGCCGCGGGACTTGCTCATCTTGTGCCCGTCGAGGCCGACCATGCCGGTGTGCAGGTGCACGCGCGCGCCGTGCCCCGAGTCGAGCAGGCGGGCGTGCGACGTGCTCATCTCGTGGTGCGGGAACAGCAGGTCGGAGCCGCCACCCTCGACGTCGAACGGGAGCCCGAGGGCGTCGCGGGCGATGACCGCGCACTCGATGTGCCATCCGGGCCGGCCGCGGCCGAGCGAGCCGCCGTCCCAGGCCGGCTCCCCCGCGCGCTCCCGACGCCACAGCAGCGGGTCGAGCGGCGCCCTCTTGCCGGGCCGGTCGGGGTCACCGCCGCGCTCGCTCGAGAGCGCGCGCATGGTGTCGTCGTCGAGCCCGGCGACGGCGCCGAAGTCAACGTCCGCCGTGAGGTCGGCATACACGTCGCCCAGTCCGTCGTCGGCCCCGTCGAGCGCCTCGGGCGTCGGCACGCGATAGGCGGCGCCGGCGGCGAGCAGGACCTCGACGGCCTCGACGACGGACGGGATGACCTCGACCACGCCGAAGTAGGCGTCGGGCGGGACGACCGCCAGCGCGGTCATGTCCTCGGCGTACAGCGCGGTCTGCTCGGCGGCCAGGTCGCGCCAGTCGACGCCGGTCGCGGCGGCGCGCTCGAGCAGCGGGTCATCGACGTCGGTGACGTTCGAGGCGTACCGCACGCGGTGCCCGGAGTCCCGCCATGCGCGCCCGAGCACGTCGAACGCGACGTAGGTGGCGGCGTGACCGAGGTGGGTCGCGTCGTACGGGGTGATGCCGCAGACGTACAGCGTCGCGTCCGGTCCGGCCGCGGCGACGACCAGCCGGTCGGTCGAGGAGTCGCGCACCTGGACCGGGAGGCCACGTCCGGGGAGCTGCGGGATGTAGGGGGTCGGCCAGGTGAGCACGCCGGAAGCCTAACGGCGTCCCGGCACCGGACCGCGCCGAGGTCCACAATGCCGGAGTGAGTACCGAGCCCCTGACCCAGCCGGACGAACGAGTGTGCGTGGAGACGGCGGACGGCGGCTGGGAGCGCGCCGACCCCGGTGCGAGGAGCCGACGGGCGCGCTGGGTGATCGTCTCGATGGACGACCTGCCAGACGCGGCGCGACGGCACGGCATCAGCGAGCACGCGATCGCCCTGCTCGAGCACCGCATCCCGGGCGCCCACCCGCCGGGCCCGAACCACGCACAGCGCGCGCGCCTCGACCGCTCGCCGGACGGGGAGCTCATCCTCACCACGCCGACGCTCTCGTACGTCGAGGCCACGCACGACGTGCACACCGGGGCACTGACCAGCGTCGTCGGCAAGGACGTCGTCCTCATGGCCGAGCTGGGCGACGCGGGAGTCCTCGATCGGGCCGTCGCCAAGCTGACCGGCGGGTTCCCGGTACCCGACGAGGGCGTCCACCAGGTCGTCGCCGCCGTCGTCCTCACCCTCGTCGCGGAGGCCTCGGACGTCGAGATCGGCCTGGGCGACGCCGTCGCGGACGCCGAGCGCCTCGTGTTCTCCACCGCGCGGCACGACAACCCGCTCGAGATGATCTACGACCTCAAGCGCGAGATCGCCGAGGCACGCCGCGCCCTCAGCCCGGTCACCTCGGTGCTGCCCGAGCTGATCGCCGAGGCCGAGGAGGCGCCGGGCCAGCGCCAGTCCCAGCCGTGGCTGCGCCGGGCGGAGGCCTGGGTGGACCGGTTGGACAAGCACCTCGACGGCTACGACGACCTGCTCAGCGACATGCTCTCGGTGCACCTGTCGCAGGTGTCGGTGCGGCAGAACGAGGACGTCCGCAAGATCTCGTCGTGGGCGGCGATCGCCGCGGCGCCGACCCTGGTGGCCAGCATCTACGGCATGAACTTCGAGCACATGCCCGAGCTCGACTGGACCTACGGGTACCCGCTCGCCATCCTCGCGATGGGCGCCATCTGCGTCACGCTCTACCGACTGTTCCGCCGCTCGGGCTGGCTGTGACGGCTAGGTCGTCGGCGCGCTGTTCGCGTCGAGCACGCCCGTGAGCAGCAGGATCACCACGAGCGCGGCGAGCCCGAGCCGGTAGTACACGAACGGCTTGTAGCTGAAGGTCGAGACGATCTTCAGGAAGACGATGATGACCAGGTAGCCGACGACGAACGCCACGAGCGTCGCGACGAGCGTCGGGAAGAACCCGGGCGTGCCGCCCTTCCCGAAGTCGTCGAGGCTCTTGGCCAGCTGGAACAGGCCGGAGCCGAACACCGCCGGGATCGCCAGCAGGAACGAGTACCGCGCGGCCGCCTCGCGGGTGTAGCCCATGAGGAGCCCGCCGGTGATCGTGCCGCCCGACCGGGACACGCCGKGGATCAGCGCGAGCGCCTGCCAGAAGCCGAACTGGACGGCGTGCCGCCCCGTCAGCTCGGTGAGCTCGCGCTGCTTCGCCCCGCGCTTGTCCGCCCAGCCGAGCACCAGGCCGAACCCGGCCAGGGTCAGGGCGATGAGCCAGAGGTTGCGGAACGTCTGCTCGATCGCGTCCTGGAACGCCAGGCCGAGGATCACGATCGGCAGCGAGCCCAGCACGATGAACCACGCCATGAGGGCGTCGTGGTCGGAGGGCTGCCCGGCCGGCATGCCCGCGCGGGACCGCCAGTCGGACCCGTGGTCGCCGCGCAGCGCGCGCCACCAGGCGGTGGCGATGCGCGCGATGTCCCGCCGGAAGTACAGGATCACCGCGGTCTCGGTGCCCAGCTGGGTGATCGCGGTGAACGCCGCCCCGGGGTCGGAGGACCCGATGAGCTCGCCGACGATGCGCAGGTGCGCGCTCGACGAGACCGGGAGGAACTCGGTCAACCCCTGCACGAGCCCCAAGAGGATCGCTTCACCCAGTCCCATGGCGTCCGTCACGACGGGAACGATAGCCGGGGTGCGTTGCCGCAGATGACAGGCGGCTGCCGATTAGTGTTGCGCCTCATGGAACAGCGCCACCTGGGCCGCACCGGCTTGCGGGTCTCCCGGCTCGGGCTCGGCACCATGACCTGGAGCCGTGACACCGACGAGCACGACGCGACCGAGCAGCTGCGCGACTTCACCGACGCCGGCGGCACGCTGATCGACACCTCCGCCTCCTACGCGGACGGCGGCGCCGAGGAGCTCCTGGGCGAGCTCCTCGACGACGTGGTCCCGCGCGACGAGGTGGTGCTCTGCACCAAGGCGGGGATCCGCCGCACCAGCTCGGGCGGTGTGGTCGACGCCTCCCGGGGCGGGCTGCTCGCCTCGCTCGACGGCTCTCTGCGCCGCCTGCGAACCGACCACGTCGACCTCTGGCTCGTCCAGACCCCCGACCCCCGGACCCCGCTCGACGAGACGGTCTCCGCCCTGCGGCTCGCGGTGACCAGCGGGCGCGCCCGCTACGTCGGCCTGTCCAACCACGCCGGCTGGCAGGTGGCTCGCGCGGCGAGCCTGCTCGAGGGCGAGGTCGGGCTCACGGCGGTCGAGGCGGAGTACTCGCTGCTCCAGCGCGGGATCGAGCGTGAGGTGGTGCCCGCGGCCGTCGCCCTGGGCATCGGCGTGCTGGCCTGGTCGCCGCTGGGTCGGGGCGTGCTCACCGGCAAGTACCGGCGCACCATCCCGGCGGACTCGCGGGCCGCGTCGCCACACCTCGCGGGCTTCGTCGAGCCCTATCTCGCGCGGGCGTCGGCGACGATCGTCGAGGCGGTGGCGACGGCTGCCGACGGCCTCGAGCGCACCCCGCTGGAGGTCGCGCTCGCGTGGGTGCAGAGCCGCGGCGTCGCCTCGGCGATCGTCGGGGCCCGGACGGCCGTGCAGCTGCGGGCGTCGATCGCGGCACAGGACCTGGTGCTGCCCGACGAGCTGCGCAAGGCGCTCGACGAGGTCAGCGCCCCGAGCCTCGGGTACCCGGAGCGGTTCTAGCGGGTGGCCTCGTCGGCGAGGTCGTCGACGTCCGCGTCGTCGTAGTCCTCGTCGTCCTCGTCGTCCTCGTCCTCGTCGTCGTCCTCCTCGGCGAGGTAGAACGGCGTGGCCTCGCCGTGCACGGTGCCCAGGGCGTCGTCGTACACCTCGAACGCGTCGGCCAGGATGTCGTACGCGTCGTCGACCGCCGGGTCGTCCTCGCCGTGCGGCGCGGCGACGGCGGTGTAGTGGGCCTCGAGGGCTGCGATCAAGCGGTCCAGCGCGGCACGCGGGTCGACGGTCATGCGACGACCGTAGCCTCCCGCGAGGCACAATGGCAGCGCGTAAGGTTCTTCGGCACTGGGCTTGGCCAGAGCGTCGAGCACAGCTTCAGGTCGGCATCGGAACGACATCGGGACGTAGGCGCGGACCGCGCGGGACGGGGTGGTCGATGGCAGACGGACAGACGAGGACGAAGCGGCCCGACTGGGTCGCGCAAGGCGGTCAGTACGAGTACCGCGTGCTCCGGATCCCGGCGACGACCTCGCGCAACGACGCCCGCCGGATGCTGACCGAGCAGGCGGAGCTGGGCCGCTGGGAGCTGTCTCGCACGCTGCTGTTCGCGGGCGGAGAACGGAAGGTCTGGCTGCGGCGCAAGGTCATCCGCGTGCGCAGCACGCTCGCGGAGACGTCGTTCCCGGACTGAGCCCGAGCGCAGGCAGGGACCTACCTACAGCTCCTCGAGGGCGACGCTCTCGTCGGCGAGGCGGTCGGGGTCGATCCGTCGGCCGACCAGCGCGCGCAGCCGGTCGTTGACGTCCCACACGTTCACGTTCATGGCCGCGCGCACCCGCCCGTCGCGGAGCCAGAACGCGACGAGCTGCGCCCCGGCCGGATCGCCCCGCACGACCACGGGGTCGTCCGCGTCCGCGTACCCGACGTACTCCATGCCCAGGTCGTACTGGTCGGTGTAGAAGTACGGCTGCCAGTCGTGCACGGCGTCCTGGCCCAGGATGGTGCGACCCGCCAGCCCACCCTGCCGGATCGCGTTGTCCCAGTGCTCCACCCGCAGGCTGTGCCCGAGGGCGGTGTTGTGCGCGAGCGCCACGTCGCCGGCCGCGAGCACCGCGGGATCGGCGGTGCGCAGGTGCTCGTCCACCGCGATCCCCCGGGCGTCCGCGGCGAGGCCGGCCGCCACCGCGAGGCCGACGTTCGGCGCGGCGCCGACGCCGACCAGCACGACGTCCGCGGGCACGAGGTCGCCGCCCACCCGGACGCCGGTCACGCGGCCGGCGTGGCCCTCGAACGCCTCCACGCCGACGCCCGTGCGCAGGTCCACGCCGTGCGTCCGGTGCAGCGCCGCGAAGTAGGCGGCCAGCTGCGGACCGAGCACGCGGAGCAGCGGCTGGGCGGCGTACTCCAGCACGGTCACGTCGCAGCCGGCCGACCGTGCCGCGGCCGCGACCTCGAGGCCGATCCATCCGCCGCCGACGATCACCAGTCGCGACCGCGCCGCCAGGTCCTCGCGCAGGCGGTCGCTGTCCCGCAACCGGCGCAGCGTCCGCACCCCGTCGAGGTCCGCGCCCGGCACGTCCAGGGTCCGCGGGCTCGACCCGGTGGCCAGCACGAGGTGGTCGTAACCGAGCACGGAGCCGTCCGACAGCGTCACCGACCGCGCCGACCGGTCGACCGACGTGGCGGTGGTGCCGAACCGGGTCTCGACGTCGTGGTCGGCGTACCAGTCCACGGCGTGCACGAAGACGTCGTCGCGCGGCGAGGTCCCTTGCAGGTAGCCCTTGGACAACGGAGGTCGCTCGTACGGACGGTCCACCTCGTCGCCGATGAGAACGACGGGCTCGTCGTCGCCCTCCTCGCGGAGCGTCGCGACGACGTGCGCGGCGGCGAGCCCCGCACCGACGACCACGGTTCCTGCCATGACGACCTCCTCGACGCCTCGGGACCCGCGACCCTACGACCGGACCGCGGCGAGGAACTCCGCCCGAGTGGCGGGCGAGTCCCGCAGCGCTCCGGAGAGCGCGGACGTCGTCGTCACCGCGCCCACCGCGCGGACCCCTCGCATGCTCATGCACAGGTGCTCGGCCTCGACGACGACCCCGACGCCGCGCGGGGCGAGCTCGGCGTCGATCCAGTCCGCCACCTGCCGGGTCAACCGTTCCTGGACCTGCGGGCGGCGGGCGAACATCTCCACCACGCGGGCGAACTTCGACAGGCCGAGGATCCGCCCGGCGGGCAGGTAGCCCACGTGGGCCACGCCGATGAACGGCAGCAGGTGGTGCTCGCACAGCGACTGGACGGGGATCGAGCGGACCACGACGAGCTCGTCGTACTCCTCGTCGTTCGGGAACGTCGTCGTGACGAACGGGCGCGGAGTCAGCATGGCGGCGTAGGCCTCCGCCATCCGACGCGGGCTCTGATCCGTACCCGGCGTGTCGCACGGGACCCCGAGCGCCTCGAGGAACGCCCGGGCGGCGTCCTCGGCGGCGTCGATCCCGACGTCTGCACGGGTGGTCGTCAGCGTCACCGCAGCCTCATTTCTATCGGGTGCTCCTCTGTACGTTAGAAACCTGCGCCGGTAGTGTCAAGAGGGTGGATGGTGTGAGCACGGGGACGTTCGCGGCCGACGCCGAGCGCATCGGCGCGCTCGCCGACCCGGTCCGCCTGGCGCTCTACCGCTTCGTCGGCACGCAGCCTGAGCCGGTGAGCCGCGACCAGGCCGCCGAGGCCGTGGGCATCCCCCGCCACCAGGCGCGGTTCCATCTCGAGCGGCTCGAGGCGGACGGGCTGCTCGTCGGGAGCCGTGCCCGCCTCAACGGACTGACGGGTCCGGGGGCGGGGCGTCCGGCCAAGCTCTACCGACGAGCCGCGCGCGAGATCGCGGTCACCCTGCCCGACCGCGAGTACGAGCTCGCCGGGCGGCTGCTCAGCGACGCGGTCGCGGAGTCGGCACGGACCGGCGGTCCGGTCCTCGACGCGGTGAACCGGACGTTCGCGGACTACGGGGCGGCCGCGGGACGCGCGGCGTCAGCGGACGCGGGCACGGCGGAGGACCCGCTGGACGCAGCGGCGCAGGCGCTGGCGCGGCACGGGTACGAACCCCGCCGGGACGGGGATCGCGTCGATCTGCACAACTGCCCGTTCCACGCGTTGGCGCAGGCGCAGACGGAGCTGATCTGCACCGCCAACCAGTGCCTGGTCGCGGGACTCGTCGACGCGCTGGCGCCGGGCCGGCTGACGGCGAAGCTCGAGCCCGACCCGCGCCGATGCTGCGTCGTCCTCGAGAAGAGGACCTAGCTCAGCAGGTGCGCAGGAGGCGGTCCAGGACGCGGGTGCCGAAGCGCAGGGCGTCGGTGGGCACGCGCTCGTCCACGCCGTGGAACATGCCGGCGAAGTCGAGGTCGGCGGGCAGCCGCAGCGGCGCGAACCCGTAGCCGCGGATGCCCAGGCGCGACAGCGACTTGTTGTCCGTGCCGCCGGACAGCGTGTACGGCAGCACGGTCGCATCGGGGTCCTCGGCCACGAGCGCCTCGACCATGCGGTCGACCAAGTCCCCCGCAAAGGGCACCTCGAGGGCGGTGTCGTGGTGGAGGCGCTCGATCCGGACGTGCTCGCCCGCGAGGTCGGCGACCGTGCGTGCGAACTCGTCCTCGAGCCCCGGCAGGAACCGGCCGTCGACCGTCGCCTCCGCGGAACCGGGGATGACGTTCGCCTTGTAGCCCGCGGCGAGCTGCGTCGGGTTGGTGGTGTGGCGCAGCGTGGCGCCGACGAACTTCGACGCCGGCCCGAGCGCGGCGACCAGGCGGTCGACGCCCTCGGGGTCCTCCGGGTCGAACGGGAGGCCGGTGAGCTGGGCGACGCCCTCGAGCAGCGCGCGCACGGTGGGCGTCAGCTGGAGGGGCCAGGCGTGCCGGCCGAGCCGGGCGACGGCCTCGGCCAGGTGCGTCACCGCGTTGTCGGTGTTCACCTGGCTGCCGTGGCCCGCGCGGCCGTCGGCCACGAGCCGCATCCACGACAGGCCCTTCTCGGCCGTCTGGAGCAGGTAGGCGCGCCGTCCGTCCACGTCGACGGAGAACCCGCCGACCTCGCTGATCGCCTCGGTCGCGCCCTCGAAGAGCTCCGGCCGGTGGTCGACCGCCCAGCGCGCCCCGAGCGACCCGCCGGCCTCCTCGTCGGCGAACATCGCGACGACCACGTCGCGCGCCGGCTTGCGACCCTCGCGGGCCATCTGCCGGACCACGGACAGGATCATCGCGTCCATGTCCTTCATGTCGACGGCGCCGCGGCCCCAGACCAGGCCGTCGCGCTCCTCGGCGCCGAACGGGTCCACCGACCAGTCGTCGGCCCGCGCGGGCACCACGTCGAGGTGACCGTGCAGCACGAGTGCCGGGCGGGTCTGGTCCTCGCCCTCCAGCCGCACGACCACGCTGGCCCGGCCCGGGGTGCTCTCGAACAGCTCAGGGTCCAGCCCGACCTCCGTGAGCAGCCCCATGACGTGCTCGGCGGCCGCGCGCTCCCCCGGTCCGGAGTCGTCGCCGTAGTTCGACGTGTCGATCCGGATGAGGTCGCGACAGATCTGCACGACCTCGTCCTGCGCGGTCAGGGAGCTGCTGGCGGGCGTGCCGGAGGCCGGGTGCGTGACGGGCATGCCGTCCACCGTACCGGCCCCCGGCACGTGCTCACCGGCGCGTTCAGGCCGGGTCCGAGGCCGCCCCGAGCAGGCCGCGGCGCGCCAGCAGCGGGTCGATCAGCGGGTCCCGGCCGCGCAGGTCGCGGAACGCCTGCATCGGGTCGAGCGAACCGCCGCGCGACAGCAGCCGCGCCCGGAACGTGTCGCCGTTGGCCCGCAGCAGGCCACCGTTCTCGCGGAACCACTCGACCGTGTCGGCGTCGAGCACCTCGGACCAGATGTACGAGTAGTAGCCGGCCGAGTAGCCGCCGCCGAACACGTGGTTGAAGTACGTGGTCCGGTACCGCGGCGGCACCGGCGCGTAGACCACGCCGGCGCGCTCGAGGGCGGCGGCCTCGAACGGCTCGACGTCCTCGACGTCCGTCGGGACCTCGTCGGGCGCCAGCCGGTACCAGGCCTGGTCGAGGAGCGCCGCGGCCAGGTACTCCGTCGTGGCGAAGCCCTCGCCGTCCTGCCGCGCGGCGAGCAGCGTGTCCACCCACTCGGTGGGCATCGGCTCGCCCGTCTCGTGGTGCAGCGCGAACGCGCGGACGATCGACGGGTCCCACGCCCACATCTCGTTGACCTGTGACGGGTACTCGACGAAGTCGCGCGGCACCTCGGTGCCGGACTGCGACGGCCAGCGGACGGCGGAGAACAGGCCGTGCAACGCGTGCCCGAACTCGTGGAACAGCGTGATGACCTCGTCCCACGTGAGCAGCGTGGGCTCGCCCTCGGGCGGCTTCGGGATGTTGAGGTTGTTGACGACGACCGGTCGCTCGTCGAGCAGCGTCGACTGGTCCACGAGGTTGTTCATCCACGCCCCGCCGCGCTTCGACTCGCGGGTCCACCAGTCGCCGAGGAAGAGACCGAGACCGGCGCCGTCCTCGTCGAACACCTCGAAGACGCGCACGTCCGGGTGGTAGCCCACGAGGTCGTGGCGCTCGGCGAACGTGATCCCATACAGCGCGGTGGCCGCCCGGAACACGCCGTCCGCGAGCACGCGCTCGAGCTCGAGGTAGGGCCGCAGCAGCGCGTCGTCGAGCGAGCGCCGCTCCTTCTTGACCTGCTCCGCGTAGAACGACCAGTCCCACGGCTCCAGCGTGGCTCCGGGGTGGTCGCGGTCGAGCGCCTCGGCGAGGTCGGCGCCCTCGGTCCGCGCGTTGGCGACGGCGACGGGTGCGAGCCGCTCGAGGATGTCGGCGACGGCCTCGGCGGTCTTCGCGGTCGCGTCCGCCGCGATGTAGGCGGCGTGGTGCGGGTAGCCCAGGAGCCGCGCGCGCTCGGCGCGCTTGCGGGCCAGGCCCAGCAGGGACGGGCGCGTGTCGTGCGGGCCGCCCGCGCCGCGCCCGACGGATGCCCGGAAGACGCGTTCGCGCACGGCACGGTCGCGCAGCACCGCGAGCGGCGGCTGCTGGGTGGGCAGCACGAGCTCGAGGAACCACCCCTGCTCGTGACCGCGGTCGCGGGCAGCCTTCGCCGCGGCGGCCCGGGCATCCTCGGCCAGGCCGTCGAGCTCGCTCTCGTCGGTGATCAGCACGCCCGCCGCGTTCGTCGCTGCTAGCAGGTCGCGGCCGAACGCGGTCTCGAGGCTCATGATCTCGCCGTTGAGCGCGCGCAGCCGGTCCTGCGCGGCCTCGTCGAGACCCACGCCCGCGCGCACGAACTGCGTGTGCGTCCGGTGCAGCAGCCACGCGGTGTCGGGCTCGAGCTCGAGCGCGCCCGAGTCGACGTCCGCCTGCAGCGCAGCGACGCGCGCGAACAGCCGGGCGTCCAGGTAGATCGCGTCGTGGTGGGCCGCGAACAGGGGCGCGATCTCCTCCTCGACGGCCTCGAGCCCGGGTGTCGAGTCCGCGCTCGACTGGTTGTAGAAGCTGGTTCCTGCCACGTGGAGCAGTCGACCGGAGCGCTCCAGCGCCTCGAGCGTGTTCTCCACAGTGGCCGGGGCCGGGTCGGTCGCGATCGCCTCGATCTCGGTCCGCTGCCGGGCCATGCCGGCGAGCAGGGCAGGGCGGTAGTGCTCCTCCCGGATCCGGCTGTGGTCGGGGAGCCCGTACGGGAGGGTGGACGGCACGCTGAAGGGGTTGTCGGCGGCGAGGTCGCTCGGATCCATGGCGGACATCATCGCCGACGGGTGGGCCGACCGCCCGTCACGACCTGCGGGCGAGGAACGCGTCCTCGGCGGCGTAGTCGAAGAAGCCGCCGGTCGTGTCCATCCGGGCGAAGCCCGGGAACGCCTCGCGCCAGTCCCCCCGCGACGCCTGGTCGACCAGCCAGTCGATGCAGGTGCGCACGGTGTCCTCGTACCGGCCGGGCGCGATGTACCCGAGCTCGGCGTGCGCCCGGGCCATCCCCAGCACGACCGGATGGGGAACCGACCACGGCGTGCTGCCCAGGTCGCCCTGGGGTGCGCCGGGCAGCATCACGTACGCGGGGCTGACGCCCATCGCGACGTCGACCGCGGCGGAGATCTCCGCGACCGTCAGCGTCCGCGGGTCGGTCGCGTTGAGCACGCGGTGGGCCGGGCGCGCGGCCGCGAGCCGGACGAGCTCTCCCAGCACCGCCGTGGCGGTCGTGCTGAACCGGCTCTCGCCGTCGTAGGCGAGCACCCGCACGTCGCGCCCGTCGAGCGCGCGCTTGACGAACAGCCACTCCCGCGGCTGGCGGCACCCGGCGCCGTGGATCGCGCCCGGCCGCAGGATCGTCGTCGGGATCGCCGAGGCCGCCCAGGCCTGCTCGAGCGCGACCTTGCCGGTCGCGTAGGTCTCCCGCCCCGGCGCGACGGTCGGCCGGTCCTCGTCGAGCGGGACCGGGAAGCGGGCGAACTCGTCGGTCTCGAACCCGTTCCCCCCGTCGTCGACGTAGACCGCGGCGCTCGAGACGACGACCGCCGACCCGATCCGGTCGGCACGCGCGACCAGGGGCTCCGCCTGCCGGTCGTCGTAGGCGACGACGTCCACGAGCACGTCCACGCCGCGCCCCAGCGCCCGGTCGAGCACCTCCGGGTCGTTCCGGTCACCCGGTACCACCTCGGCGCCGTCCACGTCGGCCGGGTGGCGCGCCAGCACGCGGACGTCCCAGCCGTCCGCCAGCAGCGCGGGCACGACGGCCCGGCCGATCTGCCCCGAGCCCCCGATGACCAGCGCCGTCGACATGCCGCCGACGCTACGCCAGCGCGCCCGCCAGGTCCTCGTAGGTCCGGTACCCGTGCGCCCGGCCGACGGCGGCGTTGTACAGCCGCCCGGCGTGCGTGGTCAGGCCAGCACCCAGCGCCGGGTCGGCATCGACCGCGCCGTGCCAGCCCAGGTCCGCGAGCGCGGCCAGGTAGGGCAGCGTCACGTTGGTCAGCGCCAGCGTGGAGGTCACGGGGACCGCGCCGGGCATGTTGGCGACGCAGTAGAAGACGGACCCGTGCACGGTGTAGGTCGGGTCGTCGTGCGTGGTGGCGCGGGTGTCCTCGAAGCAGCCGCCCTGGTCGACCGCCACGTCCACCAGCACCGAGCCCGGCTTCATGCGGGAGACGAGCTCGTTGGTGACCAGGCGCGGCGCGCGGGCTCCCGGGACGAGCACGGCACCGATGACGAGGTCCGCGTCGAGCAGCTCGCGCTCGATCGCGTAGGCGCTGGAGGCGACGGTGCGAACGCGTCCGCCGAACGCGGAGTCGGTGTCCCGCAGCCGCGGCATCGACAGGTCGAGCACGGCCACGTCGGCGCGCATGCCGACGGCGATCTCGGCCGCGTGCCGGCCGACGACGCCGCCGCCGAGGACCACGACCTTCGCGGCGTCGACCCCCGGCACCCCGCCGAGCAGCACGCCGGCTCCGCCCTCGTTCTTCATCAGGTGGTACGCGCCCACCTGGGTGGCCAGCCGGCCGGCCACCTCGCTCATCGGCGCCAGCAACGGGAGCGACCCGTCGGGCAGCTGCACGGTCTCGTACGCCAGCGACGTCGTCCCCGCGGCGAGCAGGGCGTCGGTCGCGGGGCGGTCGGCCGCCAGGTGCAGGTAGGTGAAGAGGACCTGGTCCTCGCGCAGGTAGCCGTACTCGGAGGCGACCGGTTCCTTGACCTTGCAGACGAGGTCCGCGCTCCCCCACACCTCGTCGGCGCCGGGCACGATGTCGGCCCCCGCTGCCGTGTACTGCTCATCCGTGATGGCGGAGCCCGCCCCGGCGCCGGCCTGCACGAGCACCTGGTGGCCCGAGGACACGAGGTGGTGCACGCCCGCCGGGGTGAGGGCGACGCGGTACTCGCGGTTCTTGACCTCGCTGGGGATGCCGACCTTCATGGGGGGGCTCCATCCGTGTTCGCAACAGCAGTTCCCTGCATCTTGAACTTCCTGTGTTGCAAACGCATGACGATCGACGATCATTCGCTAGATTTGCGCCATGTCAGATCAGGATTCGGCCCAGCGCCCTCTCGCCGCTGCGAGTCGAACGACGTTCGGCGCCGTGGAGCTCGACGACGTCGACCGTCGCCTCCTCAGCGAGCTCGAGCGCGACGGCCGCATCTCCAACAAGGAGCTGGCCGCCGCGGCGGGCATCGCGCCGTCCACCTGCCACGCTCGCGTCCGGGCGCTCCGGGAGTCCGGCGTGCTCCGCGGCTTCCACGCCCAGGTCGATCCCGAGGCGGTCGGTCGCGGGCTCCAGGCGATGATCGCCGTGCGCCTCCAGGCCGCGGCGCGCGCCCGGCTCGCGGAGGTCGCGCACCGGTTGGCCCAGCGCCCCGAGGTGCGCGACGTCTACCTGCTCGCCGGCGTCGACGACGTCCTGGTCCACGTCGCGGTGCGCGACTCGCGCGAGCTGCGCGCGTTCGTGCTCGAGCACCTCAGCACCCGACCCGAGGTCGCCCACACGCAGACGAGCCTGGTGTTCGAGCACGTGCACGCCCCGGGAACCGCCTCGATCTGATCAGCCGGCGAGGCGCGCCCAGAGCGCGGCCTGCTCCAGGATGCTTCGCGCCACGGGCTCGTCGTCCAGGACGTCCCAGACCCAGAACGCCGACTCCGTGGACCGAGCGAACCCCCATGCGGCGATGCGGTCGGCGTCGAGGTCCCCCGCAACCGTCCGCACCCGCGTGCGCAGCACGGCGACCGGGTCGTCGTGCGCGAACGGGTCGTCCACCTGCTCGAGCAGCGGCCACAGGTCGTACGCCGGGTCGCCGCGCATCGGCTTCGGGTCGATCGCGAGCCACCGGCCCTCGCCGGCGTCGAGCAGGTTGCCCGGGTTGAAGTCCCCGTGCACGAGCGACGCGGCCGTGCCCGGGAGCGTGCGCAGGAGGTCCGCGGCCCGTCGCACGAGCGCGCGGTCGATGTCGTGCCGGTCCGCACGCTCCTCCAGGACGTCGGCCCAGCGTGCGCACACGTCAGCCATCACGGGGACCTCCGGGACCTCGGGGACGGCCCAGAGCACCCGGGCGACGGCGGCCGCGCGCTCGAGACGGTCCTGCGCGCTTCCCAGAGCCAGCGACAGCATCGTCCCCGGCTCGACCCGCTCGAGCAGGAGCGCCCAGTCGGCCGGGTCCGCGTCGAGCAGCGCGGGTGCGCCCCGCCCGTGCCAGGCGCGCAGGGCGACCGCCTCGGCGCGCGCCTCGTCGTGCGGGAGGGAGATCTTCAACACGGCGCGCGACCCGTCCGCGCGGAGCACCGGTGCGCACCACGACGACGCACCGCTCGTGTACGGCGCCCCCGGGGTCAGGTCCCAGCGCTCGACGGCACGGCCGACCAGCTCGGGCAGCCGCGCGATCCAGGCCCGTCCGGCGGGCGTGCGACCGGGACCGTCGTGCAGGATCGCAGGGATGACGGGATCGGCCACGGAGCGAGGCTAGCGATGGACGTCTTCCACAAGGGCCGGGCGGGCGCGCCGGCCGGGTTCTTCGCGTGCGAGGCGGCCGGCCTCGACTGGCTGCGGGCGGCCGGCGGCGTGCGAGTCGTCGACGTGCTCGGCGTGCACGACGACGGCCTCGACCTGCGCCGGCTCGCGCCGGTGCCGCCCACCCGCGAGGCAGCGAGCGCGTTCGGCAGGGACCTCGCGCTCACCCACGCCGCGGGTGCCCCCGCCTTCGGCAGCCCACCCGCGGGGTGGTCGGGAGACGGGTTCTTCGGGCCGCTCGACCAGCCGCTGCCGATGCGCTCCGGCTCCTACGCCGGCTGGGGCGAGTTCCTGGCGGAGTGCCGGCTCGACCCGCTCGCCGACGCACTGGAGGACCCGGAGCCCGCGGACGCGCTGAGACGGGTGGCCCACCGGCTGCGGACCGGCGCGCTCGACGACGACGACGAGCCGGCGCGCCTGCACGGCGACCTCTGGTCGGGGAACGTGGTCTGGACGCCCGACGGGGTGACGCTCATCGACCCGGCGGCGCACGGCGGCCACCGGGAGACCGACCTGGCGATGCTCGCCCTGTTCGGGCTCCCGTTCCTGGCCGAGGTCCTCGCCGGGTACCGCGCGGTCCATCCGTTGCGGGCCGGCTGGGAGCGGCGGGTCGGGCTGCACCAGGTCTACCCCGTCGGCGTGCACGCCCTGCTGTTCGGCGGCGGCTACCGCGCGCAGCTGCTGCGCCTCGCGGGTGAATGGCGCGCGTGACGTGCCGTGCCCGGCCGCGCGGACCACGCCCCCCTGTGCGATCCTGCGGCCACCGACGCGCAGAGGGCTGGAGGGCACGGGGTGAGCGCTGGGGACCCGCAGGGCCTCAATCCCTGGGTCGGCGCGCGCGGTGACGAGCCCTATCCGCCCCTGCTGCCGAGCCCGCGTGGGCCCCTCGAGGACCGCGCCGTGCGCTTCCTCGGTCCTGCCCTGCGGGTCCGGCGCGGGCCCCGGATCGGCTTTCTCCTCGTCGCCGCGGTCGTCGTCGGGAGCCTGCTGCTGGGAGGCCGTTGGTGGCTGTCGACGGCGACGATCTTCGGGCCGCCGTCCGGCCTCGAGGAGGCGACCCTCCCGCTGGGTGCGCCGCCCGCCGTCCCCGCCGCCACGTCGGGATCGTTCGCGTTCACGGCGATGCAGCCCGACGGCGCGGGGCCCGTCACGTACAGCCCGTGCCGGCCCATCCACTACGTCGTTCGACCCGACGGCGCCCCGGTCGGGGGCGCCGAGTTCCTGACGGCCGCGATCGCGACCGTCTCCGCGGCGACCGGGCTCCAGTTCGTCGACGACGGCCCGACGCAGGAAGGGCCCGACGCGGACCGCAGCGCCTACCAGCCCGGGTCGTACGGACGGCGCTGGGCGCCCGTCCTGGTCACCTGGTCGACGCCCGAGGAGACTCCGAGTCTCACCGGCGACGTCGCGGGGATCGGCGGGTCCGCCATCGTGACCCGCGCCGGCCTGTCGGTCTACGTCACGGGGTCGGTGACGCTCGACGCGGGCGACCTGGCCCAGCTCATGGCCGCACCGGCCACCCGTGCGACCGCGCTGGGCATCGTCACCCACGAGTTCGGGMACCTCGTCGGCCTCGACCACGTGGACGACCCGTCGCAGCTGATGAACCCGAGCACGAACGCGTCCGTCTCCACCTTCGGCAACGGCGACCTCGCCGGCCTCGCCGCGCTGGGCAGCGGCGCGTGCGCGCCGAACGTCTGACCGAACCCTTCACGCCCCCTCTCACGGAACTCCCAGGTCGACTGGGTACGCTCGCCGGGCCCCGCCAACCGAGGAGACCCCCATCCACCGTCGACCGATCGTGCTCGTGCACGGCACCCGGACGTCCTCCGCCATCTGGCGGCGACAGGTCGAGGCGCTCGAACGCTCCGGCCACCCGACGGTCACGCTGGACCTGCCCGGTCACGGCCGACGCTCGCACGAGCGGTTCAGCCTCGCGGGAGCACTCGACGCGATCGACGAGGCCGTCGACTCGTGCACCGAGCCCCCGCTGCTGGTCGGGCTCTCCCTCGGCGGCTACACGAGCCTCGCGTACGCCCGCCGGAACGAGGACAAGGTCGCCGGCGTCGTGCTGGCGGGCTGCTCGACCGAGATCAAGGGCAAGCCGCTCGGCGCCTACCGGCGCGCCTCCGGCATGGTCACCCGCGCACTGCGCCTGGGCGGTGGCGACTGGCACGTCGTGACCGACATGCTCGCCGCGATGACGGGCTACTCGCCGCTGGCGGACCTCCGCCGGACCGCGCTCCCGGTCTGGCTGGTCAACGGCAGCCGTGACCCGCTACGGATCGACGAGCGCCGGTACCGCGACGCCCGCCCCGGCACCCGGCTCACCGTGGTGCCMAACGCCGGCCACGACGTGAACGCCCACGCGCCGGTCGCCTTCAACCGCATCCTGTTCGACGCCCTGCACGAGCTGCGCCACCGGAGCGGCGGCCTCGCCGTCGCCTGATCTGCGGCTCCGGCAGGCACAGTAGTGGCGTGGACCCCGCGCAGCTCGCCGACGCCTCGCGGCTGCGCACCCGGGCGACCGTGCTGCACGCGGACGCCGACTCGTTCTTCGCGGCCGTCGAGCAGCGCGACAAGCCGTCCCTGCGCGGCAAGCCCGTGCTCGTCGGTGGCACCGGACCGCGCGGCGTCGTCTCGACCGCGTCCTACGAGGCCCGCCGGGCGGGTGCCCGCTCGGCGATGCCGATGAGCCGCGCCCGCCGGCTCGCTCCCGCCGCCGCCGTGCTGTTCCCCCGGTTCGAGGCGTACGCCGCGTACTCCCGGATCATCATGGCGACGCTCGGCACTCTCTCGGAGCTCATCGAGCCGCTGAGCATCGACGAGGCGTTCGTCGACCTCGAGGCCGGCCCGTTCGCCGACGACCCCGCCGCGGCCGCCGCCGACGTCCGCTCCCGGATCCGGGAGCGCACGGGCCTGGCGGTGTCGATCGGCATCGGCCGCACCAAGCTCGTCGCCAAGCTCGCGTCCGACGCCGGCAAGCCGGACGGGCTGCTGGTGGTCGAGCCCGCCGACGAGGACGACTTCCTGCTCCCGCTGCCCGTGCGCGCCGTCCCCGGCATCGGCCCCGCGACGGCCGCCGCGCTCGAACGTCTCGACGTGCGCACCGTCGCCGACCTGCGCCGCCAGGAGCTCGACGTCCTCACCATGACCGTCGGCGAGTCGTCGGGCGTCAATCTCTTCCGGCTGGCCCGCGGGATCGATCCGCGGCCCGTGGCCCCGGGCGGTGAGCGCAAGTCCGTCGGCGCCGAGCGCACGTTCGCGGAGGACATCTTCGGCTCGGAGCTCATCGCCGCGGCGATCGACCGGGTCGCCGACGAGGCGCTGCGCCGGCTCACCGCGCACGGCGGCGGGGCCCGGACCGTCGTCGCCAAGGTGCGGTTCGCCGACTTCACCACGCTGACCCGCTCGGTCACGCTCCCCCAGCCGTCGGCCGAGCCAGCCGAGCTGCGCGCCGCCGCGCACCAGGCCGCCCGCGCCGCCGGGATCAGCGACTCGGTGCGGCTGCTGGGCGTCTCGTTCCACAACCTGTCGGCGCACGCCCAGCTGACCCTGCCGTGGGGCGACGACGAACCCGCGCCGGTCGTCGTCGACGAGCCGTCCGACGACGCACCCGCAACCCGGGGCCTGCTGACCGAGGAGAACGCCCGACCCGGCCTGGACGTCGAGCACCCGACCCTCGGCCGCGGCTGGGTGGTGCACGTCCGCGGGCACCGGGCCACCGTGCGGTTCGAGACGGTCGACACCCCGCCGGCGCGCTCGCAGGTGGTCGACCTCGAGACCGACCCGCTCCTGCTCGTGCCGCCCCTGACTCCTACGCTCGACGAATGACGGACGTGCCCCGCAACATCGGCTCCGCCCTGGCCCAGGTGCTCGAGCCGTGGGAGCCGCACCTGCTTGCCCGGTTCAACGACCACGAGCTCAAGGTGGTCAAGCTGCACGGGGAGTTCGTGTGGCACACCCACCCCGACACCGACGAGATGTTCGTCGTCGTCACCGGCTCGCTGACCATCCGGCTGCGGGACGGCGACGTCGTGCTCGGGCCGCAGGACGTGTACGTGGTCCCGCGCGGCGTCGAGCACTGCCCGTGGGCCGGGGAGGAGGTGTCGGCGCTGCTGGTCGAGCTGGCGGGGACGGTCAACACCGGCGACGCCGGCGGCCCGCGGACCGCCGTCACGCGGGAGCTGGGTCCCGACCGTCCAGCCTGATCGTCCACGGCGTGACGGTCTCGACCACGAGGTGCGAACCGCTCCACGGGTCTCGCGCCAGCGTCGTGCGCACGTCGTCGACCGAGGCGGCCTCGACGGCGTGGACCACGCGGAGCTCGTCGACCAGCGGGCCGCCGAGCACCAGGAAGCCGGACTCGACGAGCCCGTCCATGAACGCGGCGTGCTCGGGCCAGCCGAGCTGCTCCTCCATCGGCTTCGACGCATCCCATGCGGGACCCGACCGGGTGAGCACGACCAGGAACATCGCCATGCCTCGTTGTACCGCAGGGCGCACGCCGTCCGCGAACATCAGGCTCAGGTTCGTGACGTCAGCTGCTCGACGCGAGCGACCAGCTCGTGCCACGCGCGCTCCGGGGGAACCCCGTGGCCGGCGTCGGGGATCACCAGCAGCTCGGCGTGCGGGATCTCGCGCGCCAGCGCCTCGCCGTGCGGGAGCGGGAACAGCGGGTCGTCCGCGCCGTGCACCACGAGCGTCGGCGCGGTGATCTCGCCGAGCCGGTGCCGCCAGGGCGGACCGGGATCGACGAGGTACGGGTTKACCGTGCTGGCCCGCAGGTCCCGCGACCGGTCCACGGTCCGCTCCGCGATCACGCGCTCCCGGTCCTTGTCGTAGCCCCCGCGCTGGAAGGGCCGCTCGAGCTCGGTGAGGTACGCGACGACGGCGTCGCGGTCGGCCCAGTCGGGTTCCGGCGTCCGGCCGTCGACGAGATCCCGCGTCTCCTGCGACATCCCCGGCAGGCCGTCCGAGCCCGGTGTGCTGCTCACCAGCGTGAGCGTCGAGAACCGATCCGCCTCGTCGAGGGCCAGCTGCTGCGCGATCATCCCGCCGCCCGACACCCCCAGCACGTGCGCGCGGTCGAAACCCTCGTGGTCCATCAGCGCGAGCACGTCCGCCACGACGTCGGCCATCGCGTACTCCGGCGCACCCACCGGCCAGGTCGTCGACCGACCCTGGTCGCGCGCGTCGTAGCGCAGCACGCGGTGCCGTCGGCCGAGCAGCTCGACCAGCCCGTCGGGCCAGTGGACCAGGCTGCAGCCGGCGCCGTGCACGAGGACGAGCGGCGCGCCCGACCCCTGGACGTCGACGCACAGGCGCACCCCGTCGGCGACGTCGACCATCCGCTCCGTCACGCGAGCGCCTGCCGGCTGCGTCGGTCGTTCTCCTTCTCGATCGCCGCGACGAGCTCGTCCTTGCTCATCCGCGAGCGCCCGGCGATCTCGAGCTCCTTCGCGACGTCGTACAGGTGCGCCTTGCTCGCGTTGGCGTCGACACCGCCCGCCGTCGGGGCGGTCGAGCCGAACCCCTCGTCGGCGCGCTGGTCCGACGGGCCGTACTCCTGCTTCGGCCGCCAGCTGTCGCCGACCTTCTCGTGCGTGTGCTTCAGCGCGGCGAACGCGACGCGGTGAGCGCGCTCCTCGTCGCCGTCGTACTGCTCGATCGCCGCGTCGTAGGCATGCGCGAAGGTCCGCTGCGCCTTCTCGTCGGAACGCTGCAGCGTGCTCGGTAGCTCGCTCTGCTTGGCGGCGCCGGATCGGGTCGTCTTGGGCACATCACGATCGTGACTCCCCGACCCGGACGCCGCCAGCGCAGCTACTTCGCCTCGGCCTGCGCCGCGTCGGCCGCCGCCTTGATCGCGTCGGCCTCGACCTTGTCGATGGCCTTCTCGACGATGGCGTCCGCCTTGGCGAGCGCCTCGCGGATCGCGACGGCGCCCGGGTCGGAGACGAGCGCGACGATGCCGGAGTGTCCCGGCGCGACCGCGTCCTGCAGCTCCTCGGCCAGGTCCTTGCGGTGGGCCAGCTCGCGCGCCTTGCCCGTCGCGGCGCCCACCGCGCCCAGCACGGCCGCGCTGCCGATGATCGACGGCGGGAAGATCAGGCCGAGCGCGACGCCGCCGACGACGCCCCAGGAAAGTCCCCGACGCGTGCTGTGGTCCGTGGCCTTCTGGATCTCGAGCTTGCCGTCCGCGTCGCGCTTGACGACGACGACGCCCTCGATGTCGAGGGTCTTGCCGTCCGCCACCGACGTGAGGGTCTCGTAGGCCGCCCACGCCGTGTCGGTGTCCGAGAAGTCGGCCACGAAGAGGGTGTAGGCGCCGTCGCTGAGTGCGGCGACGACGTCGGTGGGCTGGTCGTCCGACATGAAGTACTCCTTGGTCCGTCCGGAAAGGTCGCGTGGAATGCGACGGACCGACCGTATCCCCCACAACGCCCAGAACACAGCGAGCGGCGCCCGAGCTCGCGGTGCGCACCCCGCGGTCCGCACGGACACCGGTCGGTCTACGCTCGTGGGGCATGAGCTTCCTCTACGAGGAGAGGACCTCACCGTCGCCGTTCGTCGACGTGGTCTGGCGCACCCGAGACACCACCGACGGCACCTACCTCGCGTCCGCCGACGCCCGGTGGGACATGATCTTCACGATCACGGCGCACGGGCCGCGCGTGCTGCTCAGCGGGCCCTCGTCGGAACCGTCCGTGGTCCCGTACGCCGCCGGCAACGTCAACCTCGGCATCCGGTTCGCGGCCGGGACGTACTTCACCCACGTCCCCGTGCGCGCGATGTGCGACCGCACCGTGGCCCTGTGGATGCCGTCACCCACGACGTTCCTGCTGGCGGGGACCCCGTGGCCGTTCCCGGGGATGGACGACGAGCAGGTCGACACTCTCGTCGCGGCGTTCGTCGACGACGGCTACCTCGCTCACGACGACCTCGTCGAGTCCGCTCTCGACGGCGACGCCGGGTCGCGATCCCGGCGCACCGTCGAGCGGCACTTCACGCACGCCACAGGGATGAGCCCTCGCCGCGTCCGGCAGATCGAGCGCGCCCGAGAGGCCGTCGCCCGGCTCCAGCACGGCGACCCGATCGCCGACGTGGCCCACGCCCTCGGCTACGCCGACCAGTCCCACCTCACGCGCGACCTCAAGCGGCTCACGGGGTACACGCCGGGTCAGTCGCAACAGCGCGGGGAGCCCGTCTGAATGTCGTCTCGGTTCAAGACGTCGCGCGGGGCCGGCGGCTTGACTCGGCCGGACATCACCTCGAGGGGAAGGCATCGCCATGGACGTCCGACCGTACGAGATCGCGATCCCCGACACCGACGTCGCGGATCTCGTCGACCGCCTCGGCCGCACCCGGTGGCCCGCCGAGCTCACGTCCGGCTGGGAGCGCGGCACCCCCGTCTCGTATGCCCGGCGCCTCGCCGAGCACTGGCGGACCTCCTTCGACTGGCGTGCGGCCGAGGCGCGGCTGAACCGGATGCCGCAGTTCGTCGCCGACGTCGACGGCCAGCCCGTGCACGGCCTGCACGTGCGATCGAGCCAGAGGGGCGCCACGCCTCTCCTGCTGTGCCACGGCTACCCGGCGTCCTTCGTCGAGTTCGCCGCCCTGGCGCCCCTGCTGGCCGAGCCCGCCGACGGCCCCGCGTTCCACGTCGTGGCGCCGTCGATCCCCGGGTTCGGGTTCTCCACCCCGCTCGCCGGGCTCGGCTGGGACCTCGGCCGGACCGCGCTCGCCTTCGACCGGGTCATGACGAGCCTCGGCTACGACCGCTACGCCGTGTTCGGCGGGGACGTCGGCGCGGGGATCAGCGAGCAGATCTGCCTCGAGGCCGGCGACCGCGTGATCGCCTCGCTGGTCGCCACCGACCCCGGCGCGATCGCCACCGCGTACACGCCGCCGACCGACCACCTGACCCCGGAGGAGAAGGAGCGCCACGCCGCGCTCAAGGCCGCACGCGCCGAGGACTTCGGCTACCTGCAGGTCCAGACCACGCGCCCCCTGAGCGTCGCCTACGGCCTCACCGACTCGCCGGCCATGCAGCTCACGTGGATCGCCGAGAAGATCCGCGAGTGGACCGACCCGGAGCGCGAGCTCCCCGAGGATGCCGTCCCCCTCGACGACCTGCTCACGCTGGTCAGCGTGTCGTGGTTCGGGCGCGGAGGCGACGGCGCAGCCAACCTGCTGTACGAGGCGGCGCACGCCCCGGCCGCCTGGGGTCGGCGGCACGACCGGCCGCAGGGCATGGTCGCGTTCGGCGACGAACCTCTGATGCGCCGGATCCTCGACCCCGACGGACACCTCGCCTTCTGGGCCGAGCACCCCCGGGGCGGCCACTTCCCCGCGCTCGAGCGACCGCAGGAGCTCGCCGCCGATCTGCGCGCGTTCCTCGCCTCCGTCCTCGTGGGGTGAGTTCGCCGGTCCTGTACGGATGTGGGTGGGATGCGGTCTGATCGTGTCGAGCGACCGTGCGGCGCGGTCGCGCTGAGTGGAGGACCCCATGGCGACGATCGTCTCGACCCTGTTCATCTCGCTCGACGGCGTGGTCGAGATCGACCCCGCCTGGCACTTCCCGTACTTCGACGACCACATGGGTGCCGCGGTGGGCGAGGACTACGAGGGGACCGACGTGCTGCTGCTCGGGCGCGTGACCTACGACAGCTTCGCCGGTGCGTGGCCGGGCCGCGAGACCGCCGGCGGCCCGGACGCCACGTTCGCCGTGCAGCTGGGCGACCTCCGCAAGATCGTCGCCACCCGCGGGTCCCAGGACCTCGGCTGGCGCAACGCCGAGGCGGTGCGCGGCGACCTCATCGAGGCGATCACGGCGGTCAAGGCCGAGCCGGGCGTGGGCAAGATCCTCGTGGCTGGGTCGATCTCGGTGGTCCGCCAGCTGTTCGCGGCGGGCCTGATCGACGAGCTGCGCCTGCTCGTGCACCCTGTCGCCGCCCGGCGCGGCGAGCGGCTGTTCGACGAGGGCGAGCCCGTCTACCCGCTGCGGCTGGTGCGCTCCGACATCTTCCCGACGGGCGTCGTGCGGCTGATCTACGCGCCGAGCGAGCTGCCCAGCACCGCGTCGTACGACGACGTGACCGACAACGTCCCGGGCGCCGGTCAGGACTGACGTGTCGATCGGGTGGCCGCAGGCCCTCGCGTGGCGGCTGCGACGACACCTGCTCGAGCCGGTCGGCGACGGGTCGGCCGCGGACGTCGTACGCACCCTGGGCGCGGTCCCGGCCCAGCACGACACCGCCGTCGAGCTCGCCGTCGGCGTCCGGCGCCGGAGCCAGCGGCCCGGGGACGTCGCTCGCGCCCTGGCGGACGGCGAGCTGATCACGACGTTCGCCTTCCGCGGCGCCGTCCACCTGATGACGCCCGAGGACGCCGGCGCGTACCTGGCCCTGCGGGCCTCGAGCCGGATGTGGGAGCTGCCCAGCTGGCAGACCTACTACGGCCTGGCACCGTCCGACTGGCCRGCCTTCCGCGGGGTGGTCCGGGAGACTCTCGCCGACGGTCCGCTCACGTTCGCCGAGCTGACGGCGGCCGTCACCGCGCACCCCGCGTTCCGGCGCCTGGAGGTCACCTGGACGCTGCTCAAGCCGCTCGCCTGGCAGGGCGACCTGAGTTTCGGTGCCCCGCGCGACGGGCAGTCGACCTTCCAGCGCCTCGACACCAACCCCCGGTGGACCGGGCTCGTCGACGTCGACGACGCCGGGCGGCACGCGGTCGAGTCCTACGTCCGGGCGTACGGGCCGACGACGCCCGACCACCTCCAGTACTGGCTCGGCGAGGGGCTCGGCGCCGCCCGCAAGCGCATCCGGAGCTGGCTCGCCGACGTCGACGACCGCCTCACCGAGATCGACGTGGACGGCGAACCGGCCCTCGTCCTGCGCGAGGACCTCGACGCGCTGGTCGCGACGCCGCCGTCGACGGCCGTCCGGCTCCTTCCCCGGTACGACCAGTGGGTCCTCGGCCCCGGGACGGCCGACCGGCACGTCGTGCCGCCGGCGCACCGCGGCGAGGTCAGTCGCGGGGCCAACGTCGCCCTCGTCGGCGGCGTCGTCAGCGGCACCTGGTCGTGGGCGGCAGACGAGGTCGTCGTGACCTGGTTCCCCGACGCCGACCCCGGCGAGCGCGAGGCTGTGGCGGCCGAGGTCGAGCGGCTCGCGACGATCCTCGACCGACCGCTCCGCACGGACGCGCGAACGTGGGAGGGCGCATGACGGACGGGCCGACGCCCTTCGAGGTCCACCCGTCGGGCGCCTACTTCCACGGCACGAAGGCGGACCTGGCCGTGGGCGACCTGCTGGAGCCCGGCCGCACGTCGAACTTCGGGGGCGGTCGGACGGCGGGGCACGTCTACGTGACCGCGACGCTCGACGCGGCGACGTGGGGCGCGGAGCTGGCGCAGGGGGACGGCCCGGGTCGGATCTACGTCGTGGAGCCGACCGGGCCTCTCGAGGACGACCCCAACGTGACCGACAAGAGGTTCCCGGGCAACCCGACGCGGTCCTACCGGACCCGGGAGCCCGTGCGGGTCGTCGGCGAGCTCGAGGACTGGGTGGGGCACCCGCCCGACCAGCTCGCGGCGATGCGGGCGCACCTGGCCGACCTCGCCGGCCGGGGCGCCGAGGAGATCGACGACTGACCGGCGGACCTGCGTCGGCCGGGGGTGCGACCCGAGCTGCGCCCCTCGGGCTCAGCGGACCTGCGGCACCTTCTCTGCGCTCCCGCCCGTGGCGACGCCGCTGGTCACGACGCCGACTCCGAGGAGTGCGATCCCGAACTGCAGGACGGTCTCGACGTACGCCGGGTGCGCGAAGTCGTAGGCGACCCACGCCACGAAAACCATCAGTGCGAACGCGGGCAGCATCGCCTGCAGGACCCGGGCGCCGTACCCCAGCGACCGGTCGCGCAGCAGCGCCAGTCCGAGCACGGTGCTTCCGCCGATGAGCCCGACGAACGCGAGCCCGCTCACGCTCGAGACAGCCGCCGCGATCGTCCACTCCGGGTGCCCAGCGGCGATCGCGAGCGGTCCGAGGACGCCGAACCAGGTGGCGAGCACCGCCAGGCTGCCGAGCAGCACCCTCCGCGTCCCCCGGGCGACGCGGTTCGTCCCGGCGAAGCGCGGACCCTCACGCAGGAGCACGATCCCGAGGGTCACGTAGGTGTAGCCGTGCAGCAGCATCGCGAAGTATGCCCAGCCCGCAGGAGAGGTCATCGGGTCGTACGGGAGGTTCTCGCCGGTGGTCCCGTGGTAGATCGCGTCGGCGAGGGCGTAGGTCGACAGCACGATCGCGCCGGCCAGCGCGAGCTTGTGGTGCGTCGAGAGCGGGGTACGCGTCGGGGACATGTCTGCTCCTTCGGGCTTCGTCGGTCGCGGTCGATGGGATCGACGCTAGGGACCGGTCACCCGCGGCGGCGTCCTCCTCGAGCCACCCGGTCGCGTCGCCGCGCGGACGACAAAGGTCGTCCGTGAGGACGATCCGCACCGCTCCTGTCCTCCCTATGCTCGACGGCATGAGGCGACCCGGTCGGCTCGACGCAGTGATCGTGCTGGTCGCCGCAGCGGTGGCCGGTATCGCCGCCGCGCTCGACGGCGCCGGCTGGGCGAACTGGTTGTTCGGCACCGTCCTGCTTGCGAGCCTCGGGGTAGCGGTCCGTCTCGCGGTGGTCGCGGCGCACCGCGCCCGTCAGGAGTCGGCCCGAGCGCAGCGCCTCACCCAGACCCGTCCGGACGACGTCGCGCTCGCCGCCGTGCACGACGAGAGCCGYCGCCTGCACGCGGACACCCTCGTGGTCCTGCGCGGCTGCCTGCGGAGCGTCCTCGACGAGGTCGATCACCTCGACGCGGACCACCCGGTTCCCGCACTGCGTCGTGTGCACGAGCAGACCCAGCTCGCCACGAGCGAGCTTCGCCGCCAGCTCGGGCTGCTGCGTGCAGATCCACCCCCCGACGACCGACCCACGGACCCGACGGTCGGCACCCGACTGAACCGCGCGGACGTCGTGATCGCCGTCGCGCTCGTCGCGCTGGCGGTCGTCGAGACCCTGACGTTCTCCGGGATGGAGGGCGCCGCCGCGTCGGGTGCGTCGGTCGGGATGACGGCGCTCGCCGCCGCGCCGGTGCTGCTGCGACGTACCGCTCCGGGCCTCGGGTGCCTTCTCGTGGCGGTGGTGTTCGGCCTGGGCATCGTGCTGGACGCGTCGGTGATGCCCTCGTTCTGGGCGATCGGCACGCTCGGCTCGCTGCTGTGGACGGTGGCGAGCCGCGCCAGGTCCTGGAGCCCCGACGGGGTCGCCGCCGCCGCCCTGGTGTCGACGTCCCTCCTCAGCGTCCAGCTCTCCGCCCCGGAGAACGTCGCGGCGGTCGTCCTGATCCTGGCCGGGGCCGTGGGCGGCGGTCTTGCGGTGCGCTGGGCGCGACGGCGCGAGCGAGAGTCTCGTACGGCAATCCGCCTGCGCGAGGCGGAGCTCGGCGCCGCCGCACTCGAGGCGGTGACCGCGGCACGATCGGGTTTTGCACGCGACCTGCATGACGTGGTGTCGCACGCCGTCGGGCTGATCGCCGTCCAGGCGTCGGCGGGTCAGGTGTCGTGGCCACGGCACCCGCAGGACGTGGAGCGATGCGTTGCGGTCGTCCGCGACACGGCTCGGTCGACCCTCGCCGAGCTCGACCGGTTGATCCCCGCCCAGTCGTCCGCATCGCGGTCGATGGCCGACGTCGGCTCGCTCGTCGACCGCGTGCGCGCAGCCGGGACACCCGTCGCGCTCACGACGAAGGGCACGGTGCCGGACGCGCTGCTGCCGACCGTCCACCGGGTGGTCCAGGAGGCGCTCACCAACGTGGTGCGCCACGCGCCCGGCAGCGCGGCCGAGGTCTCCATCGACGCCCGCCCCGACGGCGTGACCGTGCGCGTCGTCGACGTCGACAGCCCAGCCCTCGGCACCAGCGGGCGAGGCTACGGCCTGGTCGGCCTCGCCGAGCGGGTCGAGTTCGTCGGCGGCACGCTCACGACCGGGCCGCGGGAGGGCGGCGGGTTCGTCGTCGACGCGTGGATGCCCGCCACGCCGGTGGTCGTGCCGTGAGCGTCCGCGTGCTCGTGGTGGACGACAACGACCTGCTCCGGGCGGGGCTCGTCACCGTGCTGCGCAGCGACGGCGACCTCGACGTGGTCGGCGAAGCGAGCGACGGCGTGAGCGCCGTGCAGCTCGCGCAGCGCCTCCACCCGGACGTCGTGCTCATGGACGTCGAGATGCCGGGCGGCGACGGGATCACGGCGACCGCGCGCCTCACCAGCACGTCGGCCTCGTCCCGACCGCGCGTCCTGATCCTCACGATGTTCGACCTCGACGAGTACGTCCTCGACGGCCTGCGGGCCGGCGCGAGCGGCTTCCTGCTCAAGACGACCCGGCCGGACCGGCTGATCGCCGGCGTCAAGGCGTGCGCGGCGGGCGAGACGACGCTGGGGCCGAGTGTCGTCTTGCGCCTCGTCGAGACGTACGTGATGAAGCCGGGCGCGGACCGCCCGCCCGGGCTCGACGACCTCACCGACCGCGAGCGGGACGTGCTCCGCGTGCTGGCGCGGGGCTCGTCGAACGCCGAGATCGCTGCCGAGCTCTACCTCGCGGAGACGACCGTCAAGACGCACGTCGCCCGCATCCTCGCGAAGCTCGGAGTGCGCGATCGAGTGCAGGCCGTCGTCGTGGCGCACCGGGCCGGCCTCGGCGCGAGCTGACACACATCCGGGGCTGGGCGCTCCCGAGAACACACGGGGCCTCACATCGTCCTGCGAGAGGACCTCGCGACGCTGCCGTCGACGGCAGTCCGGCTCCTTCCCCGGTCCGGCCAGTACCCCGGGGCGCGCCGGGACGGGAGGAGCAGCGGCTCCTCCCGTCCCGGCCACGCGACGGCTACTGGATCCGTTGCGTGAGGTTCCCGCTCGTGCTGGCGTTGAACCCGGCGCTCCCGCTGTAGACGACGGACACGGTGTGCCTGCCCGTGGTCAACGTGCTCGTCGAGTAGGCGGCCTGGCCGCTCGCGTTGAGCACCACCGGTGCGCCGACGGCGGAGCCGTCGATCCGGAACTGCACGGTGCCGCTCGGGGTGCCCACCCCCGGCGCGACCGCTGTGACGGTGGCCGTGAGAACCACCGTGGATCCCCGCGGGGCAGGGGTGCCGCTGGAGGTGACGACAGACCTGCTGGACGCCTTGTTCACCGTCTGCGACCGCACTGCGGACGTGCTGGCGCGGAAGTTGACGCTCCCGCCGTAGGCCGCCGACACGGTGTGCGTCCCCGGCACCATGGCACTGGTGACGAACCGGGCGCGCCCGGTCGCATCGAGCGCCACCGGACCGCCCACCGCACTGCCGTCGACGACGAACTGCACGCTCCCGGTCGCCGCGGCGGGAGTCACCCGAGCCGTGAAGGTGACCGTCTGCCCGAACACCGACGGGTTGCGGCTGCTCGTGACGGCGGTGGAGGACGTCGCCTGGTTCACGACCTGCGTGAGCAACGCGCTGCTGCCTCCGGCGAAGACGGCGGAGCCGCCGTAGGTCGCGATGACCGAGTGACTGCCTCCGGTCAGCGCGGAGGTGGCGTACGTCGCCCGCCCGTTGGCGCTCAGCGTCACCAGTCCGCCCACGTCGACTCCGTCGACGGTGAACTGCACCGTGCCGGCCGGGATGCCGGTGCCCGTCGTCGGTCGGACCGTGGCCGTGAACGTGACGGCCTGCCCGTAGGTCGACGGTGCGCGGTTGCTCCTCACCACCGTGGTGGTAGCCCGTAGCCCGGAGCCCACAGTCTGGGTGAGCGTCGGGCTGGTGCTGCCGAGGTAGGCGACGTCACCGCTGTAGGTCGCGACCACGGCGTGGGTTCCGACCGTGAGTGCGGTCGTCGCTACGTCAGCCTGTCCACCGACGAGAGGTACGGGGGCACCCACGGCGACGCCGTCGATCGTGAGCTGGACCGTCCCGGTCGCGGTCGACGGGCTGACCGTCGTCGTGAAGACCACGTTGCCGCCGACGGTCGACGGGTTCGCGCTGCTGACGACGGCGGTCGTCGTCGCGGTCTTGTCCACGGTCTGCGTCGTCGACGCCGAGCTCGGGAGGAACACGGCGTCACCGGCGTAGTCGACCGTGACGGGGTACACCCCCGCGGGCAGGGCGTTCGTCGTGAACGTCGCCGAGCCGGCGGCGTCCAGCGCCACCGTGGTGCCCGTGCCGTTCACCGCGAACGTGACGTCGCCGGTCGGCGTGCCCGCAGCCAGCAGCGCGTTCACCGTGGCGGTGAAGGTGACGTCCTGGCCCACGGACGACGGGTTCGGTGCGTTCAGCACGACCGTCGTCGACCCTGGCTTGGGGACGTCCACCGTGACCGGGCCCGCGTACGCGGACGTGCCGATCGCGTTCACCGCGGCGACGCGGTAGCTGTACGGACCAGGGCCGACAGCGACGTCCGTGTAGCCGGTGGCGTCGGGCGCGAGCGTGGCCAGCACGCCGAACGGTCCGGCGCCCACGGCACGCTCGAGCACGATGCTCGTCGCGTCGGACGCGTTGTTGGTCCAGCTGACCGCCACCTGCGCGCCGGCCGGCAGCGCCGGCGCCGACTCGACCACGGCCGCCAGTGCCGTCGGGGCCTTGGGCAGACCCACGACCGTGACGTCGTTGGACGGCGAGTCGCCGGCCGCGTTCCAGGCGATGACCCGGTAGGTGTAGGTCGCCGTCGGGTCGGGCGGGTTGTCGGAGTACGTCGTCGAGTTGGCCGGGGCGTTGGCGACGACCGCGTAGGCCCCCACGACGCCGTCGGTGACCTCGGCCCGCTCGATGCGGAAGCCGACCTCCGCGGTCCCCGCGTTCGTCCACGTCGACGGCTGCGCGTAGTCGACCGGAGTCCCGTCCGTCCACGCGAGGTCCACGCTTCCCCGGGTGAACGTCAGAACCGGCGCGTCAGGCAGCGCCCTGGCCACGTGCACCGACACCGGCCGCATCATGTCCATCTCCTCGTGGCTGAGGATGTGGCAGTGCCACACGTACTCCCACCCGAAGTCGGCGAGCACGTTCTCGATGGGCGCGACGGGGTTGCCGTTGGTGTCGGTGTTGTTGAAGCCCGCCTCGGTGCCGTTGGGGCCGTTGAGCGACCCCTTGGCGCCGATGGGCATCATCGGGTTCAGCGGCCGCACGCTGTCGGGGACGCCGAACGGGAGCGTCGGGACGATCGGACGCACGGCGACGATGGTGTCCTCGAGCGGACTGACTCTGACCGTGTCCTTCCAGCCCAGCTCGGTGGGATCAGGCGGGATGATGATGTTGTCCCAGGTGACCCTGTTGATCAGCTGCACGTCGTAGAGATGGAAGTGCAGCGGATGGGTGTCCACGCCGTTGTGCGTGATCTTCCAGATCTGGGTGCCGTCCGCCGACGACGAGATCGGTGTGACGTCCAGGCTGCTGGGCAGACCTGTGGTGTCGAGCAGCTCGGTCGCGGGGTTGACGAACGGGTACAGGATGATGTTCTGCAGCAGCGGGGTCGCCCCCGGCGCCTCGAGGCCCATGTTGGCCGTCATCCGTCCCCACTCGTCGAAGTTGGCCGAGTTCATCTCGTCGTGGATCCCCTTGCCCTGCAGCGGGATCGACAGCTTCGTGCCGGCGAGCGTGTCGAACGTGAACGGGTCGCCGCCCTGCTGGTGGATACGGGCGAAGCCATCGCACTTCGGCGCCGGGTTCGGCCCGCTGCAGTTGCCGGTGGCCGCGAAGTCCGTCCCGTAGGCGGAGTCGTACGCGTCCTGCCCGACGATGACCGGGTCCGAGCCGGACTCGAAGACCCCGGAGCCGTCGGCGTGGTGCGCGAACGCCGTCACGAGCGCGCCCATGCGGTCGGCCGTGGTGTTCGGCCGGTCGAACGCGGTGGCGGGTGCGGCGCTCGACACCTTCACCTGCATGACGGTGCGCGTGTTCGGTCCGTACCCGGGCAGCGTGCTCGGTGCACCGGCCGGGGAGAGGTCCGGTCCGCCGGTGTAGTAGTCGTAGCCGGGGACGCGTGCCGGGAAGGCCGCAGGGGCGTCGTTGTACAGGATGAGCGTCTTGCCCCGGTACTGCGAGAAGTCGACGATGACGTCGGCCCGCTCGGCCGGTGCGAGCAGCAGGGAGTGCTGGTCGACGTTGCCCACGTCGAACCGCGTCGGGTCGGTGATCCAGGTGGTCTCGTGCGCCGGGACGATGACCGGGGCGGGCAGGAAGCCACCCTCGGTGCCGATCTGGACCCAGCTCGGGCCCTTGGGGCTCTTCGCCAGGTCAGGAGTCGGGAAGACCACCGGGTCGGTCTGCGCGGCCTCGAGCTCGGACGTCTTGAGGGCGACCTCGCTGAGCGTGCCCGTCGTCGGGTCCGCGACGTACCAGGAGAGGTTCCAGAAGCGGTCGTTGGACGCGTTCAGGACGCGGTAGCGGTACGACTTCGGGTCGACGGTCGTCGTCGGGTAGGCCGTGCCGTTGACAGTGGGCGTGTCGTTGAAGGCCTCCATGCCCACTGAGACGTTCGGGGTGGACGGGATCTGCGGCGGCTCGCAGAACGGTTGCACGTCCGGGTCGCAGGTCGGGTCGTAGTACGGGTTGTCGATCGGCGGGTACGTGGCGTCCTTGGCCGGCGGCCAGAACCACGGGCCGTACATCCAGCGTCCGAACGAGCTCATGCCCGAGGCGGAGCCGGGGTTCTGCGCGGGCATGTAGACGTGCGGGGCCCACAGGCTGCCCATGCCACCCCACTTCGCGGCATCCCACGTCGGGTCCTGCTGGGCCATGGTCGCCGCGCTCGGCACGAAGGTCTTGTCCTCGACGACCAGCGGGGTCCCGAGGCCCAAGCCGTCAAGTGCGCCTCCGGGAGCGATGAGGCTCTGCTCCATCGGGTCGGTGATCAGGTATGCCGAGGCCTCGCCGGCGTACACGTTGAGCCGCGTGATGCCCCAGGAGTGGTCGTGGTAGAACATCAGCCGCGCGCTCTGCTGGTTCGTGTAGAAGAAGGTCTGCGCGCCCGGGCCCGGGTCGGGCATGTCGGGGACGTTGCTCACGCTGACGCCCGTCGGGTACGCCGTGTCCTCGCCGGCGGGCGTCACCCACTGGTGCGGGGTGCCGTCGCTGATCCACGGCGTGATGCCGCCGTGCAGGTGCAGGGTCGCCCTGTTCTCCGAGTAGCAGGTCCGGGGCTTGGGGGTCTGTCCGCACATGGGGTTGCGCACCCCGTCCGTGACGGTGCCCTCGTCGGCGGCCATCTCCATCGGCACGCCGTTCGCGTCCAGCGTCATCATGTCGGGACCTGCCCCGGAGCCCATCAGCGAGGTGTCGACGGGCAGGAAGAGGTCGCCCGCGACACCCGTCGGGAGCAGGTTGCGGAACAGGATCCGGACGGGCTTGTCCTTCGTCGCGACGATCGTCGGGCCGAGGTAGTGCGGGTCGTCGACCCCGGTGAACCCCGTGATCGGCGTGTCGGCGACGGTCGGGTCGAGGTTGGCGTTGCTGAGCGCGACTTGGCGCCCGGGCACCACGCTCGTGGAGAGCTGCACGTAGCCCCGCAGCAACGTCGCCGGGAGGTCGCGGTGGAACTTCATGCGGTACTGGACCACCGCGATCTCGTAGTAGTCCGTGCCGGGATAGGTGGTCGTGTCCGGGACCGCGACCGGGATGTACTGGCCGAGGTCGTTCGCCCCGTCCGGGCCCAGACCCGGCAGGGTGTCGACGAACTTCTTCAGCCCGGGCGTCAGGTAGCCGGCCCCGGGGCTCGTGACGGTGATGCCCGTGACGGCGCCCTTGACCGCGACGGTCGCAGTGGCGCTCGCACCCTTGTCGGCGGTCCCGACGGTGTCGGTGATCGCGACCACCGGAGCGGAGTCGTATCCCTCGCCGCCCGTCGTGACGTCGATCTGGCCGATCCCGACCGTCGCCTCGGCGGTCGCCGCCGTCGCGTTGACCTGGTCGCCGTCGAGGATCGTGACGGTCGGGGCCGTGGTGTAGCCGGAGCCGGCATCGACGACCTCGATCGCGGTGACCACGCCGTTCGCGTCCATGGTCGCCGTCGCAGTCGCAGGCGTGCCACCGGGAATGTCGGGCAGCGTGAACTTCACGATCGGCTGGATCGTGTAGCCGCTGCCGGGGTCGGTGAGCCTGACGTCGTCGACACCGCCGCTCGCGACCGCCGTCGCCTCGAGGCCCGGAGTCGGGTTGCCACCCGTCAGGGTGACCACCGGGGCGACGAACCCGAAGCCCGGCTCGTCGACCGCGATGCTCGTGATCACGCCCGTCGAGATCGCGGCGGTGGCCGCTGCGAGGGTCGGGGTGACGCCCGCCGCCGTGACGGCGACGTCGGGCGGCGTGGTGTATCCGCTGCCCGGTTGCGTGACGGTGATCGCGTCGATGCCACCGGTCTTCGGGTTGACGGTCGCCGTGGCCTCGGCTCCCGTGCCGCCGCCGTTGCTCAGCGTGACGACCGCGTCCGCGAGCGCCTGCGGGCTGTTCGCCCAGTTGGGGTAGGGGCCGAAGTAGTGCGGCACCCTCGACTCGTCGGTGGGGCTGCTCGGCGTCGCCGCGACGAGCGGGCCGGCGGCCGCAGCCGCGACCGGTCCCGACATCATCACGGCGAAGACGGCACCTAAGAGGGCCGCCACCGTCCTCCCCGCCGGCCCGAAGGTGCCCCTGTGCACAATCCCCGTTGATGACCTCATGACGTCCTCGCCAGTCTCGGAACTCCGCACGACTGGTTGCCGCGCGGTGCGGATCTGGCTTCTAGGTATCCACCTGACGCAAAACGGACACTAGGGACAAAAGTCCTGTGACACTCCTGGGCGGGGGCTGTGGGTTGGGGTGCGCGCACACCGCGCATGACGTCAGGTCGCGCATCCCCGTGACCGGTGCGCGCGGGCAGACGCCCGGGCCACCGGTCGGGCTCGGGCGGGCTGGTGGTCGTCGCGCTACTTCGCGAGCTCCTCGTCGATCGTGTCCACCCACCGAGCGATCTGCTGTGGGTCCCGCCAGTCGCCCGCCATCTTCTTCGCCATGGCGGAGGCCGGGAACCCGGTGGCATCCGGGAGCAGCCGCCCCCCGAACGTCACCGTCCCGCGTGCGTCGATCTGCTTCGCGGCGGCCCGCACCTGGCCGACGGGCCCGATCTCCCCTGTCGTCGCGGTCGCGTCGAGCGGACCGGTGGCGACGAGCCAGACCGGAACCTGGGACAGCCCCTGCGCGTGGCGGCGGACGAACCGGCGCGCGTCCTTGTGCCAACGGCCCGCGTAGAGCGCACCCGCGACGACGACCGCGTCGACGTCCGTAAGTCGCTCGACCTCGGCGGCAGGTCGGACGACGGCATCGTGACCGTGCTCACGCAGGTCCTCGCCGATCGTCTCCGCCACACCCTCGGTGCCGCCTCGGGTACTCCCGTAGGCGACCAGCACGCGCGTCATGATGTCCTCCCCGATCGCGGCGGCCACCCCGTGGTGACCGACAACTCCATCGTCGTCGTGCGGCCGACGGCGACCAGGGCCAGAGGTCCCGAGCTCACGAGACGAAAAAACCCCCGATCCGCGTCTCCGCAGATCAGGGGCACTTTCGTCGCTGTCTCAACGAGTGTCCGGAGGGGGACTTGAACCCCCACGCCCTTTCGGGCACTAGCACCTCAAGCTAGCGCGTCTGCCATTCCGCCACCCGGACAGGTGGACCGCAGGGCACCCGGAGGCGCCCTCAGGTGCGGCAGAAAAGATAGCACGGCGCGGCGCCCGGGCACGCATCGCGCGTGCGAGGCAGACTTGCCGCAGACGCCGGGACCGGCCGTCACCGGCTGTGATGCAGGGAGCCCCATGACCGACGCCAGCAGCTCGACCGGACGGACCACGTCCACCCCATCGGCGCGCAAGGTCGCCGGCGCGCGGCGCAACCCGAGCGCGTAMGGGGTCGAGCACACCGCTCCGCGATGGCTGCGCAACGCAGCAGGCACCTCGTGGCGGCTGCTGGTCGTCATCGCGATGGTCGCGCTGATCTTCTACGTCACGGGTCGCGTGCAGCTGCTGTTCGTGGCGCTGTTCCTGGCGTGCGTGTTCACCGCGGTCCTGCGGCCGCTCGTCGACTTCCTCGCCCGGTCGATGCCCCGCGGGCTCGCGACCGCCCTGGCACTCCTCAGCGGCATCGTCTTCTTCCTGGGGCTCCTGACGTACGTCGGGTACTCGATCGCCAACCAGTGGACCGACCTCACCGAGCAGTTCAGCGACGGCATCGGGCAGATCACCGACTTCCTGGAGAGCGGGAACCTGCCGTTCACCATCACGAACGACCAGATCGCCGAGTGGATCAACAACGGCCAGAAGTGGGTGCAGGAGCACGCCGGTGACCTGGCGGGCCAGGCGGCCGCCGGAGCCGGCTCCGTGGTCGAGGTGTTCACCGCGCTCGCGCTGGCCATCTTCTGCACGGTGTTCTTCCTGGCGCGTGGGCGCGAGATGTGGACGTGGTTCCTCAACCAGCTGCCCGCTCGCGTGCGCGAGAACTGGAAGACCGCGGGCGGCGCCGGCTGGTACACGTTCTCCGGCTACACGCGCGGCACGGTGATCATCGCGGTCACCGACGGGATCCTGGCCTTCATCCTGCTGACCATCCTTCGGGTGCCGCTGTCCGCCCCGCTCGCGGTGCTGGTGTTCATCGGTGCGTTCATCCCGCTGATCGGCGCTCCGCTGGCGATGGTGGTGGCGATGATCGTGGCTCTCGCCGCGAACGGGTTGCTGTCGGCGGCGCTCGTCGGTGCCGGCATCGCCCTGATCGGCCAGTTCGAGGGGCACTTCCTGCAGCCGATCGTGATGGGCAAGCAGGTGGCGCTGCACCCGGTGATCATCGCGCTGGCCGTCACCGCGGGAACCCTGACCGCGGGGATCCTCGGCGCGGTCATCGCCGTCCCGCTCGTGGCGGTCTGCTGGGCGATCTTCGCGCGGCTGCGCACGATGGACCCGCCGATGGACGAGGACGAGGCGGACGACGAGGTCGAGCCGGTGGACGACACGCAGCATCTCGACGACGACGAGGCCGTCACCCAGGCCTGAGCGTCACCGGAAGTCCCGCGACGCCGTCCGGACCTTCAGCGACATGGCGCTCAGGTGCTCGGCCACCAGGTTGGTCGCCCCGTCCGACCGCTCCAGCCGACCGCGAACGACGAGCGCCCGTGACGTGCGGGCGACCTTGCGGAACTTCTGCCACAACCCTGCCGAGCAGATGATGTTGAGCAGCCCGGTCTCGTCCTCGAGCGACAGGAACGTGATCCCGCCCGCGGTACCCGGCCGCTGCCGGTGGGTCACGACGCCGGCGACGGCGACCCGCCGCCCGAGCTCGTGGGTGTACGCCTGCTCGACCCGCAGGACCCCCGCCGCGTCGAGCCCGTCGCGGACGAACTGCGTCGGGTAGGAGTCGACCGAGACGCCCGTCGCCCACACGTCCGCGGTGGCGATCTCGACATCGCTGAGCCCAGGCAACATCGGCGCGCTCACCCCCACCGAGACGCCCGGCAGCGTGTCCGGTCCCTCCTGCGCGAGCGCGCCGGCGGCCCAGAGCGCCTCCCTCCGAGTGACGTCCAGGCTGTCGAGCGCGCCGGCGGTGGCGAGGGCCTCGAGCTGCGCCGTCGACAGCTGCACCCGTCGGACCAGCTGGCGCAGGTCGGCGAACGGGCCGTGCGCGCGGCGCTCGTCGACCACCCGTTGCGCGACGTCCTCCCCCACCGACCGGACCGACGAGAGCCCCAGCCGGACCGCGAGGGACCGCGTCCCGTCCCCCGTGCGCACCCCCGGCGCGGTGACCGGACCGGTGCCGCTCGGCGCGGGGACGAGGAGCGGCTCGCCGCCGTCCGGCGTCGGACCCAGCCGCTCGACGCGCGCCAGCGCATCCGACGCCTGCACGTCCGGGCGCAGCACCTCCAGGCCGTGCCGGCGCGCATCGGCCGCCAGGCTCTGCGGCGAGTAGAAGCCCATCGGCTGCGCGGCCAGCAGCCCCGCGTAGAACGCGGCCGGGTGGTACACCTTCAGCCACGCGCTGGCGTACACCAGGAACGCGAACGAGTAGGCGTGCGACTCCGGGAACCCGAAGTCGGCGAACGCCCTGAGCTTGTCGAAGATCTCCGCCCCGGTCTTCTCGTCGATCCCGTGCCCGGCCATGCCGGACATCAGCCGCCCGCGCATCGCCTCCATCCGCTCGGTCGAGCGCTTGGACCCCATCGCCCGCCGCAGCTGGTCGGCCTCCGCCGGCGTGAAGTCGGCGACGTCGATGGCCATCTGCATGAGCTGCTCCTGGAACAGCGGGACGCCCTTGGTCTTGGCCAGCGACTTCTCCAGCAGCGGGTGCAGGTACGTGACCGGTTGGCGTCCGTGCGCGCGCTCGATGTACGGGTGCACCGAGCCGCCCTGGATGGGGCCGGGGCGGATGAGGGCGACCTCGATGACGATGTCGTAGAACGTGCGCGGCTGCAGGCGCGGCAGCGTGCCCATCTGCGCGCGCGACTCCACCTGGAACACCCCGACGGTGTCTGCCGCGCTGAGCAGGTCGTACACGCGCGTGTCCTCGGCCGGCAGCCCGTGCAGGTCGAGCTCCTCGCCCTCGTGCTCGTGCACGAACCCGAACCCGATGCGCAGCGCGGTGAGCATGCCGAGCCCGAGCAGGTCGAACTTCACCAGCCCCGCGTCCGCGCAGTCCTCCTTGTCCCACTGCAGCACCGTGCGGCCCGGCATCCGCGCCCACTCCACCGGGCACACCTCGATGACCGGGCGGTCGCACATGACCATGCCGCCGGAGTGGATGCCGAGGTGCCGCGGCAGGCGCAGGAACCGGTCCGCCAGGTCGATGACCTGCTCCGGGATCTCGTCGAGGTCGTCCGCCGACGGTGGCCGGACCGCCGGGACGACGTCGTGCCCGTCGGCCGTGGCCAGCCCCGGCGTCTCCACCCCCTTCGCGGCACGCAGCACCGACGGCGGCTCCCACGTGTTGCCCCACATCGAGGCCTGCGTGCGCCGGCGGTCCTCGCGCGCGGTGGTGGGCACCGGTCCCGTGTGGCCGGTGTGCGGGCGCGCCTTCCGACCCGGCCCCGCGGACGGCTTCTCGGGCGGAGGGGTCGGCGCGGTCGAGCGCAGGCTCCCCCACCGCTCGATCGACTGCGCCCACGCGTCCTGCTGCCCGGCGTCGTACCCGAGCGCCCGCGCGGCGTCCCGGACCGCCGACCGCGGCCGGTAGGAGATGACGTTGGCCACCTGCGCGGCATGTGTACGTCCGTGCTTCTCGTAGACGTACTGGATGACCTCCTCGCGCCGCGCCGACTCGATGTCGACGTCGATGTCCGGCGGCCCGTCGCGCTCGGGGGCGAGGAACCGCTCGAACAGCAGCCCGTGCCGGACGGCGTCGACCGCGGTCACCCGCAGCGCGTAGCAGACCGCGGAGTTGGCGGCCGAGCCGCGGCCCTGAGCCATGATCCCGTTGCGGCGGCAGAAGTCGACCAGGTCGTAGACCACGAGGAAGTACCCCGGGAAGCCGAGGTCCTCGATGACGCGCAGCTCGTGCGCCAGCTGCGCGTACGCACCCGGGACCTTCTCCGTCTCCGGTGGCCCGTACAGCTCGAGCGCGCCGCGGCGGACCAGCTCGCGCAGCCAGGTGGCCTCGGTGTGGCCCGCGGGCACGGGGTAGGGCGGCAGCTGGGGAGCGACGAGCGACAGGTCGAACGCGCACTCGTCGGCCAGGTCGGCCGCGGTCACCACCGCCGAGGGGTGCCGACGGTGCAGCGCGAGCATCTCGGTGGCCGACCGCAGGTGCGCCATCGGGCCGCCCGGCAGCCAGCCGTCCAGGTCCTCCAGCGACGACCGGGCGCGGACCGCCGCGAGCGCGGCGGCGAGGTCGGCGTCCCGTGGCGTCGCGTAGTGCACGTTGCCGGTGGCGACGAGCGGGAGGCCGGCGTCGGCCGCGAKGTGCGCGAGCGCGTCGGCGCGGTCGGAGTCGTACGGATCGCCGGCCGCGGTGACCTCGACGGCCACGTTGTCCCGCCCGAACAGCGCGACGAGCCGGTCCAGCTCGGTCCTCGCGGCGGCGACCCCGGTGGGGCTGACCCCGGCGACGCCCGACGGGTCCCCGCCCGCGAGCGCGCGCCGCACGGACCCCTTGCGGCAGCCCGTGAGCACCAGCCACTGGCCGGCGGCGGTCTCCGCGAGCTGCTCGAGCCGGTAGTCCGCGGCCCCCTTCTGCCCCGTCCGCAGGTGCGCCTCGGCGATCGCGCGGGACAGCGCGCGGTAGCCGTCCGGCCCGCGGGCGAGGACGAGCAGGTGCGATGCCCGCGGGTCCGGGATGCCGGTGGGGAGGTCGAGCACCGGCGGCCCCGGGGTGGCGCGCGTCTTCTCCCGCGGGTGCCGACGACCGTCCGGCGCAGGCAGGTGCAGCTCGGCACCGAACACCGTGGGCAGCCCGACCGCCTTGGCCGCCTGCGCGAACCGGACCACGCCGTAGAGCCCGTCGTGGTCGGTGAGCCCGAGCGCGCGCAGCCCGAGCCGCGACGCCTCGGCCGCGAGCTCCTCGGGCTGGCTGGCTCCGTCGAGGAAGCTGAACGCGGAGTGGGCGTGCAGCTCGGCGTAGCGCGGAAGGACCCCCTCAGTCATAGGTCGCCTCGCACGTCCACCCGCTCGCCGTGCACGCCAGCAGCACCGCGCGACCGTCGTCGAAGGTCACCTGCAGGTGCGCTCGCAGCCCGGGGCGGTCGTCGGCCGTCGCCCACCAGCGCTCGCTCAACAGCCACGGCCCGGCCCACCCGACCACCGCGCTGGGCGAGCCGGTCCCGTCGTCAGCGGACCGCACCCGCTCGACGGCGACATCCCACGCCTCGACCCGGCGACGACCCTCCGCCCGCCCGCGGGCACCCGACGGCCTGGCGGCCACCGGTGCGTCGTCCGGCTCGCGCGGCAGCCACCGCACCCACGCCGGCTCGCCGCGCATCCCGCTGCGCACGTCGAGCACCACGGGCACCCCGGCGGCGTCGCGCACGTCGACCCGCTGGGGCGGGTCGAGCACCGTCGCCGGTGCGGGGTCGGGCAGCCTGCCCGGCCACGGCCGGTCCACGGGTCGCGCCGGCTCGGTCTGCTCGCCCCACGACCGCAGGTGCACCTGGTCCCGCACGTCGCGCCCGCCCTGCAGGGTGGCGACGAGGATCCCCGACCCGCCGACGATCCCCTGCACCCGGTCCAGCGCGCGGTGCGCGCGCAGGTCACCACCGGACGGCCCGCCCCACAGTCGGCCCTGCTCGGCACCCGCAGGAGCGACGTCGAGGGCGGTGACCGCGAGGTGGACCAGCGTGACGGACCGAGAGTCCTCGTCCGGCCACGGGTTCGTCGGCAGGTCGTCGTGCGCCCACGGGTCCCGACCGGACGCGACGGCGTCCCGTGCGGCCCGCGCGCGGGCACGCGCGGCGGGGTCGGGGTCG